>CAVRZU010000120.1:0-22555 GCA_963725365.1 uncultured delta proteobacterium | reverse complement strand
TGGCTGGCCCAGCGTGCCTGCCAGCCCTGACGACTGCTTTTGGCCGGGCGGAATGGATGTGCACGACGAGTGCGGTAATTGAGGGTAGCCATGGCGTAGGTGTACTGCGGGTGTGGGAGCGGATTGGGATTGGGATGGTGACGGTGACGGTGATGCTGAAGAGATGTGCGAGGGTGAGTTGTGTACGGGGTGTGAGGGCGGGGCTGGGAGTGGCGATAGTGACGGGCACTGTCGGGCAGGGCATCGAGGGGCAGGCTGTCTACGTGCTACTGGTGCCAGAGCCAGAGCCAGTACGCTGCGAGCAAGTTTGCGAGTAGTTGCAAGTTGCAAGTTGGCACTATGTACGGTACGGTACGGTAACTGTATTTCCTTCATACTGGGGATGTAGCGGGGGGGGGGGGAAGGGATGTGGTGGTGGTGGTGGTGGTGGAGGTGAGTAACGCGGTCCAGTGATGATGCAGCGGCTGGCGGACTGCGATGCCTCACTGGCCCTGGCTGGGGAACATGCATGCAGGGCTGTCCCTTTTGAGGACGCTCATGCCGGAACATCGGACCGATCTGATAGAGCTTCAGGATGGCGGAATCGGTCTGAAGGCCATGTTGCACATACGACCTGACGATCGAGGCCGTAGCCTCCGGCCGCAGGGCCAGCATGTCACCATTTCGATCCTGGAAGGCGTACATCTCTTTTTCGACTATATCAGTGCTCTGCCCAATGCTGCGCGCGAAAAGTTCCAGCTTCTCTGCGACAGGAGTCCTGATCTCGCGGTACCCAAACCTTTCGAGCACCTCACGGGCCGTGTTTTCAACCCTCTGCCACCAGCGGACCTGATCGGGCAGAATATCATTCATGCCTCTAACGGCTTGAATACTTTGCATCTTTTTCCCCAGACACGATCAAAATTTCAGCACAATCGAATACTTCTAAAGAAGCGGCAAATAAAAGTCAAGAGAAACCCTCTGCGTGAGATCAACTGCATGTCTGGACACCAGGAGACCTGAGCCCATGGCGCGGCCAGGGCCGCAACCAAAAGACTCAACGCGATTCACCACCGGCCCAAAAGCTCTGCCGGGACAGGCTGCGAAAATTAGACAGAATTAACAGAGCCTGCCCCGGACTCGATCCAGTTCGCCCTCAAATTGCGTTTGCCAATTTTTTTTTAAGCTCCCGGCGCCGGTTTCCGAATAATAGATTAACTCCACTGACTGTCAGGGCTTCATTTGTGCCGGATACAGGATAGTCGCGTTTAAGCGGTTTCTTCCGGGGCAGAGCAATAATGCATACGGACTTCATAAACGGTTTGGGATAGAGCCGGAAAATGTTTATTGATACAGGTTATCATGGCTGACCTTCTGCTTGGCGAACCAGAGATATTTGCTGCTTTTCAACTGCTCTTGGCGTCGGAAGAGCAACATTGCATCGAAGTTTTGGATTCGATTCAGGAATCGGAGATCAAGAAAGCTTATCGTAAGAAGGCCCTGCTGACGCATCCGGACAGGTTCGCAACTCGGAGCACTGAGTACCAGAAACTTTGTTCGAGGAATTTATTGAGGTCAACAATGCGTATGAAACCCTGATCACCTACCTTAGAGCCAAATCGAGAGGATTCAATTTCACACGAGATAGCGCTGAAAAAAACTGGTCCTCAAACGTGTGCAATAAACACCCAAGGCAGCCTTACAGCTCGGAAGATCGCTTCGACCGGCCGCACCACAATTTCACGCGAACCTTTTGGCAGAAGGATATGCCCCGACGCGGGCTGCGGTTTGGGGAGTTTCTCTATTATTCCGGAATGATCGACTGGAGGGTGCTGACAAAGGCCCTGGTATGGCAGAGCAAGCATCGCCCCCGATTAGGTGAGATAGCCCAAAAATGGCGCTGGGTGGATGAACAACAGATTGCCCGTCTCATCAAGAATGGGCATCCGGGAAAACTCATCGGGGAGCTGATGTTGATCCATAATTTGATAAACCCCTTTCAGCTCAAGGTCTTGCTGCGGCAGCAAGACAAGATTAAAAAACCGATCGGGCAATATTTCGTCCAGCAAAGACTAATGACGGAACGCGAGATCCAACGCATTCTGTACCGCCTTCGGAAGCACAATCTCGAGTTCCGCACAGTTTGACAGTTCAGGGATGAAAAACTCAGCCAGCGACGTTTGTATTTGCAACAGTTGGTCGCATTCACAGCCGTGCATTTTGCCCTGTACGGGATCGTTCAGATCCTGATGGTCTTGTCAGCGGGTACCTAAGACGGGATGAATCTCTCTATCCGTGATCATCCGTGAAATCGGTGGTTCGTGGTTGATCAGTTCGAATTGCTCACGACCATCGCCTCCATGTTTTCCTTCCTGTTGAACTCGTCGGCAAACATTATTGCGGCATCACGGGAGGGAAAAGAACCAAGAAGGATGCGGTTCCATTTGGCGGCCCCGAGATCGAGCGATTCAATACGGGGCGAATAGCCTTTGGCCCTCAGCTTATCCAGCAGAGCCTGCGTATCGGGTTCTTTCAGCGAGGCCACGAGCAGCATATACTGCCCGGTCCCACTTCCCGCCGCCTGGAGCTTTTCCGGTTGAGGTGCGGATGTCTTTTCGGCCGGCCGACTCACTGCCGCTGCGCGTCTTACGGGTTCCTTTGCCGGCTCTGAGGCAGGGACCGTAGCGGCGGGTTCGATCGCCTTGGGCGCCGCCGCTATGGGCGTGCCGCCTTTATGCGTTAAATCTTCATAATAGTTGAGCGATTCGAGCATCTTCCGTGGGTCTTCCCAGGTTGCCGCCGCGCGGGGGGAAGGCCGGCCGGTTTGTTTCTCAAGTCCCAAAAATTGCAGGACCAGGCCCCTTATGGAAAAATCATCGGCACTTACCATGGGAACTCCCCTGCCCACAAAAACACCCAGGGTGAACATGAAACAAAGCGACAAAACTAAGCTCAACGCGCCAAATACCACCTTTTTCCCGCTCAGGTCCAAACGATAGCCTCTGCCCTCCCGATAAGAGCGGGGCTGTTCGTCCCGGTCATTGTTGACGACGACAAGCTTCGGGCGAATCATGTTGAAAACCTCTTCACATTTTTTGTGGCGCCGTGACTCCGAGAAGCTCCAGAGCGTTTCCAATAACTTCTTTTATCGTCCAGGCCAGGCAGAGCCTGGCTTGGGTCAGTTCGGCATCCTCAGTCAGGATGCGGTTATCATGGTAGTAGCTGTGGAAAAGAGACACCAATTGGTGCAGGTAATATGGAATATAATGCGGCTCGAGGGATCTCACACACTCGCAAACCATTTCAGGAAATTCCCCGACCTGTTTGATTAAATCAAGTTCCTGCCGAAGATTCAAGTGCCGGAACGCCTCATCATTTACCGACCCGGGGTCGAATTCAACCCCACGGTCCCGTGCCACTTCAAACACGCTGCAGAGCCGCGCGTGGGCATATTGCACATAAAAAACCGGATTGTCATTGCTCCGGGCCTTTGCCACCTCCAGGTCGAAGTCCAGCGGGCTATCCGTGCGGCGGGTGAGGAAAATAAAACGGGTTGCGTCTTTTCCGACCTCATCGATAACTTCCCGCAAGGTGACGAACTCCCCTCCACGGGTGCTCATTGCCACCGGCGCTCCCCCGCGCAACAGGTTTACCAGTTGAACAAGGACGATTCGCAGGTCGTCCCGTGTGCGCCCCATCGCCTGAACACCGGCCAGCATCCTGTCCACATATCCGTGGTGATCGGCGCCCCATATATCTACTACCGATTCGAAACCCCGTTCGAATTTATCCCTGTGGTACGCAAGGTCTGCGGCAAAATATGTGCTCGCGCCGTTTGCCCGCACTACAACACGGTCTTTTTCGTCGCCGAATGCGGTACTTTTGAACCAGACCGCCCCTTCGCTCTCATAGATAAAGCCGCGCTCTCTAAAGTACTCTATGGTCTTTGCGATGGAATCAATCTTGTGGAGATCCCGTTCGCTGAACCAGTTGTCGAAATGGACGCCAAAAATGTCCAGATCTTCTTTAATTCCATCGAGGATGCGCCCGGCGGCGTAATCGGTAAAAACCGGCAGCGCCTCTTCCAAAGGGGTCTTGCTGAAGCTATCCCCATGAGACCGCTTGAAGTCTTTTGCAAGATCGAACATGTATTCGCCCCGATAGTGGTTATCGGGAAATTCGAGACCTTCGCCAAGTTCCTGCCGGTAGCGAAAATAAAGACTGCGGCCAAGAGTATCCATCTGGTTTCCAGCGTCATTAATATAATACTCGCGCTGGACCTGGAAACCGCGAGCCGCGAGAATATTTGCCAGCACATCGCCAATGGCTGCCCCACGACCGTGCCCGATGTGAAGCGGCCCCGTCGGGTTAGCGCTCACAAACTCCACCTGGACCTTCGGTCCTCTTTGAATCTCCAGCCTTCCGTATTTTTTGGGATTGTCCAGGACCTCACGTATAATTCCATACCACGCCGCCGGTTTTATGAAAAAATTAATGAAGCCCGGCCCGGCTATTTCTACCTTTTCGAGTATAGAATCCGAATCATTTAGGTTGGCGACAATCTCAGAAGCGATCTGCCTGGGATTTCTCTTAAGATGCCTGGTCAAACCGAGTGCGATATTCGAAGCGTAATCCCCATGATCGGAGATCCTGGGGATATCGAGTTCAATGCTTAGTTCCGCCTTCAGATCCTTATACCCTGCAACAGAGTGAAGAGACTCGGCTATCATGGATTCGAGGCGGTTGCGTACATTGCCCATGCCGTTTGAAAATCCTTCCCGGACTGGATTTGAATCACGCATATATATCACCACCGGCATTGTTTTCAAAACTATCTTTGACCCATCGTGCCGGTGGGACCGCCAGCCAGGTTTGCCGCGGCCTTCATCGGCGGCAATAAAGATCGCCACTGCCCATCCCTGCCCCCCTTTGGAAACGGGGGGCAACATGTGAACCAGAGGCTTTGTGACGCAGTTTCTTCCGCCGGAATGACGAATAGGTCTTTTGGGTTCCCGCAGGGAGTGTCAACCAGGGAGCCTGGTTTCGAGGGCCATAGCAATTTTTTTCTTTAGTTCTGTCAAATCAAAGCTTTTTACAACATAGAAATCGGCTGCAATAGATTTCATGTCTTCTTTGAAGGTGTCGTATGCGGTCGAAAGTATGACGGGCAGGTCATAAAAGTGGTTTCGGATGTCCTGGAGGATGTCCAGACCATTATAGTCTACCATCTTTATGTCCAGGACGACCAAATCCGGCTTTTCCTCCTCGATTTTCTCCAAAAGCTTGAACCCATTCTCCGCCGTAATAACTTCATATCCGGCTTCCTTGAGTTCCTCCGAATATAAAAGCCTGATGTGTTCCTCATCATCGACAACAAGGATCTTCGGCATAACTCAGCCCCCTTCTCCCTTAGTCCATACCTTTAAAATATAAGGTTTATTTTCCTCGAAAATCATGCACTCATTTTCGATGTAATCCTCAGCCTGCTGCAAAGACATCCTCTCGGTTTTCTTAACATAGGAAAGGACCTTGCCCAGGTAAAGCGGGAGCAGTCCATCCAGTAAGTTTTTTCTTTCCGCCGGCGACATCCATCTGTAGGCAACCGCTGAGTCGAATAGAATAGTCATCCAGGTCTGTGTGGGAAATGAAAAATGCTGAAGCCCGATCGACCTTATTTCCTGGAGCTTTGGAACCACCATAGGACCGTAGACCTGTTCCCACAGTCCGTAATAATTGTCGAAACCTTCGATAAACATCTCATGGAGGCGCTTAGTGTTCATGTCCACCGGAAGAGGGGTTTCAACTTCCTGGAGGTCAGTGCCAAAAAGCGCAGTCGGTTTGCTCCATTTTACCTGTTTCCAAAAATCCTGATAGACCTGCATCAGATCGAAAATCGTGCCCACTGCTTCATGGAAAAACACCGGCAGATGCAGGTAGCTGTCCTTGAGCCGATGAACCTTTGGAGATCCCATAATGGCCTGAACGACTGGAAGCCGGGAGGCCAGCGCCACGTTGGCCAGCCAAATATCCGCCCCGTAATTATCGAGCATTTCGCTCCAAAAGGGCGGATTAAGGTAGGAGTCAAGGAGCTTTGGACTAAATCCGTAGACCCCCACGTTGCATTGCCGCACCCGCCGGCCGTAAAGACAGCGGAACAGCGGATAGATTATGGAACTGGTGAGCGTAGCTTCATATTTATGGCGCACATAGAGCGGGCATACGAACCCCGCTCCCTTGAGTATCGGCGTCCCAAGGTTTCGAATCCAGACAGGCGAAATATTCTTTATGTCGGCTTCCAGGATTATCAGGGCCTTGGGATCAAGCTGACGAGCTCTTTGGAAAAAATTGACGATGTTTTTGCCTTTTCCGCCAACTCCTGGCTCAGTGGAAATGTAGAGCCTTGGCGTTGTTCCAGGAGCGGCGAAGAAAGCTTCCCGCGTGCCGTCCGAGGAGTGATTATCGCAATCGATGATCACGCATCGCATACCAGGGAAGTACTCGCTCAGGCCTTTGTCCACCCGTGCGGTGGTAACCGCAATACTTTCCACTTCATTTGCCGTAGGTATTCCCACGACTATGTCCGCCCCGGTAATTTGTCCGGGATTTTCCTCGTAAAACGCCATTGTTTTACTCCAGCTCTATTTGCGGGGAGGTGCGCCGCTGCCCTTTAAATATTTGAAAACATCAGCATCGGTACTTAGCAGAAAGGAGCTGTTATTGCTGAAATTGCGATACAATTCCAACGTCTTGTACAAAGAGAAAAATTCAGGGTCCTTGCCGAAAGCATCCGCATAAATCCTGGTTGCTTCACCATCGGCTTTGCCGCGTGTTTCCTGGGATTTCTTGTACGCCTCGGAGGTCAGCTTGGCCATTTCCCGGTCCATCTGGCCCAGAATCGCGGCCCGTTCGCCTTCACCTTCCGACCGGTACTGGGCAGCGATGCGCTTGCGTTCGGAAATCATCCGGTCGAAAACCGTCTTTAGGACGGAGTCAACATAGTTGATGCGCTTAATTCGAATATCGAGCAGTTCCATTCCGAATTCAGGAATGAGCTTCGAGGCGTCGGCCACCATCTCCCGCGTGATTTTTTCACGGCCCTTCACCAGATGATCCGTCGCCTCGGTTGCTTCAAACCCCGATTTCATCGTCTCGGATTCGGGAAGTCCGGCCTCACCGCGCTTCACTTTTGCCTCTTCCCAACCTTCGCTTCGAACCAGTTCCACCAGATCATTTTCGGAAACATGATCGCGGACCACCGAGTCAATTATACCGTCAAGTCGGCCCTGTGCGCTCGACATCGATCCGACCCGCTTAAGAAAAAAGCAGCGGGTCCTTTATTCGCCAGCGGGCGGTTGTATCCACCCAGATGAACTTTTTGTCCCTGGTTGGAACCTGATCGGGACGTCCATCCCATTTCATTATGCGCTTTTCGAAAAAGTTAGCCGACTGCCAGGGGAACTTGAAATGGAGTCCAGCCTCAGTGATCGAAGCCCCGACAGGGGCGCCGAACTGAGTTATAACCACCTGCTCGGTCTCGCCCACCACGAAAAAGGAAGATATAGCGATTATCGCCAGAACTACTATCACCGCTATGCCTATTTTGGCCTCACGGGGGATCATATATTATATCCTTTCTTCGCCTTGAAAGATCACTGCCCTTTGGGCTGCGCCTGCGGGCTTTGAATATTTCCACTTTGCGCCTTGAGTTTGTTCAGATCGAGCAGGGGCAGTATGCCTTTCTGCGCCTCGTCAACCACAACCAGATTGCCGGTCTTTCCCATCAGGGCTTCGAATGAATCCAGATACATTCTTCGACGGGTTATGTCCGGAGCTTTCTGATACTCGGCAAGAATTTCGAGAAAACGCTTAGCTTCCCCTTCGCTGCGGTTCACGCGCTCCAAAGCATAGCCCTCGGCCTGGGTTACCGTTTGCTGGCCTCGCCGACTGCCCTGGGAATTTTCTCGTTATAAGACCGCTGCGCCTCGTTTATCATTCGCTCCTTTTCCTGCCGGGCTTCGCTTACCTCATTGAATGAGGCCATCACAGGATTGGGAACATTTGCGGTCTGGAGCTTTACAGCCACGATCTCAAGGCCGGTCTCGTAGCGATCCATGATTTCCTGGATCTCCTTCCTGCACTGACTGGCTATAGATTCGCGGCCAACCGTAATTACTTCGTCCGAATAGCGGTTTCCAACAATCCGGCGCATTACGGATTCGGAGATATCATCGAGAGTGCGCAAAACCCCGTTTACCCTAAAAAGGTACTCGACGGGGTCTTTTATTTTGTATTGAACCGCCCACTGGAGGTTTACAACGTTGAGATCGCCGCTGAGCATGAGCGACTCGTCCTCGAACCCCTTCTCAACGAATTGGGAGCGCACATCCGGTTTTTGTGTGCGGTAGCCGTATTCCTGCTGATCAACTCGCCCGGTAACCACCTTGCTCACCACATCAACGCCAAACGGGATTTTGAGATGGAGCCCTGCGTCAGCCGTGCCCACATATTTGCCAAACCGTTGGATGACAGCGGTCTCCTGGGGTTCGACCTTATAGAACGAAGTGCCCACTACGATCAAGAGAGCCACGATCACGGCAACAATAAGGATCAGACGGCGGGAAGATGAAGTCGAAGACTTGAATCGTTCGGCCAATCGCCTCAAAACCTCCTCAAAATCCTGGGGCGGCCCCCCTCCGGGCGCCCGTCTTCCGGGCGGCATTTCCCAAGCCATAAAATTTCTCCATTAGAAAGCCCGAGCGGCTTTCGCGAAAAGGTTATCGCTGCTGGTCCTTTTATTGATCGACAATGATTTCATTATCAGGACAGGCGGCGCGCATTTGGGTTCATGAAATCAGATTTTCCGGACCTCTTTAATGATGAACGTAGGGAAATCTACTGGGATTGCCCTGTGAAGTCAAGTATTTCACAGGGCGCGGCAGATCTGTCCGGGCGAAGTCATAACTCGCTATTGATGCTTTAGAGTTAACTCTTCACTATTTTTAATGCACGAGAAGTGTGCTATTAGGAAGTTGAATCCGGAACCATCTATTGCTTTGATCTCTTCAGAAGGGGGCAAGGCCACGGTTTTTGCCTTTGAACAACCGGGGGAAGGAAGCTGAGGGGCAGGTGTCAAATTTTCAGCAATCTCTGCAATACCTTTACGGACTTCAGAAGCTCGGAATCAAGTTCGGTCTGAACTGCACGGAAAACCTACTTGCGCGGGTAGGCAATCCGCACAGCAAGGTTCGCTTCATTCACATAGCAGGGACAAACGGCAAGGGGTCCACGGCTGCTATCCTGTCCCGTATTCTTTGCCAACATGGTGTCAGGGTCGGCCTTTATACCTCACCCCACCTCGTGCGCTTCACAGAACGTTTTCGCTTCAATGACGAAGAAGTCACGGCAGAAAGGATACTCCAGGTCTTCGAAAAGATCCGGGCGACCCTTGATGAGAGCAACCCCCCTATTTTTTTGAAATGGTAACCGCGATGGCATTCCTTTATTTTGCCGAGGAGGAAGCTGACTTTGTCATCGCTGAAACCGGACTGGGAGGCAGGCTTGATGCAACAAACGTCATTGTGCCCGAGGTCTGCGTCATAACAAACATTGGTTTCGATCACCAGGATTTCCTCGGATCGACTCTGTCTTCCATAGCCCGCGAAAAGGCTGGAATAATCAAGAAGGGGATCCCGGTGGTGACCGGTGTGCTTCAGCCCCTGGCGCAGAGCGTGCTAAAGACTGCATGCATGAATAAAGACGCACCCCTGTACAGGTTCAAGTCCGATTTCAGTGTGAGGCGCAATTCCAAAGGATTCTTTCATTACCGAGGCCTGAATCTGCAGTTGCCATCCCTTACTCTCAATCTGAGGGGGCCGCACCAGGTGAGCAACGCTGCACTGGCCCTTGCGGCCCTGGAGGTCCTCGAACAAAAAGGATTGATCACACTCCTGCCAAAGTTGATCGAGCGTGCAATGAGCGAGGTTAAATGGCCGGCACGGCTGGAAGTGCTCCAGACTAACCCGCTGATCATACTCGACGGAGCGCACAATCCGCAGGGCGCCGAATCCCTTCGGGAAGCTCTCAAAGAGAGTTTCACCTACAAAAAGCTTCACCTGGTTATGGGAATAATGGCCGATAAGGACATTTTGGGAATCCTCAGACGTTTGCTTCCTATGGCTGAAACAGCCATCTTTACCCGGCCCATGTATGCCAGGGCCGCCAATCCCGATGACATTCGCAGGATGGCCAGGCCATACATACAAAAATATTACGTAATACCCGACCCGGCCTCCGCTATTCAGGAAGCAAAAAATTTGGCAGGGCCGGATGATCTTATCTGTATTACCGGCTCGCTTTATTTTGCCGGAGAGGTAAAACAGATTTTCGGAGAGCCTTCTCTGTGAAGCAAATCTCAATAAGACGCATATTCTCGAGAGCTTGCCTGATTCTTTATTGTCTGGGCCTGAGCGGGTTATCTGCGGCTTTGCCCTGGCGGACGCTCCGGCGCCGGTAACGGGCTCGGCAAAGCTTGCCGAAAACGGCCCGCTTCCATGGACAATTCAGGCCGACAAGCTGACGTATGACCAGGAGAAGCAACTCTATGAAGCTGAGGGAAATGTCAAGGATAAGCGCCAAGGACAGACTGATAGAGGCGGATTATGCATCCGTAAACAACCAAACCCGCCAGGCCGACCTCAGCGGCAAAGTTACCGTTGCGTACGGCAGAAACTGGGTCAAAGGCGAACACGTAATCTGGAACCTGGATACAGAGACCGGGTGGCTGGATTCCGGGGTCCTTTTTTTTGCCGAAAATAATTTCTTCATTCAGGGAAAAGAGATAACTAAAACCAGCGCCACCGAATTTGAACTCAAAGAGGGGTTCCTCACCAGTTGCAATCCGGCCGAACCTGACTGGAAAATTCAGTTCAACGACATGAAAGTTACAGTTGGAGGTACTGCCTGGACGCGGGACGTTTCTTTATGGGCACGGGACTGGCCGGTCGTTTATTGGCCTTTGCTGGGAGTGCCGGTCGAGACACAGCGCCAGTCGGGGTTTTTACTCCCGATTGAGGGCCATAGCACTCTAAACGGGTATCAATTCGAAATCCCTTACTACTGGGCTTTTCGGCCGGACATGGATGCTACCTTTTATGCAGAATACCTGTCAAACCGAGGGCTTATGGGAGGAGCCGAATACCGCATAGACAATCAGCAATGGGGCAAGGGCATCTGGGCGATCAATTACCTGGACGACCAGGAGAACAAAACGACTTTGTCCAACCTGGGATTCCCTTTCCAGACGCAAGACCGGTATTGGGTGCGCGGCAAACAGGATATCGTTCTTCCCTGGAACATAGAGGCGAAAATTGATGTGGATTACGTCAGCGACCCTAATTTTCTCCAGGAATTCACACTTGGATCGCCTTCTTTTTATCGCAGCGGCAACATGTTCCAGAGCGCTTTCGGCCGCAACCTTCTCTACGATCCGACTTCACAGGTGAGGGAATCCGATGTCTATTTAGAGAAGAAGGGTGATTCGGAACTCTTGAGCATGGACGTTCGATATTGGGAAAACTTCGAGCCCGGCCTAAAGGATCAAACCACACAGATGCTGCCCTCTTTTTCCTATGACGTAATCCCAAAAAGAATCGACGACACGGCCTTCTACTGGGGTCTTGAAAGTTCAGCGGTAAACTATTGGAAGGTGGAGGGCGATACGGAGCAGCGACTGGACGCCTATCCTCGAGCCTACTACCCTCTGCACTTTGGAAACTATCTCGATGTCGAGTCTTCCGTGGGTCTTCGCGCCGATGCATATTCGGTCCAATGGGAGACAACAAACGGCAACGACAATTTAGTCGAACGGGTCATACCCGACACCCAAGTCGAGATGAGCACCCGCCTTAACAGGGAATTCAACGTGGATTTCTGGAACCTTGTAGCATTGCAGAATGCCATCCGGCCCGAGATTTCATACGAATACGCTACCCAGACCGCAAGCGGCCCTGTTGCCCAAATTGATCAGCTTGACGCGAACCAGTCCAGAAACGGCATCCGCTACGGCTTCTCGACCTTCTTGACCGGAAAGGAACTGCTTCCGAGCCCCGGTGGAGAGTCCACCCCAGCATACATAGAAATAGCCCGATTGCGCGTCTTTCAATTCTTCAATGTGCAACCGCCTCCGATAGAGGACCCGATGTTCGACACCGACAATATTATGAAGCAGGGATTTTCGCCCATAGGCTTCAGGCTCGATGTTAAGCCGGGAAAATACCTCACCGTCTCATATGACCTGGATTTGGACCTTTCAACAGCCGGACAACAACGCGCGCAGGATCTTTCCATGACCTACGACAGCACTGTGGGTCATATCGTCACTGTGTCTTATGCGCAGATTCCCAACCTCGCGGTGAATGAAATAACAGTCGCCACATATCTTAAGACGTATAAGGATTTCTACATCAACACCTACCATGATTACGCTCTGGACGCTGGACTTATGTTCACGCAAGGCTACGGCGTGAGGTACATCCGGGGCTGCTGGGGAGTGGGCGTCGGATATGAACGTACGGGCGGCGATAACAGGGTTGCGTTAACACTGGATCTGATGGGAATCGGCAGTATTGGCTCTTCATCGGCATTTTTCGGCAAGCCATTCTTTGGCGAGGTCCTTCCCGGGTATCAGCATCCCGAGAGCTGGATTTCATCCAGGTAGCCCCAAAGGACAAACGTTTTTTATTTGACAAGGCATGCCCGTAATTGTATTATTCACGGCTTAGGTTAATTTTTAGATTCTGGAGACCCACCTTATGAAAACGCAAAGCGCAAAGTTCGAAGCGCAAAAGCGCAAATGGATTGTGGTCGATGCGGAAAACCAGGTCCTGGGGCGCCTTGCGAGTCAGATTGCCCTCCGCATCCGCGGCAAACACTTGCCCATTTTTACTCCACATGTGGACCTGGGTGACTTCGTAGTGGTCGTCAATGCCGGCAAGGTCAAGCTTACCGGCGATAAATGGAACCAGAAGACCTACTACCGCTACAGTGGCTATATGGGGGGAATGAAATCAACGACCGCCCGCAAGCTTAACCAGGAACACCCGGAGCGAATGATCCGGCTTGCTGTCTGGGGAATGTTGCCCAAAAACCGGCTTGGCCGCAAACTTATAAAGAAGCTCAAGGTTTACACCGGCCCGGCTCATCCTCACGAGGCGCAACAACCCGAGGCTTTTAAACTTATCGAGAAATACAACTAGGAGATATTTTTAAATGCCCGAACAACGCATTTATGCCACAGGTAAAAGAAAGACTTCGATCGCGAGGGTTTGGCTCCAACCCGGAACGGGCCTGATCGTTATAAACAAGAAGCCGGCTGAACAGTACATTGACCGGGAAACAAGCAAGATGGTAATCGCTCAGCCGCTGGTGCTCACCGGCACTTTCGGCAAAGTTGACGTCTCAGTCAACGTGCTGGGCGGTGGGATTTCCGGTCAAGCTGGAGCGATTCGACACGGAATTTCCAAAGCGCTTCTCGAACTCAATCCCGAATACAGGGAGGTCCTGAAGCGGGCCGGTTTCCTTACCCGCGATTCGCGCATCAAGGAACGTAAGAAGTACGGCCGTAAGAGCGCCAGGGCGCGTTTCCAGTATTCGAAGCGTTAATTCGCTCACCTGAAGCAAGAAACGGGACGCGGGACGCGGGAAGCAGCAATGAACTACTTTCTACCTGCTCCTCGCATCTTATTCGCAACCGAAGCCGATTTTTCGGTTTGAATATGGGGCGCTGCACAAGGGTGCACGCGCCCCTTGCTTTTTATCGGAAGCATCGGCCTAATTACCAAAGAAGAGCGGCTGCGTTCTTCCTCCTAAGATAGACTTCACCTGTCCGTCATTTCCGGTGGGCTATTGCGAGTCGCCTCTGCGCTCCCTGTTTCCCTCACCTCTTGCTTCTCGCAAATGAAGGGAATTCTTTTATGTTAAGGGTCGCCATAGCCGGGGCATCCGGCTACACAGGGTTTGAGCTGTTGCGCATACTTTGCGCTCATGCATCCGTGCGGGTATCCCTTATTACCTCCAGGCAGCAAGCAGGACAGCGCATTGACGATTTCTACCCGGCCCTCAAGCGTCATTGCGATCTCGTCTTTGAGGACACCGCTCCGGAGAAACTTGCTTCCTCATCCGATCTGGTTTTTACTGCCCTACCGCACCAGGCCTCGATGGACATAATCCCGAGCCTGCTCGATCTGGGCGTCAAGGTTGTGGATCTCAGCGCTGACTACCGGCTAAGAGACCCTGAGGTTTACCGGGAGTGGTATTCGGCGCACTCTACGCCGGAGCTTCTTAAGGAGGCCGTATACGGCCTTCCCGAGCTATACCGCGAAAAAATCCGCACAGCCCGGCTTGTAGCCAATCCCGGATGCTACCCGACAAGCGTTATTTTGGCCACAGCGCCGCTGCTTTCGCGAGGCCTGATAGATGCCGGAACGATTATTGCCGATTCAAAATCCGGGGTTTCCGGGGCAGGCAGGGGCATGGCTCAGGGCGTGCACTTCTGCGAGGTCAACGAGGGCTTTAAAGCATACAAAGTGACCGAACACCGTCACACGCCCGAAATAGAGCAGGAGCTTGGCGTTCTCGCCGGAAGACCGGTAACGATCAATTTCACTCCCCACCTGGTACCGATAACCCGTGGAATACTCAGTACTGTTTACTCCAATATGAAACCGGGGGTTGAAGCTCCGGACGTGGAGGAGGCCTTCCGGGATTATTACAGAGATGAGCCTTTTGTCCGCCTCAGCAATCCGGACCAACTGCCCGTTTCACTTCAGGTCAGGGGAAGCAATTACTGCGATATCGGCTGGCGCGTGGATGCGCGGACACGGAGAGTGATTGTGATCTCCGTTATTGATAACCTCACCAGGGGCGCATCAGGACAGGCCGTTTGCAATATGAACATAATGTACGGCCTGCCTGAGGACACGGGCCTCAAGCAAGCGCCCTGGCAGCCATAAAGAACAGTGAACAATGAACGCAACATAAAACTCGTCCTCGAATACGACGGCTCCGGATATCACGGGTGGCAGCGCCAGGCGGTCTCACTCTCGATCCAGGAAGTTATCGAATCGCGCCTGGGCGTTATGCTTGGCAAAAGGGTGGGGGTTAGCGCATCCGGCCGTACGGACGCAGGCGTTCATGCGAAGGGACAGGTTGTCAGTTTTCACGCGCGAACCAGCCTCAGGGCTGAAGAGATTCTGAAGGGACTAAACAGCCTTCTTCCCGCCGACATTGTTATATTGAGCGCCGAGGAGGCGGACGAGTCTTTTCATGCACGCTTTTCGGCCGTGAGCAAAGTATACGAATATCATATACTCAATCGCCCGGTCCCATCGGCGCTCATGCGCAAATACGTATGGCACGTCCGACGGCCTCTTGCCTCGGAGCCGATGGAGGAGTGCCTTGAAAGAATTTGCGGGCTCAATGACTTTTCCGCCTTCATGGCCTCGGGGTCCAGGGCATCATCGACCGAGCGAAATATGCTCAGGGCGGAACTCGCGCGGCCCCATCCCGACAGGCTGAAATTCACCTACGAGGCCACCGGTTTCCTGCGGCACATGGTCAGGAATCTAACCGGCACAATAGTCGAGGTCGGCAAGGGAAAGTGGACGACCCTGGATTTTGACCGCATTGTCAGGAGCGGCGACCGAAAGCAGGCCGGAATGACCGCTCCCGGACATGGTCTTTACCTGATTTCCGTGAATTACGAGGAAGCGAAATGAAATTATCCAGTAGAATCGACAGGATTAAACCTTCAGCCACTTTGTCTATCAACGCCAAGGCTAACGCGCTCAAACGCAGCGGCATCAACATAATCAATTTCGGGGTCGGGGAGCCGGACTTCGATACTCCTCAAAATATTCGAGACGCGGCTATACAAAGCATCTGCAACGGTAAAACCCGATATACCGCCGTTGGGGGAATAGACGAACTGAAGGATGCTGTGGCCAATTCCGTCAAAGCTGACTACGGCTTTGCCTGCGGGCGGGAAAACGTCCTGATCTCATGCGGCGGAAAGCATGCCCTCTACAACCTGTTTATGACCTTGCTCGATCCGGGAGATGAAGTCATCATACCTTCGCCCTACTGGGTAAGTTACCCGGATATGGTCGAACTCGCCGATGGCAAACCGGTAATAGTGCCCTGCCCGGAAAAGGACGGATTCATACTCGGACCTGAGTCTCTCGAGAAGGCCATCACCCCGAAGACGCGGTTTCTGATCTTGAACAGCCCCTCGAATCCGACTGGCAAATATTATGGCCCCGATGAGCTAAGAGCACTGGCCGAAGTCCTCCTGCGGCATGAAAACGTGCTGATCGTCAGCGACGATATCTATTACCGCATTCTTTTCGGCGGCCACAAATGGGTCAGCATGGGTATGGTCGAGGATAAGCTGCGAGATCGCATTTTCATTATAAACGGCGTCAGCAAGAGCTATTGCATGACGGGGTGGCGAATCGGCTACCTCATTGGCGACCCGGGGGTCATAAAAGCGGCAACCGATTTCCAAAGCCAGGTTACCAGCAATGCCACCTCGATATCACAGTGGGCGAGCGTAGAGGCGCTGATTGGCGATCAGAAGCCGGCAGTGGATATGGTGCAAATCTTCGAACAAAGGTGCAAACGGGTGCTGGAGCGCATTTCCGATCTTCCGGAGGTAACGTGCACGAAGCCGGACGGCGCATTTTACGTCTTCCCTAATTTCAGCGCGCATTTCGGAAAACGTTTTGAGGGGCGGACCATAAACGGCTCTCTTGATCTTGCCGGCTACCTGATGGAAGAAGCACATGTGGCCGTCGTCCCCGGAGGTGCTTTCGGCGAAGACAATTGCCTCCGGTTTTCCTATGCGCTCTCCATGGAAGAAATCGATCAGGGGTTCGATGCCGTGAAAAGGGCTTTGAAAAAACTCGGTTAGAAAAAGAAATCCACCCCCGGCCCAAAAGCTCTGCCGGGGCAGGCTGCGAGAAGCTGAGGGCGCAGAGGTTTTTGAAACAATGAACAACGAAGAAAAAACCAAAGCGAATAATCTAGATCTCCGCGCTTTACGCTCCCCGATCCTTCTTATCCTGATTTGTTTCGTTTTTTTCATTCCCGGGCTTTCCACAATTCCGCCCATGGACCGGGACGAATCGAGGTATGCACAGGCCACGAGCCAGATGCTCGAGACCGGCGATTTCGTACAGATTCGATTCCAGGATGAGCCCCGCAATAAAAAACCGATCGCTATCTACTGGCTCCAGGCCGCGAGTGCCGCTCTTTTGGGGGCCCCCGAAACCCGGGAAATCTGGCCCTTTCGCATTCCATCGCTCCTTGGCGCGATTGTTTCCGTCCTGCTCACCTATTCTATTGGAAAACGGCTATTCGGCGAGAGAACAGGCTTGCTCGGGGCCGCCTTTGCCGCGGGGTCCATTTTGCTGGTCATGGAGGCGCACCTTGCGACCACGGACGCTGTGCTGCTCGCAACGATAATGGCTGCCCAGGGTGCTTTGAGCAGTCTTTATATGAGCAGGGATCAAAACGGATCTCCGGGGATAGGGGCTTTCCTGACATTCTGGACTGCTCATGCCATCGGAATCCTTGTAAAAGGCCCTGTCGCGCCGATGATCAGCCTGCTGACCATTGGCTGTCTGGCCGCGGCTGACAGGGATACAGGCTGGTTGAAGCGTTTAAGGCCGCTTGCCGGGCTTGCAATCACGGCGACGCTTGTAAGTCCCTGGATGATTGCCATAGGCCTGGCTACGAAGGGCGCTTTCTTCCGGCAGGCAGTTGTGGGCGACTTTCTTTCCAAGGTGGCAACGGGTCAGGAATCGCACGGATTTCCACCCGGCTTCTATCTCCTTTTGATGCCTCTCACCCTTTGGCCTGCATCAGCGGTGGCTGGAATAGCTGTTTTCCGGGCGTGGAAATCGAGAACCGCTCCGGCAGTGAGGTTTTGCCTTGCCTGGATATTACCCGCATGGATCGTATTCGAACTGGTCCCGACGAAGCTGCCTCATTACATTTTGCCGCTCTACCCGGCATTATGCCTTCTGGCCGCCCATACCATTGTTTCCAGCGACAATGGCGATGCTCCCGGACTGGACTCCAGGTTCGTCAGGAGCGGCTATGTGATGTCTCAACTGGTAATTTTGCTTCTTGGCCTGGGGTCCCTTGTTCTCCCCTGGCTCCTGGATCACAGATTCGAACCTCTTGGCCTGATCCCCGCAGCCTCAGCCGTTGGTGCGACTCTGTTATCCACCTGGAAGTTTTTCAAGCGCCGCTACATCCACGCTGCTGTTGTCGCAATCGCCGCAACCGCACTCGTCCTGGGGCCTACACTTCAATGGATAGCGCCTGGCGTCAATTGGTTCTGGCTTAGCAGGAATGTGAGCAATGCAGCCAAACTGAGCGCCGGCAAACAGGTCATACTCTGTTCCTCGGGCTACCATGAACCCAGCCTGGTTTTCCAGCTTGGTACCCGCACCCTTCTGACTTCACCGGACGGGGCCGCGATCTTCCTCAAAAATACTCCCGGGGCAATGGCCCTTGTTGATCGCACCGGGGACGCCCAATTTAAAACGGAGGTCAAGAACCTCGGTCTGGCGGTCAAGCCGGCAGGCGCGTTTTATGGCTTCAACTATTCAAAAGGGCGGACTATGTTGTTACGATTGTATGTAAGTGATAAAATCATGGACCAATCGGAAAATAAATAAAGGTGAAACAAGCAGGTGAGCGGATGAAAAACGCAATTGCCATTGTAGTTATTGTATTGATGGGAGTACTAATTTGGCCCTGTTTTGCACAGCAAACCAGACCGCTCCAGGTGTTTCCCCAGGCAAAGAATGCCGGGCCGGCCCCATCCGAAAGACAGAGGGCCGATAGGCTCTACCGGCTGACAAGCAGAGAAAATCCGAGACTCTCATGGGACGGATGCCTGGCCACCCAGGCTTTTATGCGAGCCAAGCGCATGGGGGCCGCGCACTATTTTGACCATGAGGACCCCAAAACGGGCAAAAACCCCGTTTGGGACGTGGTTAAATTATGTGTCCCGTCTGAAAGCAGCGGGCCCCGGCAGCCGAAAACCTGTCAAAAGGCATCGATACGCCTGAAAATATTCACAGGGAGTTCATGGAAAGCCCCACCCACCGGAAAAACATCCTTGACCGGCGCTTCAACCACCTTGGTGTGGGTTGCTCTGATAAAATCTGCGTAGAGCTGTTCGCCGGCTATTAGGCGGTGGGACCGCCCGCCGGGTTCGCCACTCAAACCTCTGGCGGCGGCAAGGCAAAAGTAAGGAGATACACACGCCGCGTCCTCTGCATATTAAAAGTCCCCACACTTTTTACTTTTGCCTTTGGCCTTTACCTGTACCGCCCATACTCCCTGGTGAATTCCATCATGGTTCGTACGTTTTCCACGCGGGCTTCGTCAATCAGGGCGGAACTGCTCAGGATGAATCCCCCTCCGGCTCCACATACATCGATCAGCTTCCTGCAATATTCCTTTACGTCTTCGGCGGACCCGGTCGCGAGGATAGAATTGGGGAGGTTTCCCATGACGCAGACTGTGTCACCCAGCTTCTTTTTGGCCTCAAAAATGTTTGTCCCTTCAAAATGGTATATGCATTTACCCACCGGGACCTCCTTTATGACCTCAAGGCGCGAATCATAAAAACCTTCAATGAGAAGGTACGGGGTGCATCCGGCATCACACAGGTCGAATATGAGTTTCTGCAGTGTCGGCCAGTAGAATTCACCAAATTGCCGGGGGGACATAAACTTGTCCGTTCCCTTGTGAAGAGGGATGAAAACCCTGGGGTTGCCTTTAGCTTTGGCCCCTTTGATGGCCGCAGAAGTTATGAACGGTGCAATTTGCTGCACGGCGCTCTTGAGCTTGTCCGGCCTTCGGAACATGTCGAGCATTGCGCCCCTGGTGCCGCGCAGGTTGTCTGCGATCATGTCATAAGGGGCAAATACAGTCTGTTCCTTAATGGATGGAAATCCCAAATCCTTTAGCTCCAGGGCGAAAGAAGAGAACTTTCGGACCCACTTGAGCTGTTTTCTTGAAACATCGAGAAGCGTTTCAAGGGCGCTCACGACATCGGGGTCGGAGAAGGCAGCGAGAACAGACGGCCATGTGTACCCCAGGCAGATCGTCTCCAAAGGCGGCAGTTTTGCAAGACCTTGAAGATTGCCGGCCAGGCGGGCAGCGCGCTTTTGAGCAGGTACTCACCGGGATTGTTGAGGAAATGGCCGTATTCCTCAGCCTTCATGTACTCATCTTCTATAAATTGGAAAGATCGGGTCTCCGGAACACCGTGTCCCGGCCATTTCATCGCCCTGAAATCCAGTCCCGAGAGAACCTCATCCATGGCATAAACATAAAGTTGACACTGTAGGAAGCGTCAGGTTCGAAGTCCAGGATCGTCTTTCGCCAGGCGCTGATGGCCTTCTCAGGGTCTCGATAAGCTTCTGCGGGAGTTATGCCGGTATAATAGCAATTAAAAAAGGCGAAGAGCGGGACCACAGGCACGCGGTCAGGCTCCCGGAGAGCAATGGCGTCAAGAATGCGCTTTTCACGCTCTTCATAGAGCTGCTTTGCGGTTTTGATCATTTGCACCCCGCTCAGTCATACATACCCTTGAAGTTTCTCCACTTGATGTGGAGGAGGTCCCGCAACATGGTGAGCGACATGCCGAGCACGCGCCAACCGTTCTTATACTCATGCTCTCGGCTTGCGTACACCTCGAACTCGTCGATCCAAAAACCGGATTTACGGGCAAGAAAAAGGATCTCCGCGTCAAAGCTAAACCCGCTTACGTTGCTTTTTTTAAATAAATGTTTTGCGGCCTCCCTGCGAAAACCTTTCAAGCCTGCCTGTGTATCCCGGAAAGGCAAATTCAGGGCGGAGGTTACCATCCAGTTAAAGGAGGTCCCCAGAAATGCCCTCATGGTCTCCACCTTTCCCGACAGCCTGGCGTACAAGCTGCGGGACCCGATCACCATATCCGCCGTTTCCAGTTTTTCCTTCATAACTTTCAAATAATCTGTGGAATAGGCCATGTCCGCATCCATAAAACAATATGCATCTGCGTCCATCTTCTCGAAGCCGGTCCTGATAGCGTGTCCTTTTCCCTTATTCGATACATAGCCTACAAAGGCGACGTTGCCCGCTGTTTCGCGTTCGTTGAGGGATTCTTTGAGCACCTCACTAGTGCCGTCGGTGGACCCGTTATCGACGAACAGGAAATGGTAGTTCGGGTTATTTATAGAAAACTCGATTGCCGATTCCACGGCGCGTCCGATTACCGCACTCTCGTTAAAGGCCGGCAGAATCACGGCTATCTTCCCGATATCGATTCGAAGCGGCCTTGGCATCGGCACTTCGGATACAAACGGCACTGGAGCGGTCTGTCTGATCGCCACAAGGGTTGCCGCCCAAAGTGACATGGTGCTGAACAAGACCAGCCCGAAATCTCTGAGGTACAGAAACGGCCCTCTGTCTATCGACGTCAAAAGCTGGCTAACTGCAATGAACCAAAATAACGCCTTCCACCGGAGCGGCATATGTCCAAATGAATACCTCTCCCAAAGTATGACTATGAGGATCATCACTACCGGGACAGCCATTGAAACGTAATGCGGATGAAATATCGGACCGGCCACAAACATCAAGGGGATAAAGGCGCTGAGCAAGGAAACCTCTGCTATTGTGGCCTCTACTTTCCCCGAATACCATCGGCCCTTCCAGCCCGATACAAGCAGGTAATCGCCAGCATGATAAACGCCACCGTCCACTCCGCCGCGGACACCCGGCGCTGTCACCATCGGGCGGCTATTTCGATCGGGATGAATCAAGTTATGCAGCACGACGATTCTGTTGCTGTCGTATTCGTAATTCTGGTAGCTCTTGGCCGAACCTGCCGCCGGAATCACCCCTGATCACGGGATTGAGAGTCTCCTGATACAATGCTTTATATGAGGACGCTGTCCTGGCGGGTCCGAGCGCAATGACCGGCACCAGCACAAGCCCTACCAAAAGTCCGGCTGCGATGCCCGAGAGCATCCGCCAATCACGCCCGCCACAAAGGGTAGACCAGCAGAACAACTGGAATTACCTTTATGCTGATTGCAGCGGAAAGCCAAACGCAGGCCCGCGAATGTCCTGCCCTTGAGAATCGAAGCGGCAGCGCAACACAATAGAAATACGATGAGAAGACCCACCTGTCCGCGCACCTGGCACCGCCCGATCGCCGGGAGAAGGATCAACAGCGGAGCGGCCCTCAACGTCCACCAACGCTGTGAAAAGCGGCGCCCTCTGCCGGCCGCAAGATTTTAAACGGATCTTCCACCGCCCTTGCAAGCGCCCCTATGCCCGCGGCCCCCCGGGCCATGGTGATGATATACCAGATTCCAACGCTTACTTCGTAAGGGAGATATCCCGTCCGATTTTCTCCATGGGGAGGGTCTGCAAGCGGGGTCATAAGGATGGCGAAAAAGGCGGGTAGACATAATGCCATCCCCGGTCATCGGTTATCTTGTACATC
>CAVRZU010000119.1:0-15028 GCA_963725365.1 uncultured delta proteobacterium | reverse complement strand
AAATGCCGGCGGCAGCTTCGTTGAAGAGGGCGCGCAACAACTGAACGTCCGCGCACTCGGGCTATACCGCAGCGTGCAGGATATTGAAAATACCGTACTGTTTGCCTCCAATGGCGCTCCCGTTCGCGTAAAAGACATTGCGGCCGTCGAGTGGGGCCCAAGAATCCGGCTGGGGCATATGGCCAGAGCCGATCATCGTCCGGACGGAGTCATTGTGGATGAGGCCGACGTCATCTAGGGCGGCGTGCTGATGCGCAAAGGGGCCGAAGAAGGCCCCACCCTCGAAGGAATCCACAAGAAGGTTGATGAGCTTAACAATCACATCCTGTTGCCATGATATGGCCGGTCAACCAGTATCCAGCCGCCGGAAGACTGTTGCCCGCCTTTCCCGTAGACGAGTTCGATCGCCTGGCCGGCCCGCATCATGTTCTCCTGATAGTCTGACTATCATGAGCTGATCGTTGGTGTCGGGGATGTTTACAGGCTCCCCGTACGGCATGGTCATCGAAATCTTTTTGCCGGAGTTGGCGTCGGTCAGCTCTATGACGGCCTGCTTCAAAGTGGTCCCATAGGATGCCTGGTAAAAGGTGATGCCTTTGTAGGTCATGGGATCGTTTACTACAACCGATCGTTTAAAAACTTCCCTGCCCTTTTCGATTACCGCCAGATCGCTCTTGAACTCTTTGGGTGCGCCGGTATCGTAGAAAGAGACATCGAACTTGTCGCACCTGAGAGCGAACGGAAGCTCCCGAGTCGCCTCGTCTCCTGCAAGAATGATTTTATCCGATGTTTCGCCTTCGAGCAGGTTCATCGTTCCCTTAAACCCCAGCCACGAACCTGCCAAAGCGCCGGCCAGCACTATCAGCACGCTCAGATGAACCACATGGACAATGAGCCTGCTCCAGCGCCCCGATTCGCTTATAGCACAAAAATGACCTTCCGGCTCCATCCGGCGCATCCCTCCGAAGGTTTGGCTCACGGCGCTTTCCACAATCGACTGGACCTGCTCCAGTGGAAGGCCGGAGGCAAATGAACTGCTCAGGCCGAACCTGGCCAGCTTCTGCGAATCGAATAGAGATTCCGATGTTCGGAGGAGGCGGATAGTTTTGGGGAGCCTGTCAATCATGCAGGCCACAAGATTTACGAACAGCAGCAGCAGCAATGTCATGAACCACGGGGAATGGTAAAGATTATTGAGCGACAGGAAGTTTATCAGCGAGGCTATTGCCGGACTGAAATGCTCGTGGAGATCCGCAAGTCCGATCCCCTGTGGCAGCAAGGTCCCCAACACAGAGGCGGCAGCCAGGGCAAAGAAAAGGGCCAGCGTAAGTTTGAGTGACGAGAGCCGGGCAAGCAGAACCCCCGGGATGTTTTTTTCTTTGGCCATACGACAATTTGTCCTTTGGTTTCATCATCGCACAAACCGCCTTAAGTAACATACATACAGTTATCAGACAATAGAACAGTGGTCAGTGCTCAGTCTTCAGTCCCGAATTTGGGGAATTCCGGAAGCTTTTCAAGAAAAGCAATCAGGAGACGATCTGCTTTGGTGAAATCCATTTGTTTAAGTTCGGATGGATTTGCCCACATGATCGCAACATGTTCGAGGAGTTGGAGCGTACCCCCGCGGATTTCGCACCAATATGCGTGAAGGTTGATCTCCAGGTCATGACCCTGCTGGGAGATTTCTTTGAACAAGCCTCGCACGCGAATATCGAGGCACAATTCTTCCTTTATTTCGCGAACCAGCGACTCTTCGAGACCTTCTCCGGGTTCGACCTTCCCTCCGGGAAATTCCCAAAGAAGCCCGAATTTTTTCCAGGGGGGCCGCTGGGCCGCAAGCAGCTTTCCTTCAGAGGGTATCAGGGCAGCAGTTACTTTCATAGAGCCAATCGATGTCTCCTTCACCCAAGACTTCGGACGGCCTGAAGACACAATCAAGACTTGCAAAGCAGGTGAATCGCCCCGATTGCACCAACCATCTTCAAATATTACAATACAACATCGGAGTGGAATAGAACAAGATGTGTTACAAAGAAATGGGCGGGGATAAACCCCATAAGCGCCCAATTAAGAAATCGGATATGCATGACTCAATTAAGGTTTGTCCTGAAACGAATGGGAGGAGAAGCGGTGGAGACCGAATTTGACGTGGTAATTTTGGGCAGCGGCCCTGCCGGGTTGCAGGCGGCCGTGCATGCCGCGAGGACCAGGGCGAGGGTGGCCGTTTTGGGAAAAGTGCAGAGTAGCGCTTTATTCAGGGCTCACGTCGAAAATTACTGCTGTATAAACGAGACGGTTACCGGTGAGGCGATCCTTGGCCAAGGGAGGGAACAGGCCCAAAAATTCGGGGCCGTCCTTGTAGACGAGGACGTTCTTCACCTCGATTCTGATGTGAGCGGCCGATTCGGGGTTAGACTCGAATCCGGAGATTCCCTGCTCACCTGGACCATAATTCTCGCCATGGGAGTTTCCCGCAACCGGCTGAACGTGCCGGGTGAAAAAGAACTGCTCGGCAAGGGGGTCAGTTACTGTGTAGATTGCGATGCAAATTTTTACCGAAACCAGGTGGTAACGCTGGTCGGAAACGGCAGCGCGGCCGCCTCGGGCGCCCTTAAGATGCTGCTCGTCGCCGGAGAAACTCATCTGGTTTGCAACACATTGGAGATATCGGAGCATCTGCGCTATCAGCTTGAGAGCAGCAGGGTGGAAGTTCACGCGGGGCGCAGCGTGAGCCGCATTATTGGAGACAGTGAAGTCAAGGCGGTCCTGCTCGATAACGGGCAAAGCATAGAAACCGACGGAGTTTTCATAGAATTGGGGGCCAAGGGGGCAATAGAGCTTGCGTCTAATCTTGGGGTTGCGCTGGACAGCGATTCAATGCGCTTCGTTTCAGTCAATAAAAAGCAGGAAACCAATGTGCCCGGCCTCTACGCGGCGGGAGACATCTGCGGACCTCCCTGGCAGATAGCCAAGGCGGTCGGCGAAGGGTGTGTAGCGGGACTGGAGGCGGCCACATACGCGCGCCGAGTTAGAAAGGGGCAGGCTGAGGTAGCAGGCTGAAGGGGTTTAGGTACTGCCTTCAGCCTGATAGCGTTCAGTCTTCAGCCTGTTTTTCGAAGAGACCTGATTAACGAGTTTAGAACTTTCTCGGCCTCAATCATTTTGGATTCACATTAGGAAGTCTCAACATCAGTACAATAATTCAACCGCTTGGACAACCCGAACTGATAATGCAGTTCTCTTAGGGAGCCAAACGCAATTTCGAGAAAACGAAGGTATTCGGTTTTACTTTCACGCGCACACCCTTCGACTATGTTCGATGGGACAGAAACCGCAGATCTTCTCATTTGCGAAGTCAATCCATATAACTCGTCCCGGGGGAATTCGGCCGTGAGCGCATAAATCAAAACCGCGATATCGTCGGCCAGCCTAAACGCGTGGAGCCTAATATGATCCTGCATCGTTTATCGCCTTCAGCTCAAAACAGGCTATTAGGCTGAAGTCAGTTAGGCAGTACCTTCAGCCTAATCCCCTCTATTTTCACTCCTCTATCTCTTCGACTGATTTCGCATCGATCGTACCGTCTATGCCCGGGGCTGCGCCTTTTTCGCTTTCGCTGATCGTACCGGTGATTTCGACCATCTTGCCTTCCATTTTGGGCAAGTCTTTGCCCCTGACTATGTAATCGCCTTCATCGGTTTCGACAACGAATGTCTTTCCGTGTTTGACCAGGTTGCCTACAATCGTCTCTTCCTGAGCTGCAAAAGTCCTGGCGGGCGACAAAGGTGAAAAGACAAGGATCAAAAAAAGAGCTGCGAGTGGAATGATGAAATATCTGCGCATAAATCCTCCTGTAGCGTCCATTGAGCGCAACGTCAGAGTGAAGGGGCTTCGATCCGTCTAGGCCTCTTTGAATACCAGAATCATCCCCCGAAGTACATTCAAAATTCTTTTTTTGTGTGGTTATCAAGATTTATATTGAATCCGTTCAATTTTTGAGATTAGAATCCAAGACATCGAAAGTATTGACATTGAGACTTGTGGATTGACAAAAGGGTGATTCCACCGGGTCGAAAATCGCCAGGGGGGCGGAAAGCCAAACACACTCCACGCAGGGTCAATATGATCTTAACGCACGGTTAAGCGGCGCAGGAGTCTAATATATGGAAAACAGATTTCAATCGGACCTCGTACAACTCAAAATGATAATTCTCCAGATGGCGGCCCTGGCAGAAAAAGCGCTGGAAAAATCCACCAGTTCCCTCGTGGAAAGAAAGGACGACCTGGCCAGGGAAGTAGTGGCCGAAGATAGAGAAATCGATATGCTGGAAGTGGAGGTGGACCGTCTCGCGCTAAGACTTCTGGCCCTGGATCAGCCCATGGCGCGGGACTTGCGATTCATAGTCGCCAGCCTGCGCATAGCGGTGGAACTCGAGCGGATAGGGGACCAGGCCGTAAACATCGCTCAACGGGCCTTACTCCTGAACAGCCGCCCTCCCCTTCCCCGCAACCTCGCCGTGGAAGAACTGGCCGAAACCGCCCTTGACATGCTGCGCACCGTTATATCCGCCTTTGTGAACCAGGATCCGGACAGCGCCACTTGCGTGTGCAAAATGGACGATACTGCAGATAGTCTCAATTACCGGATTCTCAAGGACTTTCTCGCCTATATGTCCAAAGAGGCGCCCGCCGTGGAAAGGGCGGTTCAGACGATTATAGTCGCCCGATGCCTCGAACGCGCGGCCGACCAGGCGACCAATATTGCTGAAAGCATTATATTTGTAGTCAAGGGTGTCAATATCAAGCACCATTGTCAGTCTATAAAAGAAGGAGATTAGCACTAGATGAAAAAAACGGCTGCCCTCATATTTTTGCCTCTGTTTTTACTGGGACTTGCCTCTGCAAGCCTTGCCGATGAAGTCACCCTCAAACCCTCAGGTGAGGGCAAGTGGGCTATCCTCGATTCAGCGGGACAAGAAATCGGAACACTTGCAAAGGTTGAGGAAGGCGCCTACAGCATACTGGCAAAAGGGGGCCAGTACATCGGGATAGTTAGAAGCGACGGCAATTTGCAGATGACGGGCCGCCATCCAACTATGAGTCTCTCTCAAGCCCAGCTTTACCTCGATGTGCTCGAAGCGATAAAAACGCTCAAGTAAAACCATGTCGCGTTCAATATACACGAATTTTTTGGTCACGAAGAGCACGAAGATTTACGAAGAGCTTGAAGAAATTGCGAAATAATTCGCATCAATTTCCATAGATTCCCTTCGTGCACCTAAAGATCGACCGTGCGTCCTCACGCGTCCTCACAGAAGATCGGACGCCGAACTATAAGCGTCTAACGTGGGATCGAACGTTTAACGCGGAACCCGAACAGAGTGAGGGTTGCGTCCTCGCAAAAGATCGGACGCCGAACTATAAGCGTCTAACGTGGGATCGAACGTTTAACGCGGAACCCGAACAGAGTGAGGGTTGCGTCCTCGCAAAAGATCGGACGCCGAACTATAAGCGTCTAACGTGGGATCGAACGTTTAACGCGGAACCCGAACAGAGTGAGGGTTCGCCCTCGAACAGGTCTGCGGAATGCGGACGGGTTGTAGATCGCACATCCTTCGCGTTCTTCGTGACCAAGTTCTCTTTATCGTTTTACTCCCCTTTGCATTCCTTTCAATACTGTTTATCCTGTCCGGTATGGTCAAAGGATTCGGCGCACCCATCGTTTTTGGCGCTATTTGTCCTGCTTGCCGTTCACTGAATTTTGCTGGAGGATAAACTGTGGCCCTATTCCTTGTTCAGCATGGAAAAAGCCTTTCAAAAGAACAGGACCCCGAACAGGGCCTTTCGGTGGAAGGCTTTGCGGATGCGCGCCGCATAGCGGAGGTGGCCTCAATGTATGGTGTGCGGCCTGAGGCTGTAAAGCACAGCGGCAAAAAAAGAGCTCGGCAGACAGCGGAAATCTTTGCCGGAGCGCTTCTGGGGGAAACGAGCAAGACCGGGGCGATTTCAGGTATCGGTCCTCTCGATGATGTCACCGCAGTTGCAAATACGCTTAAAACCGGCGATAATCTCATGCTTGTGGGCCATTTGCCCTTCATGGAACGGCTTACCGGATTTCTGATAACCGGGTTAGTTGACCGGGTTGTCTTCAAGTTCCAGAATGGAGGGATAGTCTGCCTCGACAAAGAGCAGAGCGGCCAATGGTGGCACATAAAATGGGCGCTTATGCCCAAAATTGGATAGAGACTCAAAAGTCCACGAGGGAAAGCACAGATGAGGGTGGAAAAAATCCGGGAGTCGGCGATTGCCGGAACCTGGTACCCGGACGATCCAGCTCTTCTGAAAAAGGAGCTTTCCAGGTATCTTGACCGGGCCCGCACCCCCGATCTGGACGGAGAGCTAATAGGTCTTGTCGTGCCGCACGCCGGATATATCTATTCCGGGGGCGTAGCTGCATGGTCCTACAAGCTGCTTTTGAAGAACCGGTTTGACCGGGTGCTGATACTTGCTCCCAGCCACCGGGCATCTTTCGGCGGGGCCAGCGTCTACAATCTTGGCGGATACCGCACTCCCCTGGGCGTTGTCCCTTTGGATCATGAACTGATCGATGATCTTTATAAAAATGCCGGCATCATCGGATACAACCCGCAAGCAGACACCGGGGAACATTCCCTCGAAATCCAACTGCCTTTCCTCCAGACCGTGTTGGGCGCCTTCACTCTGACGCCGGTAATAATGGGGACCCAGGGCAGCGATTTTTGCCTGAAGCTTGCCAATGCAATTGCGGCGGCATGCAGTAGCAGACGGGTATTGATTGTGGCGAGCAGCGACCTTTCGCACCACTATCCGTACGAAAAAGCGACGCTGCTCGATGGAGTCTGCCTGGATCGGCTCAACTGTTTCGATCCGGAGGGGCTGGCCCGGGAAGTGGAAAATCACAGGACCCAGGCTTGCGGGGCAGGGCCGTTGATTGCTATGATGCTTGCAGCAAAGAAGGCTCGGCGCCGACCAGTGCAGGGTGCTCAAATACGCAAATTCCGGGGACGTGACTGGTGACAGGACCGGGGTTGTCGGGTATGCCGCAGCCGCTATTTACCGGAGCGCCAAAGATGCAGAAGCACAAAAACGCTAAGCGACAAACGGCGGGAGTCGATCTTGGATTGAGCGCCGAAGAGAAAGAACAACTTCGGAAGATAGCTTTACAGGCAATCCGCTGCCGCTGCCTGGGTGAGGCCATGCCCGTGATTGCAGTGGATTCTGCCAGGCTCAAAGAACCGGGGGCCGCCTTCGTATGCATCCACAAGGGCAAGGACCTTCGCGGGTGTATCGGAATGATCGAAGCCCGCATGCCGCTTTGGGAGACAATCTCGACAATGGCTGTTCAAGCCGCTTTCGAGGACCCTCGTTTCTGCGCGCTGGCAAACGATGAGATCGATTCGATCGACATAGAAATATCGGTCCTGACCCCGATGCGCCGGATCGGCGGGCCTTCGGAAATCGAAATCGGAAAACATGGCCTCCTGGTCCGCAAAGGATGCCACTCCGGACTTCTTTTGCCCCAGGTGGCCATCGAGCACGGCCTGGATCGTGATCGGTTTCTCGATTTGACCTGCCGCAAGGCCGGACTCCATGAAAAAGCATGGACGGATAAAGAAGTCGAGACGTATATATTTTCTGCGGATGTCTTTTGAATCGGTTGCCGGACCGTCCCGGTCTGGCGGTGGGTATATCTTTTTTGTGGATGTTTTTTGAATCGTTAGAGGACTTAATGGGCAGCTTACTCTACATCAACGAAGGCAGGCGGCGCATCGCCGCCAAAAAAGTGTTAACTCCGTGGCTGCGCCGTTTCGGGGTTGCGTTTGACGAAAATACGTCAATCCGCAAGCTTGACCATCGGGTGCTTAAATACCTGGTCGTGGGTGGCGAGGACTCTTCCGCTGCGCTCTACGAGCTGATAATGGGAATAAATGGACTGGGCCCGGCGCCCAAGTTCCCCTTCCTCGACAGCGAATCTAAAATGGAAGTGACCGACATAACGCTCTTTTTGCTCGATCTCGTTCGCTTCGAAGCGATGTACCGTCTGGGCTGGCTGGACGATTACCCCTTCCTGGAGGTCTCGCTGGTAGATCTGGTCCAGTCTTTCCAGGACAAGTTCTCGGTAGCCGGAAACAACGCTCCCGCCCTTTCCGCCGCTCATCCGCTCTATGAAAAATATGCGGCCGAGTTTGAAGGCGACCGCAATACCTTCGTTCGAAAGCTCATTCCCGAAGCGATTAAGACTTTCTGCGATGCAACGGTGAGCAGTGAAGAGTGATTAAATAATAGTGAGCAGATGTAGGGTGGGCACACCGGGCCCACCAGAAGCTTTTCGAGGCGGTGAACCGTAATGCCCAAAGAGCGACTCCACCTATACTTGGCCGATAAGCTTCTAAGCGGCTGTGCGGGCAGTCCGCCCTCAGACAAGAGACGCTGCGGGTCCGCCCTCACAAGAGATCGGCCGGACTTGAAGCATCGCCCGCGCGGCCTCCTGGTGTAGCGGGAGACCCGAAACGTAGTGAGGGTCCGTCCCATCAGATCCACGACCCCGGCGCCCTTTCATTTTATATCGGGGCTATTTCCCCTGATATTTTTTTCTACGATTTACCTTCCTTTTCCTTGTCGCCTCTGGGCGATGCGATGCACGGCCTTTTGGAGCGGGAAGGGATTTCCATAATTTACAACTGGATTGCCCGGACCTCTTCGCCCTCACGCCGGGAAATCTCCTGGGCGCTTGGCTTCGCCTGTCATTTTCTGGCCGACGAAGCCTGGCATCCGCTAATAAATGAGCTGAGCGGGCCAGGTTCAAGGCCGGATTTCTTTAGGGGAAAGAAGCTCTCGGAAATCGAACGCCACAGGCTGATCGAATCCGAACTCGAAGCCCTCTGGCTGGCCGGATCACCAGGGCCGCAAAAGTATGATCGTCTCCTGAAGGCTTTCACAAAAGGGCGGGGCCTGCTTTTTGAGATCGCCTCATACTATCGGGGATTCCTCGATTTTGCAGGACTTGGCGAACTTAGCGAAAAAGTTTCCGACAGGCAGATCGTCAAATGCTGGCTGACCCAGATTTTTTTTCTCAGGCTTTTTGCTAACAGGGTGCTTGGCAGGCAAAGGGACCGCCTGCTGTCATTTATGCCGACCCGTTCCTTGGGGGCGCTGGTTACGCCTGCCCATCCCATCCTGCCGGCTTTGTTCGCGCGCGATTTGCCCGAAGACCAAAATCCGTTGAGCGACTCCTTCATGCGAAATGCGCTCAAGTCCATGGGATTGCAGTTGGAGAATTTTAGATTGATGATTGGAGATTTTAGATCTTAGTGAAAAGGAACTGACGGAACGGTCCTAAATCTCCAATCTAAAATCTAAAATTCTACTTCCTTGCGTTCAAAACGGCCTTTACGATTCCTTCCCGGTCGATTCCCTCGGCGTTGTAGAGTTCTTCGGGTGTGCCGGAGAAGCCGTATTTTTTGACCCCCAGCCGCACGAGTCTACACGGGAGGGCGTTTTCAGCCAGAACTCCCGCTGCCAAAGACCCGAGACCTGTATCGATATGATGGTCTTCAACGGTCACGATGAGGCCGGTTTTGGCGGCTTTGGCGATTGCTTCGGCATCGAGGGGCCTGATGGAGGCGAAATTTAGCAGGGCCGCGTCAACGCCATGATTTTTAGACAGCTCTTCGCACGCTTTCACAGCTTCGTGAATCGGCCGGCCATGGGCTAGAATAGCCACGTGGCCACCATGCCGGAGCCAGTCGGCCTTGCCCGGGGTAAAACGGTAATCGCCGGCAAACGCAGGCTGCCCGGCTTCGTCCAGAATTGCCGGAAGTTTTGACCGGCCCATGCCTACAAAGAAGTTGCCGGGCTGTTCTGCAACATACCGGACTATCCTGTCTGTCTGGTTCGGATCGGCGGGCATGAATATGGAGAAACCGAACAGGTTACGGAGCAACCCTATGTAATCGATGCACTGGTGTGTCTGGCCGTCTTCTCCGACGTCCAGTCCAACATGAGTGCATACCAGTTTGAGGTTGGTAGAGTTGATGTCGTTCAACCTGATCTGGTTGAAGACTTCGGTCACTCCGAAGACCCCGAAGGTGCTGAAGAAGGCGGCAAAGCCTTCCCTGCTGATTGCGCCCGAAACGGTTGCGGTGTGATGTTCCTGGATGCCTGATTCGAAGAATGCATTTTCCGAGACCTTATGGAACCCGTCCATTTTTACCGAACCTTCCAGGTCGCAGCAAAACCCGACGATCTTTGGCGCCGGCCCGGAGTTATTGAGCTTAGCCATGTCCTCGAGGGCCTTCCATAAGCGGACCTGTTGTCGGTGACAGTTTCGGGACCGTAGGTCCTGGGGGCGCCGCCTGCGATGTCGGGATAGACGATCGGCTTCGAAAAATGTTTCTGAGACACCAGGCCGGCACACCGTCTTTGCTTCAGTTCCGCCAGGGGATTATCAAGCCCAAGCTCCTCGAGCGCTTTTGCGGCATCCGACTCGTTTAGAGTGGAGCCATGATACTTTGCCTTGTTCTCCATGAATGAGACGCCCTTGCCCTTATGGTGTGCGCGATGATCGCCGATGGAAAGCGCGGGTCGCCGGCCTTAGAGAGGTGAACCATTCGCAGCGCCTGAAAAATCTCATCGAAGTCATGCCCGTCTTCCACATAGACCACGTTCCAATGAGCAGCGGCATAGTCGGCCCTGATATCCTGCGGCATCACCGTATTGGTGCTCCCGCCTATCTGGAGGTAATTGCGGTCGATGAGGCAGGCTAGATTGTTCAAGCCGTATTTTGAGGCAAACCGGCGCGCTTCCGAGATCTGGCCTTTCTGTTGCTCACCGTCGCCCATGAGCGTAAACACCCTGTTTTTTTTCGCCTGGAGTTTGAGCGCAAGAGCCATCCCGGTCGCGGCTGAAAGGCCCTGTCCCAGGTTGCCGGTGTTCCATTCGATACCCGGCACGCACGATTCCACATGCCCTGGAAAAGCCGACCCGGAGCGTCTGAACTCTATCGAGAAATCGTCTGCACCCAAGTAGCCGAACTCGCTCAGAACGCTGTAAACAGCCGGACTGATGTGGCCCATACTGACTATCAGCCGGTCACGCCCCTCCCAGCACGAGTCGCACGGATCGTGCTCTATGGTGCTGTAGAGCAGCAGGAGAAGATGAAGAGACGACATCGAACCGCCAGGGTGTCCGCTCCCGGCAAGTGTGGTGCTCATGATAATACGGCGCATGCAACGCAACCACATATCGCCGAGCGTCGTTTTCTGCTGATCGCTCAAAGAAACCTGGTCCAGCGAAATCTTAAACATTCATGCCTCCGGCAAATTTAGAAATTGCTAAGTTCTTCAACTCCCGATTTTTTTCAGGACTGCTTCGACCAATTCTCCGACAGCGCGTGAAAAGGCGGTATCCGAACTAGCGAGCACCGTTTCCCCACGGTCTCCGCCCTCTACCACTTTAGGATCGAAGGGTAATTGCCCCAGAAAATCCACTTTCATGGCGGTGGAAGTCTTGAGGCCGCCACCCGTCTGGAAAATGGGAATAAACTCGTTGCAATGCGGGCAGTAAAGTCCTGACATATTCTCGACAAGCCCCAGGATCTCCATACCCACTTTCCGGCAAAAGTTTATGGATTTTCTGACATCGGCAGTCGCCACCTCCTGGGGGGTGGTAACTATCAGGGCCTTCGCATCGGGTATGAGTTTCGAAATGCTGAGGGCCTCATCTCCGGTGCCCGGCGGCGAATCGATTACCAAAAAGTCAAGATCGCCCCAATCACAGTCGGACAAAAACTGCTGTACCACCCCGTGCTTTATAGGACCTCGCCAGATTATTGCGGAATCGGTGTCCTCGATCATGGAATCGATGGAGACTATTTTCAGATTGGGTCTGTATTCGTAGGGGAGAATCTGCTGGTCGGCAGAGATGTTCAGACGGCCGCGAAGCCCGAACATCCTTGGAATCGAAGGCCCATGCAGGTCTATATCGAGGAGTCCGACCTTGTACCCGTTCGTCTGCGACAACCCCAGCGCAAGGTAGCTGGCAATGCTGCTTTTGCCCACTCCTCCCTTGCCGCTCATTACCAATACTTTATTCCTGATTCGCGATAGCTTGCAGCCGGCGAGGTCCTCTTTTGATCTTTTTTCCCCGGCACTCTCACAACTCGAGCACGATTTTTGATCACATTTCATTATAAAACCGCTCCTGTTCGATATCGGGTCGCAAATCCCATACCCGATGTTGATTGAAATCAAAGTTCGCCACATTAAAAGTTATCTTCCGTGAAGTCAACACCCGGGTGCCGGTGCAGGAGAACAGACGGTCTTTTTGACCGGGGATGATTAATTGTATTCTGCTCTGTGCAAGGAACACCTTTCTAGGGGGCGTTTACTTTTCGGATTTATATTGATAACATTTGCGCCGTCAAAAGCGAATCGGGGAATGCCTTTTACAAGGAAAATTCCATGGATGAACAAATTAGTCTTCTCGACGCATTTCAGCAGGAATTCAATCTGCCCGAAGAGCAGAAACTGCTTCTGCAGCGTTCTTTTTTCATCGAATGCCTTCCTCTTATGGATGCCTTCGAAAATATTGCGATTACCGACGAGGGCCGCATTCTTCGAGTTCTGACCAGGCATTTGGGCATTCCGATGCTCGAGCGCGAAGATTATCCCGAAAAACCGGTGCTCCTGGAAGGAGTATCGATGTTTTTTCTGCGAAAGCACGCTGTTCTTCCCATTCAAGTGGATAGTGGCGAGGTGCGGGTCGTTGTTAACAATCCAATGGACCTGCCAATTCTAAATATCGTCTCCAACTATTTTGGCGGAATGGAGCTAAAGCTTTGCGTCGGACAGCGGGAGGAAATTCGCAACGCCATCGACCGGCTTTATGGAACGGCTGCCCGGGAGGCCGAGGAGCAATCCAGAGACGGGATTACCATAGGCTCGGACGGATTCGAAGAGGACCTCGAACACCTCAAGGGGTTGGCGCAGGAGGCGCCCATTGTGCGCCTGGTAAACGTGCTGATTTCAAGAGCGCTCGACATGCGAGCCTCTGACATCCATTTCGAGCCCTTCGAGCGTTCCTTTCACGTACGATGCCGTGTAGATGGTGTGCTTTTCGATCTCGATCAGCCTCAGAAGGGTATGCAGGCAGCCATCGTGAGCAGGCTGAAGCTTATGGCCAACCTCAACATTGCCGAACGCCGCCTGCCCCAGGACGGCAAGATCAAGATCCGGTTTGGAAATCGCGAGGTCGATATTCGTGTGTCCACTGTGCCGACTATCTACGGGGAGAGCGTGGTCCTGAGGCTCCTTGCGCAGGAGAACGTAGACTATGATCTCGCCAGTCTTGGCATTGACCAAGAAGACCTTGGCTATGTTCAGAATTTGATCGAGCGCCCCTACGGTATGATTCTGGTCACCGGGCCGACCGGGTCGGGCAAGACCACCACCCTGTACGGCGTTTTGAAAAAGCTCAATACAGTTACCCGCAAGATCATCACGGTTGAAGATCCTGTCGAATACCAGGTGGATGGGATAAACCAAGTCCAGGTGAAACCGCAGATCGGCCTCACCTTTGCCACTGCGCTCCGCTCCCTGGTAAGGCAGGACCCGGACGTTTTGCTGATTGGTGAAATTCGCGACAAGGAGACGGCCGATATAGCGATCGAATCGGCCCTGACCGGGCATCTGGTCCTGTTGACTCTGCACACTAACGATGCTCCAGGGGCAATCACGCGCCTGCGAGACATCGGTATCGAGTCGTTCCTCCTGGCCGATTCACTTCTTTCTATCATGGCCCAGCGCCTCATCCGAGTGCTTTGCCCTCACTGCAAGTCGGAATACACCGCCCGCGAAGAGGACAGGAACAAAATCGGCGAAATATTGCCCGACCTGCCTCCCAGCCTCAGCATCTTCCAAAGCAAGGGGTGTGAAAGATGCGGATACACCGGTTATAAAGGCAGGCAGGGAATTTTCGAGATCCTGCCGGTCAACGATGCCATAAAATCAGCCATAGTCGCGGGTAAAGATGCCGGAAGCATTGGCCCCATTGCATTTGAACTTGGTTATCGGCCTCTGGCTCACCACGGGTTTAGAAAAGTGATTGAAGGGGTAACGAGCCTTTCCGAGATCCTGAGGGTAACGAGTTTAGCGCAGTGAACAGCGAACAGTGAACAGTGAACATCGAACAGGTAGTCACTGGTCACGGAGTGTTTATGAGTTTTTTCCAATACCAGGCACGGGATGCAAGCGGGACGACACACCGGGGAGTGATGGAAGCTCTTTCGGAGCAGGATGCCGCCAGGAAGCTCAAATCGGGCAGGCTTTTTCCGGTCAAGATCAAGGCTGTAAAAAGTCAACTGAAGCGGCGGGTCCCTGAAGAGTGTATAATCCGATTTTTTTTCGATCTCTCCGATCTTCTTCTTGCCGGTTTGCCGGTTGACCGAGCGCTTAGCCTCATAAGCAGCAATCAGACCAACAAGCGTTTTCAGAAAATGGTGCATGAGTTGTTCGAAAGCGTTCAGGGAGGCAGCGATCTATCCGGCGCTCTGAGCCATATTGAGATGTATTCGGCTCCCTGTCGTCACACATGATAAGGGCCGGCGAAGCCAGCGGCACGCTCGGGCCCATCCTCAAGCGCCTGGCCCAATACCTTGAGCAGCGGCGCGCTTTTCGCCAGTCCCTGATCTCATCGATGATTTATCCTTTTATCTTGCTTTCGACATCTCTGGTTTCGATGATAGTGCTGCTGGTCTATGTCATTCCCAAATTTGCGCAAATCTTTCACGATCTGAATCAGAAAGTCCCTTTCCTCACGCAGGTTATGGTCGATGTCGGCGCGTGGCTCAAAGATTTCGGATGGGCAGTGCCTATTGCCCTTGCGGTGTGTTTCTGGGGCGGCAAATCTTTGCTCCGGCGGCCGGGGGTAAGGAGATTTGTGGACAGGGGTCTTTTCTGGTTCCCGTTTTCGCGTTATCTGATCCTTC
>CAVRZU010000118.1:0-14136 GCA_963725365.1 uncultured delta proteobacterium | reverse complement strand
TTCCACCAGCCAGCACTGGGTTGCAAAACCGACCAGCCGGTCATGCCGGGTAGCTTTATATCGAGGATAACCGCGGCGGGAAGATATTTCTCCGCAAGCAAAAGGCCTGTCTCCCCTGTCGAGGAGACCAGCGCTTTGAACCCCTTGGAGTGGCACTGGTCAAGGAGGATCTTAGCGAAACCGGGATCGTCTTCTATGACCAGGATGGTTCGATCCCCTTCCTGCAGCTCGCCTCTGTCGTCGTGTACGGTGACTCGAAGGACTTCCCGCCTCCCGGCGGCTGTCACGGGATAGCCGGCGGCTGGAATCGGCGCCGGTTTGAAACTCCGTGCGGCAGTGGCGGCTTCACCTTCATCACTCTGTTCGAACGGCAGGTACAGTGTAAAAATCGACCCTTCACCGGGGCGGCTCTCCAACCCAATCTCACCGCCCAGCAGCTTAGCCAGCTCCCTGGATATGGAAAGTCCAAGGCCTGTCCCGCCGTATTTCCTGTTGGTGCCGCCCTCCGCCTGCTGGAAGGCCTCAAATATCCTGAGCTGTTTATCCTCGGAAATTCCTATACCGGTGTCCTTGACTGAAACAGCCAAAGCCCTGCCCCGGTCAAGGCCGCTTCTTGTCAAATTGACAGTTGCCTCCGGGCGGTGGAACTCAACAGTCACAGTCCCCTGATCGGTGAACTTCAGGGCATTGGACACGAGGTTTTTCAAAATCTGCTCAAGCCTTCTCCCATCGGTCCTGACGCTTTGGGGAGCGTGTCATCCATTACAACCCGGAATTCCAGCTCCTTTTCCGCCGCAAAGTGCCTGAAGTTGCTTTCCACATACCCCGCAAGATCGCGAAGCCGAACACTGCCGATATCAAGGGTCATCTTTCCCGATTCTATCTTTGACAGATCGAGGATTTCGTCTATCAGGCGCAAAAGCTCGATCCCGCTGTTTTGAATCACCTTTGCCGCCTCAACCTGATCGTCGAGCAAATTTTCCTTCGTGTTTTCGGCCAAATCGCGCGAAAGAAGAAGCAAGCTGTTCAGGGGGGTCCTCAGCTCGTGGGACATGTTGGCCAGAAACTCTGATTTATATTTGCCGGTTATCTCCAGTTCCCGTGCCCGGATTTCGAGTTCCCGGCGAATATTTTCCAAGGCATCGTTCTTGGAGCCGATTTCATGTTTCTGCCTCTCGAGTGAATCATTTTTCTCATGCAGCTCTTCGTTTATAACTTCCATCTCCTCCTGTTGCTGCCTGAGTTTTTCCTCGGACTCCCTGAGCGATTTGGTCTGTTCTTCCAGTTCCTCGTTTGCCGTCCGAAGCTCTTCTTCCTGGGTCTGAAGCTGTGCTGTCTGGCGCTGGGTCTCATCGAGCAGGACCTTGAGCCTGGACTGATTCCGGACGATGTTAAAGCAGATCCCGATCGAGTTTGATACATCACGCAAAAAATCAAGTTTCTCGTCCGGGAATTCCTCGAAAGCCCCAAGCTCGATCACACATTTGACTCTGTTTTCGAAAAGGCACGGAACAGCCACTATATTGCGCGGCGGACTGTCGCCAAAAGAAGAATTGATTCGGATATAATCTTCCGGAATATTGGTGATCGATATTATTTCTTTTTCAACCGCTGCCTGACCCACCAGGCCTTCACCCGGTTCTATCACCGAGCCAAGGGACTTTCTCTTGGAGAAGGCATAGCTGCCGGAAAGGGCCAGGGCGCCGTCGTCATTGGCAAGATAGAGCGTGCCTATCCGGGCGTTGAGATATCGAGCCAGAAAGCCGACAATTTCCCTGGATAGAACGTTTATGTCCGATTCTCCGACGATTATTCTGTTGAGTTCGTTTTTACCTGTCTTGTTCCAGTCCTGGAGATCGCTTTGCAACTTTGACTTTTGCAGATTTTCAGTCATTATCCGGATCGCATTTCCCAACACGTCTTCTTTGCGGGCCTCAACCGGCCGGTTGAAATCACCCGCTGCTATGGCCGCCGCCACATCGGCCTTGTTTCGAAGACTTGCCTGCATCTCTCGAAACGAATCGGCAAGCTCACCTATCTCGTCCCTGGAATCTATATCCACATCATGGCTCAAATCGCCTCCCGCAATATCGCGCATCCTGCGAACGATCAGTTGGAGAGGAGGAGTGATGCTGCGGGTAATCAAAAAGGAAACGGCAAAGCCGAGAAGCACCGCCAACCCGGTAATGCCGGTCAATAAAAATGTGGTATGGGTTACCTCTGCGTTTGAGGTCTGGACGAAGTCGTTTGCCTTCCAGGCGGAAAAATCCACAACCGCCTGAATCTTTGCCCTGGCATCATCGGCGTACTTTTGTTCTGCAACATAGAAGGCATTGCCCAGCTTCTCTTTGCCTTCGGTCCGGGCAATCCCGAAATGCTCGTCACGCAGTTTTTTCCAGCCTGCAAAGATGGCCCGGGCATCCTCCAGGTCCACTTTGCTCCCAAGATATCTGGCCTGGAGAATTCCAAAGTCTTTGTAAACCGATTTTTCCAGCTCGTTTATCCTGCGCTCCAACTCATCGAGCTCAGCCGGACTTGCGGTTAAAGGAATTTGCCTCACCAGGTCGTGTACCGCATAGATTTCTCCGCGAATGTCCCGCGCTGTGTATCCGACAGTCAGGGGATGCTCGTGTATTTCCTTGAGAAGCTCTCCCAGTGTTCTTACCTGGTATAGCGCAACCACGCCGACGACCAGGGCCAGCAGAATCACCTGAAAAAAACCGATCATCAACCTGGCGCCGATTCTGAAATTTCCCATTCTCAGCAACTTATGCATCAGTCCTCCAAAAACAGTGGCCGGTAGTCAGTGGCCGGAAAAACACGAAAAACAGTCGCCGAATATTAGAACATTTTCTCCCCGAAGAGGTCAAAAGTCATCAAAATTTTGCCCGGTGGTGACTGCCGAATCGCAGACGGTAGAGGGCAGTGATTGAACATTGACTGCGCCATATCCTGGCATTCCGGTATCAGCCCCGGTCTGGTCTGGACTTTCACTCGAATGTTTCGCCCCGAGGTATAGAAGCCCCGGACCATACTGAACTGTATGTTCTCGATTACCTCCGGATCGAATTCGGATTCCGAGGCGCCGGTTTTTACGAACTTATCCCTAAGCAACTCCAGGGCCAGGGATATTGCAGCTTTCCGGTCGAAATCCTTGCCGATCTGGCGGCTGAATTCTTCTTCGGGAGCCAGGGCCGTACCTCTTTCGGTGTCGGCGAAAAGGCTTACTTCGCTCGTATTTTTGGCCATGGCCGCACCCACTGCATTGGCCACATGCCATTGCGGCGCCACGCACGTCTGAATGCCGGTAAGCGCTTCAATACGGGGAGCAAAGTAAGGGGCCGGCCCCCCAAGCACCAGGATTTCAACGGGGTTGACCTTGTAGCCCGAAAGCAGCTCTTTCACCGTGTAGACGGGCTTGCTGTTGATCTCTTCGATCATCTTACGGGCTGCCGAAATTATCTTTTCGCAACACAAATCAAAAACCCGCTCCGCCGCTTTATCAATCGACATGCCCAGCCCGTGCGCAACGGGCTGCATGCCACGCCGGGCCGCATCGGCGTCACCGTTGAGCGCTTTTCCGAGGACAAAAAGAGCGTCGGTCGGCGTTGGAAACAACCCCCCGTAGGCCATCGCCGGACCGTGGCGCTGGGGGCCGATCAGAAGCTCGCCGTCCACTACTTTTACGCCGCTGTCACCCCCAAGTGCGATCGACATGGTCTTTAGCGAGCGAATTAGTGTCCTGTGCCCTCCAATTTCGCCACCAAGCAATTCCAGCAGCGGCGCCCGTCCGACCAATACGGCCATGTCGGCCGTTGTGCCCCCGATGTCGATCACCAGGGTGTCTCCGGTTCGTGAAGCAAATGGAAGAGCGCCCATTACGCTTGCCGCCGGGCCGGAAAGGATCGTGTGTCCGGGCAGGTCGATCGAGGCTTCGAAACTCATCGTCCCCCCGTCGGCCTTGAGCACGAACATGGGGATATCGAAACCTTTCTTCTTAAGCGAATCCCTGACTGCTTCGAAAAACTGCCTGTGAATAGGATGCACAGCCGCGTTGAGCCACGCAGTAGCTATCCGGCGGGGGAAATCCAGGTTTGCGGAGACATGATGACCCATAACAACTGTTTCGCACGACCGGGCCAGAATCTCCGCCATCTTATGTTCGTGCTTCGGATTTCGTACCGAAAACTTTGATATCACGGCAGCATGGCGGACATCTTCGGCAAGAAATTTTTCGGCTATCTCTTCGATTTCCCGCTCCAGCAAAGGCTCGATCTCTCGGCCGCGATGGTCGATAGATCCCGCTACGCAATAATAATGGCCGCCGATTCTGAAATTGGCCGGGTCGATGCCGGGTCCTGCCGATACGACCACACCGGTCTTCGTCAGCTTTCCTTCGGCAATGGCATTGGTGGTAAGAGTCGTGCTAAGTACAGCACGCCGGATCGCGCTCGGCGGCACACCCGCAGTTACTATATCCAGTCCGGTCCACACGCAGTCGAAGAGATTGCAGGTGTCCGTCGCCACCTTGGCATGGCGCAGAATGCGTCCCTCCCCTATCAACACGGCATCTGTATGGGTCCCTCCCACGTCTAGACCGATTATCATCGTTTCCCCTTATGGAAGATTTGAACAGTGTGATTCGTGTTCAGAAAGCATGATACCCTGAGAGGTAGCAACAGTCCATAGAGGAAGGCGCGGAGAAGGCGGCGGAGAAAAGAAGATCCTATGGCAGACGGGAAGGAGCTAGGGGATAAGATCTTTCAACATGCTGCCTTTTACCTGCCATGGTTTTTAGCCTCCTGTAAGTTGTTGGAAAGCGTTCACGCAGAGGCGCAGAGAGAAATCAAAATCTTGGACAGGGTTAACAGGGTTAACAGGATTAAAGAAACAAACTTGAACAGGTTGAAGCAAAAGAAAGACTGAAGGCTTTTAGCAATGCATAAACCCCTTCAGCCAAGGTCTTAACGAATTACTAACGAACAACTTCCTAAAAACAATGGAAATTGGCCAATGTTCAAAATTGCGGTGTCGAACGGGGTCACAATCTCTTCCGAAGAAATTCAACAACGGCATATCCGATGAGTGCGGCGATCACAGCAATGGCAAAATTGACTTCGGTGAATACATCTTCAACAGCCCAACTAAACCCTTCCCTAGCGCCATACCAGAGTGCGTAAATTCCCCCATCAGAAGGTTCGAATAGAAGAGGAAGATTACAAATCCAACCTAGATTACGGCCCTCAAGACATTTTTTTCGTTTCAGCACCTAAACGTTTTTGCAGTGCCGAGAGCAAGGGGATTGCAGTTGTTTTCAGGAAGCGTGACCTTTGCTCGCTGAAAGTCAGTCCGAATGGATTTGTCGAAAGTTGGATGGATGCTTTCCTTTTGCTTAGCTCTGTCAACCGCTTTCCGGGGGCCTGGCGCACAGCTTTGCTATTCTTCATAAGAAACCAGGCTTTGCTCGATTACATCGGCTATTTGCTCCCTTGTGATCACTCCGGCGGCATTTGCGGCTGTTAATGCTTTCCCTTTGGGGACTACTATGGCTGTGGTTGCTCCTTCTGCGCGCATTCGGCCTACAATCTCAAAAAGAGGCGACTTATCGGAAACAGCTATGTAGTCCTTTTTTGCAAGGTCGCCGAGCGTCATGCCTGAAGCGGCGTTAAGCGCATTTAGAGCATCCATTCCGGAAACTATGCCTAAAATCGATTTCTCGTCTCCCACGAGAAAGCTCGAACCGTCTTCAAGTGAAACCAGCCTTGCAAAATCATCTATCGGCATGGAACTGGGAAGAATTGCCGGAGAACTTTTCATGATGCTTCTTGCCGGCTTCAGGTAATGAAAATTGGTTCTCATGGCATTTGGCATAAAATGGCCGCGCCGGGCCAGTTTCAATGTGTAGATGGTATCGCGGGAGAGAAAGACCCTGATGCCATTGCTGGTGGCTACAGTCACCGTCAATGGAAGAACGGCATTGTAGTCGAGAGTCATTTCAAAGACCATGACCAGAGCGGTAATCGCTGCCCCTGTCGACCCGCAAACCATGCCCGCCATGCCTGCAAGTGCAAAAACCGGGGGGCTTATCGGCAGGAACGGGAATATTGCTTTCAATGCGACCCCGTAAGCGGCTCCAGCCATTGCGCCCAAAAAGAGCGCCGGTGAAAAAATCCCGCCTGAGGCCCCTGAACCAAGCGTAAGAGAAGTAACCAAGAGTTTCAAAACGAACAGGAGAACCAGCAGCTTGAATTCAGAGAGTTTTCCGGTGAGCACATCTTCTATCCCGGCGTAACCTACGCCCTCGATGTAGTAATGCCCCAGGAAAGTCATGCAAAGGTACATCAGAATGCCGACCAGGAACATGCCCGCCATATGGCGCAGATAATAATTCCCCGGCGCCTTGTCGAAAATATCTTCGAGGAAGTAGATGGAGTGGATATAAATAGCGGAACCTATCCCCGTGACGATGCCTACCCCGAAATAAGACCCGATCAGCAGTGGGTCTGACAGGTGGAAAAAAGGGGTCTGAAGTTCCGGAATTGAGAATGCGGGGTACACGCCGAAAAAGACCTGGCCGATGTAGGTGGCTGTAGCCGTAGAGATTGCAACAGGAACCAGGGTCCTTACACTGACCTCTTGGAGCATGATCTCCATGGCAAAAAGCAGTCCACCTATCGGTGTATTGAAAGTTGCCGCTATTCCGGCTCCGGTTCCAGCCGCAATAAGGGTAACCCTCTGCCACGTCGCCATTGGTATGTATTGTCCGAGAGTCGAACCAAAGGAAGATCCAATCTGAACTATGGGACCCTCGCGGCCGACAGAACCTCCACTGCCGATGGAAAGCCCTGATGCCAACGATTTAACAGCGGCCACTACCGGCCTTATAATGCCACGATTGTAGTAGATCGCATCCATAACCTCAGGAACGCCGTGTCCCTTTGCTTCGGGTGCAAAATGGGTAATCAGAAATGAAACCCCTGCCGCGCCAAGGACAGGCACGAGGATCACAAAAGGTCCCCAGGGGCTGGGGGGTGTGTGGACATTTGCCTCATAGAACAGGGATAGCTTTCCGAGGAAGAGCAGGTTATGGAATAAGGCTATAAGCCCACGGAAAGCCACTGCTCCGAATCCGCCGATGACTCCGACCAACACCGCAATAACTGCCAGCAGAAAAGAATTGAGGGGTGCGCGTTTGGCCTGTTCATTCTCCATGCTGTTCTCCCGTGTGCCGCTGATTGTATTCCGCTCCTGCATGAGCTAAGTTTTGAGGCGCCACATGTAAAGATGTGCCCTGAAAATGGATACTGGGCATGGAGGCGCTATAGTCCTAAACCGCCCCTGGCCATCGTTGGGTTCTTTATCTCGGATATAGACATGGACCTGTTCAAGCTCGAATCCAACGGTTGAAACTACATAGCCTCGTGCCCAAAAGTGTTCGCCAGTGAAATTGCGCAGCTTGCCCCCAAATTCACGAGCAATTGCGATGACACTCTTGACTTTGCGAAATCCGATAATTGAAGACACCGGAAATCCTTTTGGGATAAACACAACATGATACTTGCAATTCCAATTTGAATGGGACAATCTTTAAGTCGGTTCGTTCATAGATTTCTCCTCTGGCGCTGGTCTCATCAAGCCGCCGGGGGAGAATTCTACATTTTCATCGCTCAAAGCTCTTCAAGTCTCACTGATCGAACCAGTGGCTTACCAATTTAAGTTAAATTGAGGCATTATCGAGGTACAAATTTGGCAGCGGTCCGGGAATTGGAGGAAGTGAGCGTGCTTCATGTATTATTGATGCTGTGTTTTGCACTTGCCGCATTGGCGCCTTCGTATGCTCGGGCGGAAACACTTCAGGCGATAGAGCCACTCATCTCGCATGCTACACGTCTTATTGTCTTTTCACCGCACCCGGACGACGAAAGCCTTGGGGCGGGCGGCCTTATTCAGCGTGTTATGGAGGCAGGCGGAAAGGTAAAAATAGTATTTATAACAAGCGGAGAGGGCTTCCCGGAAGGGGTGGAAAAGGAACATCACATCACGCATCCCACCGCGAAGGACTACCGCAGGTATGGCGTTGAACGCAGGGAGGAAGCCCTGAAGGCGACCTCCACCCTTGGAGTGAAGGAGCACAATGTGATCTTCCTGGGTTTTCCTGACGGCGGGTTGTCCTTACTTCTTTCGAAGTTTTGCAAAGACCCGCTTGCTTATAGGTCTCCTTTCACCGAGGAAAACCACCCCCCGATATTCGAAGAAATAATCCCTCACACAGACTACACAGCCCAAGACCTTAACCAGGAGATCGAAAGGGTGCTCGTTGCGTTTCGACCTACCCTGGTGGCGGCCACACCCGCCGGCGACTGGCATCCGGACCATCGCGCGAGTTATTTTTTTGTTGAGCAGGCCTTAGGACATTGGAATAAGAAACATCCTAAGCTTAAAACCAGGTTTCTTACTTTCCTGATCCATTACGGCCAGTGGCCGGTTGCTGAGGGTTCGGGGACCGGGGCGCACCTTAATCCTCCTGACAACTATCCTGATAAAACGAGACAGTGGATTTCCTTCCCGCTTAAACCTGAGGAAGTGGAGACAAAACGCAAAGCCATCCTGGAGTATCATACTCAGATGCTCGTCATGGGCAGGTTTCTTATGAGCTTCGCAAGGTCCAACGAACTTTATATGCCCGATGAGTAAAGACCATCAGATAAGGACTGTTGTTTATTAAGGTCACAGGGATTAAGGCCCGGAAGTGGAATATCAGGCGTGAAGCTGTTATAAGCTGCTTTTGAAAGTCATACGAGTCGGAGGTGCAGGAGGTTGGAAACAGAAAATCAGGCAGCAGGCATCAGGAAGGCCGATTGGATTGCGCCGGGCAAGTGGGTTCCTGCTCTTTCAAAAGCACTTGGTAAGCACAAATTCTTCCGCTGGCTTGTTTGGGGCTCCATAATCGGCGCTTGCAGCGGACTGGGGGCCGGCCTCGTTTTCTTCCTCCTGGAATGGGCCAAATTTTTTATCCTGGAGTATCTTGCCGGCTATGCACTGGCGAAGCCGGCAGGAGAACATCTCGTCCCCTTCGTTGCCACAACCCCTCTCCGCCTGTGGCTGCTGGTTTTGCTCCCTGCAATCGGAGGGCTGATTTCAGGCCTGTTGGTCTACACCTGGGCCCCTGAAGCAGAAGGGCATGGAACCGACGCCTTCATCGACGCCTTTCATAATAAGCATGGGTTCGTTCGGACGCGTGTTCCCTTTATCAAGGCAATTGCTTCCGTAATTACTCTTGCAACAGGGGGAAGCGCCGGGCGGGAAGGACCCATCGCGCAAATTGGATCGGGAATAGGTTCGTGGCTAGGGCGCACTTTCAAGTTCAATATCCGGGAAATAAGGCTCATGCTTCTGGCCGGGTGCGCCGGGGGGTTGGGCGCTATTTTTCGCGCCCCTTTAGGAGGCGCACTGACCTCGGTGGAAGTTCTTTACCGTGAGGACCTCGAAACCGACGGAGTTCTCCTCAGCATCATTTCCTCTTCGGTTTCCTATGCGATCTTTACGAGCATCTTCGGCCACCAGTCCATATTCGCGATTCCTCCCATTCATTTTTCCAGTGGCTTTGAACTGTTTCTTTATGCAGTTCTGGGATTGATTTGCGTTCCTTTCGGGTACATGTACGTTAAGACCTTTTATGGTCTAAGAGACCGCTTTTTCCGAAAGCTCCCGATCAGACGCGCGCTGATTCCTGCTGTCGGAGGGCTTCTGGTTGGACTGATTGCGCTATGGCAACCCCAGATACTGAGCGGGGGCTATGGAACCATTCAGCAGGCCCTGATGGGCAACCTCCCGATAACGCTCATGTTCACCCTGGCTTTTCTTAAAATTGCCGCAACCTCATTCACCATATCATCCGGAGGAAGTGGGGGCGTTTTTGGGCCGTCTCTTTTTATAGGCGCCATGCTGGGCGGGGCTGTCGGGCAACTGGCCCACGCGTGGTTTCCCGGAATCGTGAGTTCTCCGGGAGCATTTGCCCTTGTCGGCATGGCCGCATTTTTTGCCGGTGTTGCAAAGGCGCCCATCGGGGCGCTTCTCATGGTCTGCGAAATGACCGGCGGCTACCAGCTCATCGTTCCGATCATGTTTACCTCGGTTGTGGCAATTTTGCTTTCACAGCACTGGAGCCTTTACGAAAAACAGGTTCTAAATAAATTCCACTCTCCGGCACATAGATCCGATCGTGTGATAAATATTTTGCAGGAATTATCGGTGAAAGACGTGCATCATCCGGATGCTTCCGTGACTATTCTTCCTGAAGACATGACCTTTGGCCAGTTGAGGCGCCTGATTACAGTTTCGCGCGAATCAGTCTTCCCGGTGATAAATAATGATTTCCGCCTTACAGGGATATTATCGCTGAGGGAGGTCAGGGCGGTAATGTTTGAAGAATCGATTCTGGACCTGCTGATTCTGCGGGATTTGGTTGCGCCGCCGGTTAGCGTTGCGCCCGATGACAGCCTCTCCGAGGCTCTCCTAAAACTCCTGGAATCCGGATATGGACAAATTCCCATAGAAGACAATGAGACGGGAGTTATCGGCATGCTGAGCATGGAAGACCTCCTTGCCCGCTATCACCAGGAATTGCAGAAGCTTGACGAGGATAAGGTCGCTATATGACTATCGGGGCTTAGGATAAAGGAACTGAGATGACAAACGGGAAGAACAGCAAAGGTAAGCTCATAGTATTTGGGATCATCTTCTGGTACCCGCTCGCAGGAGTAACCTACCAGTTCCTGCATTACCTGATTGGACTTCGGCGGCTCGGGTGGGACGTTTACTATGTTGAGGACTCCAGTCGATGGGTCTTTGATGTGAACGACTTTGAGTTAACGCCTGAGGCAACCCCGAACATCGAGATGGTTGCTCCCATCCTCGAACGCTATGGATTTTCAGGAAAATGGGTATTTCGGGGCTGCTACGAGGGCGGGAAGTGCTACGGGATGACCGAGGATGAGCTGATGCAACTCTACAGAGATGCTCACGCCTTCCTCAACGTGACTGCATCCCAGGAGCTTCGCGAAGAGCATATGTCCATCCCCAGAAGGATTTTTGTAGAGTCCGACCCTTTTCACGTCCAGGTAAAAGTGTTGGAAGGGGACACGAAGACTTTGAACGCCTTGGCCGCGCACGACATCCACTTTTCTTTTGGAGAGAATCTGGGACAGCCCGACTGCGATCTGCCGATCGATTTTGTGTGTTGGCGCCCGACCAGACAGCCTGTGCTTATGGACCTTTGGGAGAACCCCTTTTCTCCAGCGAAGGATTCGATTTATACGACCATTACTACCTGGAAAAACAAGGGCAAGGATCTGACCTTTCGTGGCGAGACATACTACTGGACAAAAGACAGGGAGTTTTTGAAGATCATCGATCTGCCAAAGAGAAGACCCGTAGGTTTTGAACTTGCAACGCAGGTAGACGATGAGACGCTACTATATCTTAACGAAAATGGATGGAGGATCACACCTTCGTTGCCCATCTCCCAGGATGTTGACAAGTACCGGGAGTATATCCAGATGTCGAGAGGTGAGTTCACGGTTACGAAGGAACAGGTCGTGCGGCCAAGGACCGGATGGTTTAGCGACCGGAGTGCTTCCTTTCTTGCGGCCGGGCGTCCGGTCATAACCCAGGAAACCGGTTTCAGCAAGTTCCTGCCGACCGGTAAAGGGCTTTTCGGATTTATGACCATGGATGAAATTCTGAAAGCTGTCGACACTATTGAAAGCGACTACGAAGGAAGCTGCAACGCAGCACTCGAAATTGCACATGAATATTTCGCAGCCGAAAAAGTGCTGGGCAAATTGATGTCCGAGGCGGGTCTTGGGTAATGTCTATTAACAGCTTTATTTAAAGCTTGCTCTTATATATCAATTCGTTATGCACCGTTCCAATATACCGTGAAGCGGCTTTCCGCAACGGAGCAAGCCAGTTCTTGGCAAAAGGAAATGTCAGATTCGATGATATTTCTTCTTTCGTCGCATCTGCTCTGAAGGCAGCCAAGAAACGCAGAATTGGATAGTTGGAGCGAAAAGAAAGTATAAGCAAAAGCTACTGCCCTCGCGCTTGTTTGGGCAGTCGGTTCTTTTGAAGCCTGCTTAGTGTATGAACTGCATGAGAGGCTTATGGGCAAATTGGTCATGGGAATTTTTGTTTCTGCAGTTTTTCCCGCATTTCTTTTCTCAACCTGCATTGCGGCGGTTGTTGCAGCCGCCCAAGAAGAGGGCTGTATACAACGCATGGTCTAAAACCGAGTTCTTATCCATATCACATGAGATTCACCAGGATGATGCCAAAACAAATTCTTCTCTTTGCACCTTGTGCGTTCAATCTGGCGGAAACAACCCGGATGGTCGAGATCGCCAAGGCGATTGTGCGTCATCCCACGGCGAATGAGGTCTTCGAAATCCACTTCATCTCGGATGGCGGAGAGTTCGAAAGCTTAATCGAAAACCACCGTTTTTCATTAACGCGGCTGGAGCCACGTCTCACGAAAGAAAAGATCGAGCACATCGCGAGGGTGGACCGTGGGGAGAAGTTTGCGCCTGCCTTCACCGACCGTGAAATGATCCAGCGCATAGACAACGAGATTGCCTGTCTCAAAGAACTTAAGCCTGTCGCAGTCGTTACCGGGTCGTACCTGACCATCCCGGTTACTTGCCGGGTTCTGCAGATTCCACTCGTATGGGTGATTCAATCAACTTGGCTCCCGGACTTCTTTCGCCATGGCGCAGGCATGACGGATAAGATAGGACCCGCTCCGTTGAAGGCGGTCGCCGACTGGTTCGTTTTGCAATTCATTAACTTCTGGATCAGGTACGGATTTCTCAATGCGGTCAACCGGGCCGCAAAACATTTCGGGGTCCCCGGGTATGGCTCGATCTTCGAGTTCTGGCGCGGCGACATCACACTGGTGGCGGAACCTCCCGAGTTTTCCGGGGTCAAATTGCCGCCCAAACACTATTTTATCGGTCCGCTCATCCCGCAGGACGAATTCCCGATCCCGCGGGAACTCAACACCTTTCCGAGGGATAAGCCTCTGATCTACTTCGCCATGGGAAGCTCCGGCACGCCTGAAATCGTCGCCAGGATCGTTGAGAGCTTCGAAGGCAGACCATACCGCGTAATCGCTCCAGTAAAGTTCCACCTTGGACAGGCCCCTAGAGTCCGTGTTCCGTCGAATGTCCTCGTTACTGATTGGGTCCCGGCGCTCCAGGTCAATAAGATGGCTGATCTCGCCGTCATTCATGGAGGCATTGGAACGGTCATGACTGCCGCACTGGCGGGTAAACCGGTTGTTGGCGTCGGCATGCAAATGGAACAGGTCGCCAATCTGGCCTGTCTCGAACGGCTTGGGTTCGCAATACGGGTCCCGAAATCAAAGAACCCGGCCCGGCATGTTCAGGCTGCAATCCAGAAATTCCTGCATGACCAGCATGCCAAAGCAAAAGCCGCTGCGTTCGCCAAAGTCATCGCGCAGTGGGATGGGCCGAAGCTTGCGGTCGAAACGCTGTTTGAGCATTACGGCAAGAAAGATTTAGATGTCCGGCCTTCATACATTCGATAAAAACATTTGGATCGTCGACGGTCCTCCCGTCCGAGACTTCGGTGTCATGTTTACTACCCGCATGACCGTCGTGAAGCTCTGCGACGGTTCATTATGGGTGAGTTCTCCTGTGCCTGCGCCATTCGATACGCTCAAACGCATCACTGAATCGGGGCCTGTTAGATACCTTGTTGCAGCGACCCCGAGGCATGTCTGGCGGCTGAAAGGGTGGCACACGCTATTTCCCGAAGCACAGCTATGGACGCCACGAACCACCCCATTTACGTTGAAAAGAGGGCGCCTGCCATTCACCGGCATTCTGGGGGACGAGCCACCCAACGGCTGGGCTCACGACCTAGACCAACTTGCCTTCAAAGGCAACCCTCTGATTGAAGAAGTCGTTTTCTTTCATAAAGAGTCTGGCACAGTCATCCTGGATGACTTAATCCAAATTAATCCGATAGTGAAGGGTAAGCTCCTTCGCAATGCTCTGTTCAAACTAGCGGGCGTCGCATCTCCGCATGGCGGCGTTGCACTCGACATCAGGCTGA
>CAVRZU010000117.1:0-20743 GCA_963725365.1 uncultured delta proteobacterium | reverse complement strand
AGAGGACGCTCATCAGGAACATGGCATCCAGACGCGTTATGTTCCTGGCAATCTCACCCCAGTTGGACGAGGGCTTTATGTCCATGAAAAGTGGGATTTCCCCGAACAGCAGATTCATATCCACCAGCGCAACCGATCTTTTCCTGTTCAGGTCGGCCAGATTAACGGCCAGGTTGACGGCGATTGTGGTGTTGCCCACTCCACCCTTGCTCCCGATTACATTTATGATTTTCCCGGTCTTCTGCTCTCTTGTAAGGTCCCTTGCTGCATCCCGCCGCAGCTTGAAGCTCTCGAGGGCTGACGGACCTCCTGTTCATTGATGGGCTGCTGAAAAAATTCTCTTATTCCCGCCCTCAACGCCCGCACGAGCACCTCGGAGTCTTTCTGCGGCGCGGTGAGAAAGATTTCCGTTACCGTCTCCAGGCTGGAGAAAGATTGTACGATCTGGAATTCGCGGTCGATATCCTTTCCAAGCTCAAGTATAAGGAGATCGAAATGGCCTGCATCGCCGGCATCGCGGAGGATGAACCCTTCTACGGAGTTAACGATTCGCCCCAGGGTCTCCTTCAACTCCTTTGTTTTAATCTCTAGTCTTACCGGAATGTTATCGACCATAATTGCTCCTCATCTATTACAGCTACTCGCTCATTTGAGCAAAATCCCCTAAAAAAACCGGGTATCCCAAACGGGCCACACCCGCTGCTCTCCTTTTTCTAAACGAGGGCAGCAAGATTTATGTCGTTGCCTTCATATAAATACGACCCACCATAAAGTCAAAAACCGCAAGAAAGTTTTTTACACCAAGGAGGTGGAGACAGGGCACTTCCGCGTTGCCGGCAACCGAATAAAACCCATCGAATTGTTAAAATCCTACCGGTTGCCCAGCCTGGAGCACAGCTCGTGAGGGCCATAGACGGCATTATACGAACCGTAAGAGCCACTCCAGGAACCGTACACATTTTTTGCGAAATATTATGACGGGTTTTCGTCCAGCATTGCAGTCGTGGCCTGGTGCGTCAGTGGATTTCCAATCGACCCTTTTAAAAGCTTTATCAGGTTTTCAAAAACCAGGACAAACAAGAAGAGGCGCCACAATGGCAAACTCAACCATCGCCGCGCCTCTTTGCTTCCTCAATAAAGAGAACAGAGAACGGAAAAAACATGCTCTCTCGTGCTTCCGTTATCCGCCTTCCTCTTTCCGTTCCGCTACCTGTTTATATCGCCCGGACTCTGGCTGATCGCTACCGACGTCATCCCGCCGCCGCCGCTCTGCGAACTCTGTCGCAGAGGCGCAGCAAAACTTGCCTCATATTTTTTCATTGTAATCTCGGCAGCACGACCGCCGAGCCCCTCTACAGGCCCCAGGTTCATCTCTGCATCCGGGTTTAAAATCTGGCCGGCCATAGCCAACGTGTATGCCCTTCCGAAATCGTTCCTGAGATCACAATGACAAATCCACCAATCAAAGCAACAGTCATCTGCAAGCGCCAAAGAACTGCACGCCAAAAAAAGAAATATAGCCAATATTGCTGTTTTCTTTTTCATTTTCCCCCTCACTTTTCCCTAAATAAACGTCCCAATTCTTAAGGGGCTTTGCTGACCTCGAGTGCTCTATACATGACGCAGAAACTAGGTATCGAATCGCAAGCGGTCAAGAGTATCTGCCCCTTAGGGTTATTTAATCGGTCAACTACCTGGGAAGAGAATGCCCGAATTCTCCTTCCATCCCCCCATTCTTGCCGTTGCAGATAGGAGGAGGAGCTGCCGCTTCACAACCCTGCAACATGCCTCTTAAAAAGAAATCGTTATCGCTGGGCTCAGCATACCTGTCGGTAGGAAGAGCCATATTCCTGCCATCTATCGGTTTCACAAGGTGAGGGGTAACGATAATTATAAGCTCCGTCTCGTTTCTTTGGAACTGGCTGCTCCGGAACAGGGTCCCCAACACGGGCACATCTCCCAGGTAAGGATATTTGCCGATCGTTTCAGTGATATTGTCCTGCAGAAGACCCGCGATCGCGAAACTCTGCCCGTCGCCAAGCTCCAGCATTGTGGACACCCTCCGGAGCGTCAACCCCGGGACAGTGGTGCCCTGGATGGTGATGGCGGTCGTAAAATCAAGTTCCGACACCTCGGGGGCAACCAACATGCTGATCTTGTTCTCTTCCAGGACGACCGGAGTAAACTTGAGGCTCACTCCGTAATCCTTGTACTCGATGCCGACGGTGCCAAGACCCTGTGGGATAGGCACGGGAAACTGACCTCCTGCAAGGAATGTGGCTTGCTGCCCGCTTAACGTCATAAGCGTCGGTTCGGCAAGGATCTTCACCAGGCCATCTTCCTTCAGAGCATCAATAAACTGGGTCCAGGAAACTGAGCCGCCTCCGATATGAAAAAGAGCGTTGGTATTGGGGGCGACATTGAAATTGAGCGAACTGGACGGTATGGTAAGCGAAGGCAGTGACACGAGGCTTCCAAGCATGCTGGTCCCGAAATTTGTTCCCAAAGCAGCCACATGGAAATTAATCGTTAAGTTCTTCGTCAAAGTCTTCTGCATCTCTGCTACGCGAACCTCCAGCATGACCTGCTGGACCCCTGAGACCTGGACCGAGTTTACGACCTTTTTCTCACCCGCATAGGCTTCCGCAAGAGCAACCGCCTGAGCCAGAACAGCGGCGCCGGTAACCGTTCCGGCCAAGGTGATGGAATCGTAGCTGGCACTTATTTTGAGCCCTTTTTCCTCCGGGAAAAGACTATGCAGCTTTTCCCTCAGCCTCGATACGTCGGGTGCGACCTCTACGTCATAGACTGCGGCAACCTTGTCTTCAGACTGCCATAGCGTAATTGTGGTCACACCGGGCCCTTTCCCGGTTGCATAAACCTGGTTTGGTGAAAGGCCCGTGACCGTGGCCACAGCGTCATTGGCCGATGAGACACGGGTAATGGGGACCTCGCTCCTGATGATTATGGATCTTCCGACATCAAGGCTGATTTTTTTCCCTTTTCCAGACATTACCTCGACTGGCCCGGCCGCCAGGCATACGCCGTAAAAAACCATAGCCAGGGCCAAACCCGTCAAAATGACCTTAGCCCTACCAAATCCAGGACCGAAACGGCTGCTCATTTCCCCCTCCTCCTCATCTCTTTGTATTCGGTTCCTCTCAAATAACAGTAACATTGGGTATCGTCCCAAGCCCCTTAAGGACGATACCTGCCAAAGCCCCTTTAGAACGATAACTGCTTTATCGACGTTCCATTTATCACTTCCATTTTGCCACTGGTCTGTCTGCCATTAATCTGCGGTTCCATTTTTGCCGCAGGCTCTGAAACCTTCTGGATGCGAGGACGATATGTGTCCAGCATGTCGGTCAGATTCGAACCCAGCGTCCTGTACTCTTCTTTATCCATGACGTTGCGCAAAGCAAAATGGAGCTTTCCCTGCACAGCGGCAAGCGACAACTTTTGGCCCTGCTCAGGAGTCACCTCTACCGTGAACACATCCACAGGCCCCGGCTTCGTGCCGTCCGCCTTGCTGTCCATAAGAGTCCCCGTGGCCAGTACCCGTACATTTTCGAGAACGGTCGTGGTGAAGTGGAACTTTTCGTTTTGCGGGTCCTGAACAGTCGCCAGTATGTCCACATAGTTGCCGGGCTGGATGAAGCCTGCGAGCCCTATAACCTTGTCGCCGGCCACGGCGACAGCGCGCTTGCCTTGGGTCACAACCGCGCTCACCCCGCCGGTGGTTACCTCCTTGGGCGCAAGTTTGGACTCTATTATTGCTTCATTTAATTTGACCGGCGTGATGAGAATGCGTCCCTCCAATGCGCTCGGACTTGAAAACGCCCCTTCAGGAGAGTAATCTTTTCCAACAGGCGCCGTCTTGACCATGTCCTGCGAAATCCTGGTGCCCCAGGCAAGATCTGAGCTTGCCAAAACAATATGCGCCTTGTCTGCAGGTATAATATTCGAGATTACCGGCACGTTTTCCTTTTGTTTTATCCAGTTGTAAATAAGGAGTGCGGCACTAAAGGCCACGACTACCGCCAGGACGAACGGAACAAACGCTTTCAGTCTTCCCATGGTTCACCTCTCTGTTACATAAAATAGCCCAAGCCTGTTTCAATATTACCCTGATACGCTTCAAATCCGACATAGGCCAAGGTCCCGAGGGAAATGGCCACTCCAAAGTATAATTTCACCCCAATCATTTCACCGGGAAACCGTGGGGAGTGCAAATCTCTTTCTATAGCCACCGTGCAAAAGGCGGCGTTAACCCGAGAAACAAGCTGCTTTAATAGCCCGGTCTTGACCAAGGCAAGGATCAAAGCATAGATGCCGCCAGCAATCGCAGTGCAAAGAAAGGCGTAGAACAGATGCACCGGACCGAGCGCCGCTCCCACGGCAGCCATCAGCTTTACATCACCGGCGCCCATTCCGCCAACTATATAGAGCGGCATCAGCACCGCCAGACCCAAACCAAGCCCTTCAGCGCTGAACAATAATCCTTGTAAGCCGTTTACATCAGAATATGAGATAATTGCAAGAATTATTAATGGGTAAGTGAGCCAGTTCGGGATTTTATGAGACCGGATATCTGTTATTAAAGCGATGAACAGCGCTAAAATCAATATTGCTAGAACAAAAGGCTGCACAATAACCACGGTGGCCCTTCCTGAAACCAAATCAAACTGGCTCTGCGGGAGTTGGTTTGACGGGATTGTTATTTCAAACCTATATCGCCGGCCGGGAGCCTGTCCAAGACCGGAACACCCCGAATATCCGCCTGGCGTCATTAGTTTTGCTAATTAATCACCTGTTTCATACCTGTCAAGCCTTTCCTGCAATGCTCTTGACATAAGTAGGGCTTAAACTCCAGGCTTTTTATAGTGAGGCAGTTTCGACGTTTCAACGGGGTGGGAAGTTGGAATCCCGCAGGGTGATGTTGCGAGAGGGCTGAGCCTCTACGTGAAGGTTGGAGAGCTTCCCCAGCGCACCAAAGCAGTGCGCTGAGGAAGACGGCTGTAAAAAGTCTAAGCAGCGACCAGCTTGGTCACTATAGTATTAAATAAAACATTCGCATTTGTGCCGATTGCCGTTACCATGCCGATACATACGACGGCGATCAGGCCCAGCATAAGCGCGTACTCAACCATTGTAGCGCCTTCTTCTTCCCTGCAGAATCTCTTGATCATTTCCATGGTTTTCTCCTTTTGAAATTCAATTTTAATGGTCATCAATAAACCGTCCAAGTTGCTGATCAACCGCCCTGACGAAGGCACAAAACTAGACCGCACTAGTCAGACTGGTCACTATAGTATTGAATAAAACATTCGCGTTTGTGCCGATTGCCGTCACCATGCCGATACATACGACGGCTATCAGTCCCAGCATAAGCGCGTACTCAACCATCGTAGCGCCTTCTTCATCCCTGAAAAATCTTTTGATCATCGCCATCGCATTTTCTCCTTCTTTCTCATGCGCCTTTTGGTTGTCCGTAAGCAAATCTCAATGACGCTCTCTGTTGCGCAATGTATAAACTCCGCCAACAGGATCAAGGGTGATTTGATGTAGTAGAAACAGGGTAGAAACTATCTGCAATAAAGCTAAATTCTACATTAATACGGTAGGTTAAATAGGAGTCGGAGTCGGAATTTTTAGATTAAATTGCTTTCAGGCGTCTTGACACGAGCGTTTCTTTCGCCCTAATAAAGCCAAGGTCTGCTCACAGGCCTTTACCAGTAATGTGTGGGGGGCGTTGCGCTTTCGCGTAGTGGTTTGGAGATTGTTTTGTTTCGTCACCCTGTTGATATGACGCATTGGTCCTGACGATATCCTGCGTAGTTATGCAGGTCTTCTTCAGCTAAGTTGATGCATTTTTCTTAGAGTCAAGGCAGGGCTGCAATCCATTTTTCGTTGTCTCCAATATTGCGCAAACAGGATTGAGCATTATTATAGAGTTCGGCATTATATGGACCTTTTCCAATTCTTTCAAAAAACTACTGTGACTATGGCAGAAGCGTATGAAAAGTATTTTCGGTGCAGATTACAATAAGGCAAAAGGTGCTAGGGGAGCAAGTTTAGTCGAATTTGCCCTGGTGTTCCCCCTGTTCGCACTGCTCTTTTTCGGAATCTTTGAATTCGGATGGTACTTCTATGTACAGCACACGCTGCAATACGCAACCCGCGAGGGGACCAGATTGGCGCTCGTAGGTGGAACGCTGGCGGGCCCGAAGGGAACTCAGCTGTCCAGGTTACAATCCATAGTGACAACAATTCAAAGCGACGCCAGCCTGGCCGTCAACCTTCCATCGACTGCCATCAGCATCTTCCCGATCACTGCCCCCTATACGAATCCGTCAGGTTGGCAGGCCGAGCAGAATGCGGGCAATCCGGGTGATTTCATGCGGGTGGTCACTCAATACACATACACTTTCTTAACCCCCTTAATAGGACATTTTTTTCCGGGCGGCAGCAGTTTGATCCAGGTGGAAACGACCTACCAGAACCAAAATTTCCCTTCCAGCCCGGGTACATAATGACGAGGAGGATTTATGCCGATCACAAACCATAGGGGAGCCGCCATGGTCGAATTTTGCATCGTTCTTCCGATTCTTCTGGTGATACTCCTTGCCATCATCGATTTGGGGCGTCTCGTCCAGGCAAGGTACATCATCACCAGCATCGCGCGCGAGGGCGGGGACCTGGCCTATAAGCAAGACAACGCTCCGACAACCGTCGTGATCCCGCTGCTTCAGTCTTCGTCCACGCCGATTGACTTGGTCGGCTCCGGCAAGATCTGCATTTCGTACATCCAGGCGGGACTGAGCGCTTCAAGCCCTGACCCTGTCATCAGCACGACCCCCTACCCCCAGGTTTGTGTGGGCAGCCTCTCCGTGGCGAGCGGCATCAGTTCCGGGGCGCCGAACCTGGGTCTCACAACGGCGATCTATAACCACCTGGTTTTCAATACTACAAATAAGACCGCCGATATCAATGGCGTCACCGTCGTCGAAACCTTCTACCAGTACAGTCCGATCACTCCGCTTCCGGAATTTATCACGAGCTTTCTTGGATCGGGTGTTACCATCGGCAGCCGCTCCGTATATTGTACGGTACCACCAACATCTGGAGGATAGTAATGCATGACACCATCAGGAATCAAAGAGGATCAATCCTCGTCATTTTCGCACTGGCTCTGGTGGCGCTGATAGGTTTTGCCGCTCTGGGGATCGAAGTCGGCCAATGGTATATCACGCAGGCCGAGCTCTCCAAGGCCGTCGATGCCGCTTCTCTTTCAGCGGCCGCCAACATTGCAAATACAAACCTTAATATTCCCGCCCTGGCGGATGACTTCGGAGCCGCGAACTTTCAACCGGGGTATCTGGATACACCCGGGTCAGGGGCCGGCACCGTAGCTTTCACTGCGACCACTGCCTCCGGCGGAATAGTGACCGTGACCGGCCAGACAAATGCCGCGGCCCTTTTGGCCACTGTCTTCGGTATTAAGAATGTCGCCGTGAGTTCGATCGGGGTTGCACAGAGGAATAAAGTCCAGATCATGCTGGTCCTCGACCGCTCCGGGTCTATGGCCGGGACTCCGGAAAAAGATTTACAGACTGGCGCCAAAGCATTTATCAGTTACTACGAGAACACTCAGGCTACAGACGAGATCGGGCTTGTCACCTTTTCTACGACCGCAACGGTGGATTACGCGCTGGGCACCGACTTCTACACCCCCATTCTAAACGCGATCAACGCAATGCAGGCAAACAATTACACCACCACCGAGGATGCGCTCGCGCAGGCGGGGGCTCAATTTCCCGACCAAACCCTGGTCCCCCCCATCAATCGCATTCAGCAATATATCGTCTTCTTCACCGATGGGAATGCAAACGGGTTCAGGAGTACATTCACGAGCAACGGCGGAAAACCGCAAGATGCAATCTTGCACAGCACGAGCAATTGCGATTCCAACGGCGAGACCCTGTACACTGATGTCAACCCGCCGCAGGGGGAAACTGGGACAATGTTTTATCCCGACAACCATGGGATTGGGACTCCCCAGAATGTGGTAGAGATCCCCAGTGCCACCCTGATGGCCACCCCGACAGGGGATGGACTACCTGTTGGGACGACTAAGTGCAAAGCCGGGAAACAAAAGTCTCCCTCCAAAATTAACACCAACTGGGGTACTTTTACCACCTATCCGATATCCGGCCTGGGCACCGTGTCATACCCTACATATTGCAGCAGCAATACCAGCACATTGTTGTCGCTGCTAAACGGTCAAAATGGGTACGTTTGCACGACCGCACGTCAGATGGCCATCGATAATGTCAATGCCTTGAAGGCGCGATACGTCCAGGTCTACGTGGTCGGGTACGGCAGTCAGATCAACTCCACATTCCTGGGTGAATTGGCCACCGACAGCAATTACCTGTTCATTACTCCCGATTCCAGCCAACTCCAGTCCATTCTCAGTCAAATCGCGAAGGATATCAGTCTGCGCTTGATACAATAGCAAAGACATAATTGCACAAGGGATAGCGCGGACGGCAGCTACGAGGAACCCTTGGACAGCAAAGCAAAAAGCCGCATGATGGTTGAAATCTCGCCACCCTCAGCCATCGAATCGGTCAAACCCGATTTCTTGCTTAAGTCGTTCCCCGGACGGGTTTAAAATCCTGGGCCGTCCGGGCCCGGCTTCAGGGAAAGTGGATGGCGCCTGCACTGCGTCCAGGCAGGGCATAATGGCCGGCATGGTTTATTGGCGTCGGATCTAGTCCGGACACTGAAGAGTGTTTGCAGTTTTCTTCTGCCCTCTGCCCTCATAAGCGCTAACTTAACACAGCCTCACTCCGGCGAAAGAGCTTCGAAAATTGGAAGAGGCCACTTCCGATTTTCGTAGGCCGGAGCGATGCCGAGAGGCGTTTATTGGCCTGTTCATGAGAACGCTTAAGTTAGCGCTTATGCCCCTGCCCCCCGACCTCCGACCTCTATTCAATTAATATAAACCAGGAATAAATCGCGCCGTCTTTGAAGCATAATCGGCATATTCAGGGAAGGAGTCGGCCAGCAGCTTTTCCTCCTGGATGGCGCGATAAACCTGACAACCCACCAGCAGCAAAAAGATAAGAATTTTTGCTATGGAGACACCGGCAAGTGTCAATCCAAGCACGCCTGTTATTTCTCCGAGGTAGACCGGATGCCTCACCAGGCGGTAAGGCCCGCCGACAACCAGCTTTCTGGCTTGGGGAATGATGCTGAAGCTCTTTCCAAGGGTACCCAGGGCTGCCAGTGCAAACACCATCCCGGCCACCATCAACAGGTTCGAAATCGTCAACATGGCAGCGCCAGCCTCGGCAGCGCCGGAAAAGAAGGCAAAGATGAAGGGAACTACACACGCAAACAGGGCAATGATTTTTGTAGTTAAAGACCTCGTGGTTGCTCTTGCTGAAGTCCGGAAAAAATAAACAGAGATAATCAGCACATAGAAGCCGGCTATAAGCAAACTGTTAGCTAACGCAAGGGCCTTCGCTGTGTCAAGCGGGAAAAGGGTCTTTATTTCCCTGTTTACACTGAGAATATTCATGATCATAAAAAAGGCGAACACACTGACCGCTGCCAATCTGCCAACATCCATGCGCCGTTCTTTATCAAGACTTTCCACTCGGTTTTACTCCTGGTTCACTTTTGAACCCTCTCTGCGCCGGGCCCCAGACGGAATTAGGCCATTTATAGGCTCACCAATTATATTAAAACGAGCGAGTAAAAGTATGGACAACTTTTCTTTGAGGACGTCAGAACTACGCGTTGCATCGCACATCTCAAATTACCTCAGTTGCGACCCCGGTTGACAGCCATTTTAATTCCTTCGGTTCTTTTCATCATGCGCCTCTCCGATCTGGCGGGCATCAATGGATGGGGGGCAAAGCCGGAACCTGGCGCTGAAAGAATTTAAGACCGCCTCCCGATTTAGCAAGCATATTTCGGCCTGTGGATCAAGGCGCCGTCCTGCTGCTGCTGCTGGACGTATGGCGAAGGGGAAGGCAGTACCCCTCGTCCCGATAGACCTGCACCCTGGATTTGAATTCAAATCAAGGAAACCGGGCATCGATGGGCTTGCCTCGCATGTCTTTGTGCGGGTATTTTCCTGCAAGGTCCGACCGCATGTACAAAGAGTACGCATCATCGATATAGACGAGTTGCCATGCTGCGGCAGGCGCCCTGCTGTCGATACCTGCGCTGTCTTCGCTCATCGCTTTGTCAAGATCCCACCAGCGCGGGACCAGAACGGCATCGGTCGGGTATTTGGCAAGGATTTCCCGCCATCCTTTATCGGCTGCGTAAAATTTGGCGTTTTCCACTACGGTCTCTATGCGGTACGCGATCTCGAATCTGCTGTCCATGCTCACTTTGACTCCGGGAAATAAATTCCATGTGATATACCCACCCTCGTTGTAGGGCACCATGATGTTTCCGGAAAACTTGCCGTCTCGCAGATAACTTACGGCGCCCGCCGGGTAAACGGCCACCTTCTCCCTTGCATCCTCAACCGTAACCGGAATGCGGAGTTTCCAAAATTCATTGTGCACCGCGAAAACCAATCCCATGATGCCAAGGACAAGAACGCCAACCTTTAACAATTTTGAGTTACGGGTCTCGTTCAGCAAGCTGCCAACAGGAGTTTTTTCCAGGTAGGCCGGGACATAGCAGGTCCAAACGACCGCATAGATTGGCAGATGTCTGATGTGCCACAGGCCAAGCCAGGCGGTTGCCGCCAGGATGAACAGCCCCGGCATTCTGCTAAATCCAATTTTGGATATGCAATAAAGCACTACCCCAAGTGAGACGATAAAGAGCGACAAAAAAATCCAGGATTGCTCCCATAAAGGGCGCCATTCCAAGATGTAGGGTGTGCGGTCCAGGGCGAGTGCATTCAATAGACTAGGAAAATAATCCACCCCGTAAGGGTTGACGACGATCAATATGCAGCCACCCAATAAGAACAACGAGGGCCGAACCACTTCCTTAAGTGCTATTGGAAAGCTCTTTTCGGTTTTGAACTTCAGAAAAAACTTTTCGCCGGTATAAACTGCCAATAGCCCCAGCCCCACCATAAAACCGGGATGAATGTTAAGCCAGATGACATGAACCGGCAGCAGCGCCCACAACGCCCAACTCTTGCCCTTTCTGTCTTCTTCGAACAGAAACAAAAAAATCATCACAAAGAAAAAAGTGAAAAGAGCGGCTCGGACAGTTGAGAAACCTATCAAGCCCAGCGACATTCCCAAGAATGCCAAATAGGAAAAGACGTAATTTCCGGCACCCTGCCGGGCCGAAAATCGGTAACACCCAATGGCAATTAATGCCGCCAGAAGGTACTTCAGCCCCATTAACCCTGCCGCGCCGAGTCCGGCCTGAACCACAACCAGGTAAAATATTGCCCCGGCGCCCCATTCCCAGTGGACCACCGGGCTTAAGGTGGGAACATATGAAAAGAGATCGACCTGCGGCATGAAGCCGATCTTGTAAGCTTCCCTGATTAGAGAAATTTCATGAAATACATCAAGGTCGAGATTGGTAATTCTGCTCAGAAAGCCGAGGAAAACGCCGGATAAGCCAAAGAGCAAAGTATTGCGCATGGATGTGTCAGACACGATAAGTCCCCGATAACTCGCAGATTTGAAGTTCAGAGTTCTGATGGGCAAATTATGCACCCGAATCGCCATGTCAATACGGTCATGGCATAGTGGACTGTCGAGGATACCCTGCCCCTCGCTTCGTGCCTCGTCCTCCGGGTGCGCGACTCCCGTTTGCAAATCGGATCGTATCACCGGGCTATCGATTCAGAGCGCAGCGACATAATTGCTGAGGTGAACTTATTTTTTTAAAACTTTTTCACCACTTCCCGGATTCGGCTATTTTCCGTTGAGAACACCTTGCCGCCGGCTTTTATTCCACCCGCTCCTTCCATTTCCTGACTGCGCTGATTATTTTGGCGGCAACACTATACAGGGAGCTTTCCGCTAAGGACGTTTCCCGTTCGTCGATCCCGGAGAATTAATTAATGAAGTGGTGGATCAAGCTCAATGTGCTTTTGCTGGATCGTGGGCGAATCAGCATGGCGTGGGTTGCAGGCGCGCTTCTGTGGATTGCATGGCTCGCCTCCATAGGCCTTGGCCCAGGACATCAGGATCTGTCAAAACATGTCATCGGGGCTGATTATCTTGAATATTATTCGGCTGGTATGGCTGTCAGGCTTGGTGAAACCGATAAACTTTATGACGTAGCGTATTTAAACGATTTGGAGCATTCGATTGCAGGTCCTTTTGAGGGGCACTATTTGTTCGTAACACCTCCCCTTTACGCTCTCCTTTATGTTCCTCTTTCCCTGCTGCCTTATGAGATAAGTTTTTTGATATGGTGCTTATTCGGATTATTTTGTTTATGGATTAGTATATCCTTAATGCGTAGCAGTAACACCACTCATCATTTTTTATGGGCACTTACTTGGCTTCCAATATTTGCGAGTATATCTTTCGGGCAAAATGCCTTATTAAGTTTACTCATATTATCAGCCACTTTTGCGTTATGGACAACTGGCCGTGATCTGTTAGCAGGATTGATATGCAGTCTTCTGATTTATAAACAACAATTGTTGCTTGGTATAGGAATACTGTGGATTTTAGAATGGCACAACGATTGGAAGGCCCTCTTTGGCCTTTTGATCGGAGGATTAGCTCAACTTGGATTAAGCTTCTATCTGCTGCCAATTTCTACCTCTGATTATTATTTCAGAATTATGTTCACGTTCCTGCCTAAATTGATGGCCGCTGACTTTTTTCCAATATGGCACTCTCACACTATCCGGACATTCTTCCATCTTTTGATAAGAAATAATCAGACGGTTAGCGAAACGATGTATATAGCTTGTGTAGTCCTGGGAATATTTGCATTTATAAAATTCTGGAACAGTAACAGGCAATGTCGCGAACTGCTGTATGCTGGCGCGGTCTGCTTGACAATCTGGATTTCTCCTCATGCAATGATCTACGACTGGTCTCTGTTATTGCTGCCCGCCATTCTATTATGGGAGATCCAACCTCTTTGCCGCGATCTCTGGAGACCATTGTTCGGCATAATTTGGATTGTCACGCTCCTATGCGGCAACGGCTATATCACCAAGCTTCAAATAAAATTCCTTCCGGGCGCTGTTCAGATAACCATTCCGATTCTTTTTCTGGTTTATTGGACGCTTTTGAGGCATTTTACCGGAACACAACTTGCCGGGCAGCACGGCCTGGCCGAAGAGTCCAAACCGATTTGTCAGGATCGGGACTTGGGCATTGGTAATAAATTTTGATTTCCTCTTCGGTCCATTACCTTTACTATATCTGAAACCCCGGTCTCGAATATTTGAAAGGTGCTCATGGAAAAAGGTGCTGCTGGAAGAATCTCCAAAATATGTCTGAGCGTTGTGATCCCCTGCTTCAACGAGCGGGCAACGCTGCGCGAGTGCGTTGAGAATGTATTGTCCATAGAGGACCCGGATCTCTCTATCGAAATAATTATAGTGGATGATTGCTCCACGGACGGCAGTCATGGCATAGCCCTCGAACTGGCGGAAAAGTATCCGCGGCAGATCGTTGTATGCGGTCACAAGAAAAACCAGGGCAAAGGCGCGGCCTTGCGGACCGGGTTCGCGAAAGCAACCGGCGATTTCGTATGCGTCCAGGATGCGGACCTTGAATATGACCCCTCAGACCTCAAAAGGCTCCTGGCGCCGCTCATATCCGGCAAGGCCGACGTGGTGCTCGGGTCCCGGTTCCTGTCCACAGGCGAGCACCGGGTGCTCTATTACTGGCATTACCTGGGAAACCGGCCCCTTACTTTTATCTCCAACATGTTTACAGACCTCAATCTGACCGATATGGAAACCGGCTACAAAGTGTTCCGGACGGACATACTCCGGAAAATCTCGATACAGGAGGACCGGTTTGGCTTCGAGCCTGAAATAGTTGCTAAAATAGCGCACATGCGTCTTCGTATTTACGAAATAGGAATTTCCTACTACGGCCGAACATATGAGGAAGGCAAGAAGATAGGTGTCAAAGACGGGTTCAGGGCAATTTACTGCATTATGCGATACAATCTGCACAGTGCGCCCCTGCCCGTGCAGTTTTTGGCATATCTGTTCGTAGGTGGCGTTTCGGCGGTTTTCAACTTGTCTGTTTTCCTTGGCGGCCTCTCATTCGGTTACTCCGCCACCGTCTCTGCGCTGACAGCTTATTTCCTGGCGGCCGCCCTCAATTATGTTCTGTGCATCCTGCTGCTGTTCAGGCACAAAGCGAAATGGAGCGCCCCTAAGGAAATCTCGCTTTACCTGGTGGTGGTATGCGTGCTGGGAATCGTCGATGTTGGACTCACCAGGCTCTTAATGGGAACCGGTATGGCCGCATGGCTCGCCAAATCGACGGCAACCATGGTTGGACTCATACTCAATTTTGCCGGCCGCCGCCTGATTGTGTTCCCGGAGAAAGCCAGTGGGCCGTGGCGGCCCCAGATCGAGGAAAGCACCGGTAGGCAAACGCTTGCCGAAGATTTCGCCAGAGAGATTCAAAGTATGCAGAGAAAGCGATAACTCAAATCAGCCTGGAGTATGAAGCAATGAGCTCAAATCGTTCCGATGACTTATACGAGGTCCTGCAGGTCAGTCCCAACGCCGATTTAGAAACAATCGAGAGGGTTTTCAGGCTGCTTGCAAAGCGATTCCATCCCGACAATAGCGAAACAGGCAGCGACAGCAAATTCAAAATGCTCATGGAAGCGCATCACGTTCTTTCCAGCCCGGAGAGACGGGCAGCTTATGATGCCAAATATGAAGCAATCCGGGCTGATAAATGGAAAACCTTCTTTCAGCCATCATCTTCCGATGGGTTTGAGTCCGATCTGAGGCTTCAGCAGGGTATAATGTCAGTTCTTTATGCCGCCCGCAGGCAAAATGTCAACCGTCCCGGAGTGGGCCCGGTCATGTTCGAGAATTTGCTTAGCTGCCCCCGCGAGATCATGGACTTTCACCTCTGGTATCTGAAAGAAAAAGGGTTCATACAGCGCACAGACAATGGAGAGTACGCAATTACGGCCGCCGGAGTCGATGAAATATTGCGTAAGTCACCCACCCGGGAACAGGGACGGTTGTCACCGCCTGATCCTATCAAATCATAACCTGAATCTGTTAAATCGGTCAGAGTTGTCCCCCATTGGGAAGCAGGCATCTTATATTTGATTCATGGGTGGTATGGCCGGCTATAAGTGCAGTCCAGATGGTGAAAGCATGAAAGACAAAATCGTAATTCAGGATTATCTTTTCTTATCAGCATTGGTATTTAAAATTATTGCTTTTTTCACCACGTTGTATGTTCTTGACATCTACACTTGCTTATACGAGAGAAATCCCCTGACAAGATTTCTTCTTCAGAATCATTTCGCACATGCCCTCTTCCAACTGGCGGCGATCGCTCTAATGTGCATCGGATATTCCGTGGTGAGGAAAATCTTCCGGCGAGAGTACCGCAGAAAGGTAATCCGCTGGTCTTTCAATGCCCTGGTGGCTCTTGTTTTCATGACCTACCTGTGGGATGCCGCAAATGATGTGACTATCCTTTTGGCTGAAACGCTTACCGGAATTCGATGCTGAGCCCGGCCTGGACGTACCCGTTTACCCGGCCCGGAAGCACTGCCGGGGCAGGCTGAGAGGCACAGAGGACACGACTTCTTTCCCGCCCGAAGGGCTTGACAATTTACCCTATCGGTCTGAGTTTGCCCGGTAACCTCATATTCTTTGGGTAACCGGCCTCAACACATGGAGGTTCAAACTCGTGTCGACCAGTCATAATATAATGGATTTTTCAATACTTATGGAAACAGCAAATTCAAGTCCGACCGAGAGAGGTTTTAATCCGAAAGCCGCTGTCACACTAGAGGAGCTTGATATCCCGGAATCGGTCGTAGCCGATCTGATGCTCCGGCGCCTCTACATGGAAGGCAAGAGTGACATCGAATCTTTGACTGGATCGCTGAGGCTGTCATTTCCCGTAATTCATGCAGTTTTTCAGCGGTTGCGCGAGCAGCATATCTTCGAAGTCATGGGCATGTCGGGAAACAACTACAGTTTCATCCTGACATCGGCCGGCCGCGAACTGGCCGAAAGGCGCCTGAAGATCTCCCAATATTGCGGACCTGCTCCCATTTCCCTGAAAAGTTACACTGCGGCGGTCAATGCGCAAATCCCAAAAATCACTCTCACTCGTGAGTTGCTTGCGAAAGCACTGTCCGACCTGGTAGTGACAGGGGAATTCGTCGATCAACTCGGCCCTGCGCTCATTTCGCAGACGTCGCTGTTCCTCTATGGTCCGACCGGCAACGGTAAAACGAGCATAGCGGTCCGTATCCAAAGGGTCTATGACGACACGATACTCATCCCTTACGCAGTTGAATTTGACGGTCAAATTATCGTGATCTACGATCCGGCGGTCCATTACCCGATCGATAGCGAGAAAAACGGCAACGCAGATCAACGCTGGGTAAAATGTACGCGCCCCTGTATAGTGGTTGGTGGAGAGTTGGATATAGCGATGCTGGAACTCCAACTGGATACAAACTCCGGGATATATGCGGCCCCCGTGCAGATGAAAGCCAATAACGGCATACTTGTCATCGACGACTTCGGCCGGCAGATCATCTCAGCCCGCAATCTGCTCAACAGGTGGATAGTGCCGCTCGACCGCCGCGTCGACTACCTGGCCCTCGCCTACGGGGTCAAGTTCCAAGTTCCGTTCACCCCGATGGTTGTTTTCGCCACGAACCTGGACCCTCGTGAACTGGCTGACGAGGCGTTTTTGAGGCGCATCCGCAACAAAGTATACGTGGAGCCGTGCCAGCCGCGTGTCTTCGATGATATTTTCCACAGGCTCGTGATGGAAAAAATGCTCAGGAGCGAGCCGGGCAGCGCAAGACATCTCCGCTCCATATGCGAGCAGTCCGGAAGCGGGGAACTCCGGGCATGCTACCCGATTGATATCCTGGACATAATAATGTCGATAAAAGCCTACGAGCAGCGCCCCCTGGAAATCACCAGGACAGATCTGGAGCGAGCTGCATCCATGTACTTCACAAGAAAGATCGCCCACTCGGTTTGAAAAGCAGGGTAGCGCCGCCTTCCACGGCGGCGTTCCTCGTATCTCCGCAAATTTGCCGCGCACAACCTGCTTGACTCCGTCGAAAAGCTTACATAAAATATAGCCGTCTTTAATCCCATATCAGTTTTAGATAGATTTATAATTTTCATTTCGGTGAGCTCGGTCCACGGAGAGTGGCAGTCATTTTGTTGACTGATTACTCCACTGGCGGGTCTTTAAACGACTCTCTGTCTTTGTGGGCATTGCAGTGGCGTCGTTCTTGCATTTGATTGCGCAATTACAGATGCTCGCAACGATAAGCTCAACTTGGTCCTGAGGTGACTTAATGACAGCGAAGATCAAGATCCAGGATTATCTATTTTCATCGGCTATTGCACTGAAAGCAATCGCGATCTTGATTACCTTGCACTCCCTTCACAAATATCCCTGCCTGCTCTGCGAGAAAAATCCCGTAGCTGCGCTCTTTGTCCAAAGTGACTGGACTTTCCTGCTGTCCCAATTGGCTGTGTTCGCTTTTATCTGCTTTGGCTATTACAGTGTAAGGAGCAAGTACCTCGAGGCACACAAAATGACGTGGATTCGCTGGTCCTTCAATACCTTGGTGGGTTTTGTTTTTTTGACTTACTTTTTCGATGCCGCAAATGATGCGGTTGTCCTGTTGACAATCCCTAGCGCAGTTCTTGGTTAAATTCGGTTTAAATTCGTCAGGAGCGCGCCCCGCCACTCACGAATCCGTTTCACTTCCGCTGGATTCACGAACCAGGCTCACTTCCGGCAGAAGATGATCCAGTATTCCATTGATAAATCCCCCCGAATCAGGGCTGCCAAATGTTTTCCCAAGATCTATGGCTTCGTTTATAGACACCTTTGGAGGGATTTCCAGGCAGTAGAGCATTTCGTAGAGTGCTATCCGAAGTACGTTTCTGTCGATTATCGACATTCTTTCGAGGCGCCAGTTTTCCGAGGCCCCGACGATCATCTTGTCAAGTTGGTCCCGGTGAGCATAAACGCCGTTCAGGAGCCGCTCGGCAAATGGCCGAACGGCTTTGGCCAGATCGGGATTTTTAACATCCTCCCCCAATGCCAGTTCGTAGTACAAGTCGATGACCATATGAGGAGGCTGTCCGGTCATCTCCATCTGATAGAGCATCTGCAATGCGATCTCTCTTGATTTGCGCCGCTGGCCCATGAAATAACTCAATTCAAATCTACCGGAAAATCCGGGATGCTAAATGATGCAATTTTGGTGTTCAGGCGCAATCAGCAACAGAGATCACGCTGAAATCTGTTTTACAAGATTAGCCATCTCTATTGCGGCGAATGCTGCGTCCGAGCCTTTGTTGCCCGACTTTGCCCCCGCCCGCTCGATTGCCTGCTCCAGAGTGTCGGTGGTCAGTACCCCGAAGCTTATTGGCACACCTGCTTCCATGGCCACCTGGGCGATGCCTTTAGATACTTCGGCCGCAACGTAATCAAAATGAGGCGTTCCTCCCCTGATCACAGCGCCCAGACAAATGACGGCGTCATATTTTCCGCTTTCGGCCACTTTTTTGGCAATCAAAGGTATTTCGAACGCGCCAGGGACCTTGAAGATATCAAGGTTTTGCTCGTCAGCGCCGTTCCTTTTCAGCGCATCGATCGCACCTCCCAGCAGCCTGTCTCCAATAAAATCATTGAATCGGCTGACGATGATTCCAAACTTGAGGCCCTTGGCCAGCAACTTTCCTTCGAAGACTCTCATGAAGCTTCCCCCTCCGCGGATACGCAGCTCATAATATGGCCCATCTTGATGCACTTTGTGCTCAGATACTCGCGATTGCACTCGTTTGGCGAGACCTCGAGCGGCACTCTTTCGGTTACGGTGATGCCATAACCCTGAAGCCCCACAATCTTGGTGGGATTGTTTGTCATAAGCTTCATTTTTTTTACGCCGAGGTCAACAAGCATTTGTGCGCCTATTCCATAATCTCGCAAATCGGCCTCAAAGCCGAGCGCTTCATTTGCTTCGACCGTGTCATAGCCATTTTCCTGGAGAGCGTAAGCCCTAATCTTGTTTACGATGCCTATTCCGCGCCCTTCATGGTTCCTCATGTAGAGCAGCACCCCTTTTCCCACGCGCCCAATCTGAGTCAAAGCCGCCCGAAGCTGTCCGCCGCAATCGCACCGCAGCGAACCGAAGACATCGCCGGTGAGGCACTCCGAATGAACTCGAACCAGCACATCGTCTTCAGGATGAATGTCGCCTTTGACCAGCGCCAGATGACAATATTCGTCTATATCGTTGGTGTAGGCAATGACACTGAATTCCCCTCCGAACGATATCGGCAGCTTGGCCGTAGCAGCCCGGTGGACGAACAGTTCGGTCTGCATTCTATACTGGATAAGGCTGGCGATGGTGACAATCTTCAGTCCGTGTTCACTTGCGAATATCTCCAGGTCGGGCATTCGCGACATTGTCCCGTCTTCGTTCATCACCTCGCAGATAACCCCTGCCGGCTTCATTCCGGCTATCCTGGCGAGATCGACCGACCCCTCGGTCTGTCCGGTCCTGACCAGGACCCCGCCCTTTTTGGCGCGAAGCGGGAAAACGTGACCCGGACTTACAAGGTCTTCAGCAGTCACATCGTCTGAGATGGCGGTCAGGATTGTTTGTGCCCTGTCCGCTGCGCTGATGCCTGTAGTCACCCCTTTTCGCGCTTCGATAGATATAGTAAATGCGGTTTGAAAAGGTGATTTGTTCTTGGTGACCATCATCGGGAGTTCAAGCCTGTCCACCAATTCAGGCGAAAGCGAAAGACAAATCAGGCCCCGCCCATATTTCGCCATGAAGTTAATGGCTTCCGGAGTCGTTTTTTCTGCCGAGATGAACAGATCTCCCTCATTTTCGCGGTCTTCGTCATCCACCAAAATGATGGGCTTGCCAAGCCTTATATCTTCAAGCGCCTCGGGGATTGTTGCCAGCGACATCGTGTATTCTCCTCGTAAGATAGACTTATTACCCTATATAAAATAATCTCTTCAAGTTGAGAGGCGAGTCGCCCGGTCTCCTCACGCGAACCCGTGTTGTTTCAAAAATTCAAGATCCAAATTTTTGTCCCCGCCCTCTTTCCCAGATGAGCTTTCCCTGCAACGAACAAGATTTTCCACGTATTTTCCAATCAGATCGGTCTCTATATTTACCTCATCGCCTGGTTTAAGGCTGCTGAGCGTGGTCGCAGAAGCAGTATGAGGAACAACGTTGACATCGAAACCGGAAATGGAAACCCCGTTGACTGTTAGACTTATCCCATTTACAGCAATGGAGCCTTTCTCGATAACGTATCTCATAATTTCCCGGGAGGCATCAAAAAAGAGGCGCAACGACCGGCCCTCGATCTTGCGGCCTTTGAGCACGGATATTCCATCGACATGTCCCGTCACAAGATGGCCGCCCAGACGCTCACCCAGCCGAAGCGCCCTCTCCAGATTCATCCTGCTTCCCGGACCTTTAGGGAACCAAGAGTCGTGCGGCTCAGCGTCTCGGTGGAAACATCGGCGGTAAA
>CAVRZU010000116.1:0-6465 GCA_963725365.1 uncultured delta proteobacterium | reverse complement strand
GGGCCGAGTTCTGAACAGATGCGATGCTATAGAAATATCTTTTTCCAGGCACTCCTTTCGAAAGGTCCAAGTTCACCGTATCTAACAGGATAGGGCCGAAAAGGAACTTGACAAGGCGCTTATCAAGCAGTTCCGGCGCTACGCTAAAATATGCTCGGCCACCAGGGTGGCGCAGGAACCCACGGGCTCGATTACGCGGTGTGCGATGTTCACGAACTGTTTTTCGTCAATATGATGGTCGATGATTTCTACATCGGCGTTTTTCAAATGGTACTGGGGAGGAGCCACGTCATTGTGGTCGATCAGGGTCAGCTTCAAGCGCCCGGCGGAGTAAGCTTCTTCCGGATCAAGACAATCCTGAAACGCGAGATTTTCTATTGCCACACCGGTATTGGCGAAGAGGAATATGACTTCAGGCCTTAATGAGATATCGCTCGATCTTGTATTGATTAGCGGCACAATGTTGATGTCATTTCCGGAGGAGTGGTGGTGAAGAAAGTACGCATACATTGACGCGGAGACTATGGAATCTAAATCGGCACTTTCATTTCCCATGACGAGGTGTTGAAATAGGCCGGACTTTATCTGTTTTCTTGCATTTAGCAGGTAGGAATTGAAGTCGCCGACGCCAAAGGCTTCTACCGTCATTTGCTCTTTCCCGATAACTCCTCAAAAACTCGAACACCACCCTGAATAATGCATCAAGTTAACCACCAAGGGATGCTGAAGCAGGATTTATTTACGGACAAGCCCTTATTTTATCCGGCGGTTGCAGTTTAGTACGCATCCGGTTGCATCCTCGGCATAGAAGTCGGCCCCATAGTACTCGGCAAACTTCCGGGTGACTGGAGCTCCGCCCACTCCTATAACGACCCTGTCCCGCAGCCCTGAAAGGTCCTGATCGCCTCGACGGGTCTTTTTCATGCTCTCCATTGTGACAGAGTAAGGGAGTCATCAGAACGAATTGGGGAGATTCCTTCCGGATAGCATTGTACGGAAAAATATTTTCTGCCGTGACGTCCACTCCCAGATCCGATAATGGAAGCCCGCTTCTTCCATCATTATCTTGACGCATCTTTTGCCGATGTCGTGGATATCGCCCTGGACCGTACCCGCAACGACCTTCGCCTTCGTTTCGGTAGTTGCCTTTGGCGAGGTAAAGGACGCAAAAGCAGCAGCGCATTCTCCATGGCGTGGGCGGAAACCATCATCTCAGGGACGAAAAATTCCCCCGCGGCATATTTTTGGCCCATACGTCCATGGCGGCATCAGAGATTCGGCGCATGATCCTGCCCGGCGCAAATCCGGCATTAAGTGCTTGCTGTACAAATGCCACAGCCTGATCGCCTTTGCCCGCGATAACTGCATTCCTGATACGCTCCAGTTCATCATCCATCGCCGCCTCCTTCGCTGCGGAGATCCAGCGCTGTTCATTCCAATCATCCTACCTTTGAGTAACTGTCTCCAACAAACGCCTGTAGTAAGTATAATTCTCAATCAGATACATCATCACCGATTCCCTGCCGTCAGCCAGGGAAACGTATCCGCCGAGCGAAAAGCGCGGGGACTTCTTCATCTTCGATCTCCCGTTTGATCGAATCTTTGCCTATCCGAAGCGCATCCAGATCAATGCCTCCAATGAGCCGCAAATCCCGCCCAAACTCTTTACGAAGATCACTATAGTCCATCGCTTCCGCATTCACCTCGCAGGCCCAGAGGCAGTTAAATCCCCATTTAAGTATACTGGGAATCAGTAGGCGTGCATTAGCATAAGTGCGAAATATTATGGTTTTTACACCAAATTGTCTTATCACGGCCAAAATCGGTTCATAGCTTTTGAGCACGAATTCTTCATACATCTTTGGTGAAATCAACGGCTTGTCATTACCGCCGATAGGTTCGTTGAACACAACCGCGTCCACTTCAACAGTCTGAAGCACACGTTCAGCAAGTTTGGCTGCAAATTCACATTGAATGGACATGCTCTTGTGCACGAATTGTGGATTCAATACGAGCGCCTCAACTACCTCTGCAAACCGGTTCCAGCCGCGCACGCCCATGGAGAGGAAAAAACCGCGATGTACACGCAGGAAAAGAGTGTACTCACGCGTTGCGCCTGCCTTTACATGAGCAGCCAAATCTTTCGGAAGGCGGCTCTCATCAAGCGGTTCCAGGGCTTTTTGAAAACCATTCAATTGGGAAAGTGAGGCAGGCCAATTTTCAATCGTTGGTAAAGGATCCAGATCGGGCTCCAGCTCCTCAAAGACGGTCAAAGGGAAAAAGACTCTGAATATCAACCCCGCGTGCAAGCCCCTGGTTGCGCCAGATTTTCAAAACCTCGTCCCTTATCCCTTCTTCGAAATAAGGAACACGATCAGGGCTGCCAAATTGCATCACTTCCAAAAACCTCTGACGGCTATTCATTGTCACCCTTTCGTTCTCCAAATGTAAACACAACCGTTTACTTCTTCATAATAGCCGCAGGCTGGAGAAAGATCACTGAAAAATCAAGTTAGATCAAGGCTCGCTGATTTGCTCCTTAATGTCGTGAGCAATTATTTCAACTTCGATGAAATGGCGAAAAGATCCCTGGGGTCTCCCTGGAAACAGCTGTCCCCTGAGAAACGTCAGGAATTCGCTCAACTCTTCAAGAAGCTTCTTTTCAATACCTGACGTTGACCGGATGGAGAATTATCACGATCAAGAGATCTTCTATGACTCTCAGAAGATCGATGATGACTTCGCCGTTGTCAAAACTCATTTTCTGTCGCAGGGCGAAAATATTCCAATCGACTATAGGCTACACAAGGAGGGGGGAAATTGGAAAGTATATGACGTAGTCGTCGAGGGAGTCAGCTATGATGATAACTACCGAAGTCAGATCGCTTCCATTCTGTCCAATCAGTCTTTTGAGTCTCTGCTCGGAATGCTTCGCCAGAAAGTCGAACGCCCCGGTTAAGTGTCGATCCGGAAACCTCTTAAAAAGTCAGGCAAACCCGACGCACCAGCATTGCGAGAGCAGTCCCGGCTTCCAGGGGATTATAAGGAGTCTTTTCAAGAGATTATAAGTAATTAAAGTAATAGGAACACCCTGGACTGCAAAGATCTGACGAGGCCGGCCTCGTTTGTGGCTGTTTTCGTGTGGCCCTCGATCAAGGAGGGGAACATTCATGCTGTCATCCTGGGGACGTTGGGTTTACCGTTTCCGCTGGTGGATAGTGATCATTTCGGTGCTTTCTTTAGGGCCTGCCGCCTGGCAGACAAGCCAGGGGGGGGATCTGGAGTCGGTTATATTCCCGACCGACAGCGAGTCCGTGCGGGCCCTCAAGCTTATGGAAAAGGAGCTGCCTCCTTCCCTTCCCTCCTTTGGCCTGGTGTTTCGAAGCCCGTCTCTTCGAGTTATCGATCCGGCTTTCAGGGCCGAAGTGGAGCGGGCGGTAGCGCCATTGCTCGACGACCTGCGCGTCGCATCCGTCCGCACCGCTTATAAAGGGAGTGAGATGCGTCCTCGGTTCATTTCGCAGGACGGGCACAGCACGATCGTCGAGGTGAAGATCAAAGACCATACCGCGAGCCAGACGACGCTGGCGATGGTCATTTATCCGAAGTTGCGCGCCAAAGTGCATTCCAATACGCTGGAAGTGGCGGCTTTCGGCACATTGCCGTTCAATCACGATCTTACGGTCCTGGCGGAAAGAGACGCAAAGCGCGCCGAAATGAGGGTGCTTCCCCTGGTGGGGCTGCTTCTTCTTCTCGTGTTCGGGTCTGTACCGGGAGCGGCGCTGCCGCTTGCCGTCGGCCTGCTGGCGGTAACCGCCGGCATGGCCGGAACGCTTGCTCTGGCCCGCATCACCCCCGTACTGGTATATGCCAAAAATATTGTCGTGATGGTGGGCCTTGGCGTCGCTATCGACTACTCGCTTTTCATCCTGAGCCGGTTTCGCGAGGAAGTTCGCCGGCGCCCAGTCCCTGAAGCGCTGGCGATTACCATGGCGACCACCGGGCGAGCGGTTCTTTTCTCGGGAGGCACGGTGGCTATCGGTTTATTCGGCATATTATTCCTGAGGCTGGGCCATCTTGGCTCCCTGGGGCTGGCCGGTGCAATCGTGGTATTTTTGGCCGTCGTTTATGCGATAACCTTTCTTCCGGCGCTGCTCGCCATTCTGGGTCCCAGGGTCGATTCATGGAGACTTCCGTTGATAAATTCCGGCAAACCCCGCCATACCGCCGGGTTCTGGCATCGCCTGGCAACCCTGGTCATGGCTCATCCCTGGAAGGTTATTTTGCCGTCGTCGATACTTCTCATCTTGCTCGGCGTGCCTTTCCTGCATATTCATCTCGGTTTCGACTCCGCCGCCGAACTTCCGAAAACGGCGGAATCCCGCCGTGGTATGGAACTGTTGCGCAGTGGATTTCAGAAGGTCGATACCAACCCCATCATAGTGATAGTCCGCTATCCAAGCAGTTTTTCACCCTTGAGCTTCGATCACGTCAACCGTATCTACGATCTGAGCCGCTGGCTGGCAAAGCTCCCCTCAGTCAACGGCGTGAAGAGCATCGTGGATCTTGATCCTTCCATCAGCCGCTGGGAATACGTGCAAATGCTCACTCCACCCATGGCTCCGCTCCCAAAGGGCATAAGACTTGCCCTGAAGAAGATGGTTGGCAAGGATATGGTTATGCTCGTCGCTCAAACATCCCTGCCGGAGGGCAGTTCAGAAGCGTTCAACCTGGTCCGGACGATCCGCGAGTCGCATCCTCCCGTGGGAGGTGAACTCATGGTCACGGGGGAAAGCGCATTTCAGGCTGATTTCATGAAGGCTATCGAGGAGAATTCTCCCTTTCTAATCGGGCTGATCGTCCTTGTAACTTACCTTGTGCTCTTCCTGCTGCTCGGGTCCCTGCTGCTCCCCCTCAAGGCCGTACTGATGAATATGCTGTCCATCAGTGCATCCTATGGCGCCCTGGTTTGGGTCTTCCAGTACGGTCACCTGGCGTCGCTTCTCCACTTCACACCGGGTCCCATCGAGGCAATGACCCCGATCATCATGTTTTGCATCCTCTTCGGTCTCTCGATGGACTACGAAGTGCTGCTGCTAAGCAGGGTGCGGGAGGAGTACGAAAAGACATGCGACAACGCCCGAGCGGTGGCGCGCGGTCTGGAAAGCACCGGCCGGATCATTTCCGGAGCCGCGGCGATCATGGCTCTGGTGCTTTTCGCCTTTGGACTCGCAGACCTGACGGTAGTCAAGGAGATGGGCATCGGCATGGGCATTGCCATTGTGGTGGACGCAACAATAGTGCGCTGCCTGCTCGTCCCGGCAACGATGCGGCTCCTTGGCCGCTGGAACTGGTGGGCGCCACGCCTGACCATTCGCCTGGCGCCGCCGGCTTGCCCCCGGGGAGAGTGGACGGCCTTGCCCCGTTCTTTGAACCTGAGTAATACCGGCCGGACCGGCGGAACAGCCCGGTAGAGCGGGCACAGACTCCTCTCGCCCACCGTCTCGAATTTTCAGCCCTTGTCGTACTCGTCGTGGCGGCGCCACCAGACGCCCGTCTCGTTGCGCCCCTTGGGGGCGCGGTCGAGCCACTGGTACATGCCCCAGAGGCCGTCCAGTCCGCGCGCATAGGTGGAATAGGTGTGGTAGACGACGCCGTCCTCGAGCACGAACGCGCTCATGCCCGGCCTATCGCGCGAGTACGTGGGCGCGTCGGTTCCGCATGTGGCCGCGAACTCGGCGACGGGCTCCGGGACCGGCTGTCGCGTCCATCGCGTGGCCGCCGCGCCGGTAGTTGTATTCGACGGCCCCCTCGCGCTGTTGCTCCTCGGTGAACGAGACGTTGAAGTCGAAGTTGAAGTCGCTGCCGAGCGAGGACGCCCAGGGAAACGTCCAGCCCATCCGCCGCTTGTACGCCTGCAGCTTCGCGAGCGGCGCCCGCGACACCGCCGCAAGCATGACGTCATGGTTGGCCAGGTGGACGACGAAGCCGTTGAAGCCGTCCGCGATCGACGAGCAGGACGGACACCCCGCCGTGTAGTCGGGCCCGAACATGAAGTGGTAGACGAGGAGCTGCGAGCGCCCTCGGAAGAGGTCCGCCAGCGAGGCGCTCCCCTCGTCGGTCTCGAATCGATACTCCTTGTCGATCCGGACCCACGGCAGTTCCTGCCGCCGCCGCGCCAGCTCGTCGCTGCGCCGCGTCAGCTCCTTCTCGTCCTTGAGCAGCTCGAGCCGCGCTGCAAGCCACTCTTCACGTGTTCCGGTCATGTGCTTCGTCATCGTTCTTCTCTCCTTCGCGTTGTTACATGGGCGGCGTAGCCCGCCATTTTACCGGCGGAGCCTGCACCCCGTGGTTTCCGTCAGGCCACATCCAGCCGGTCGTATTCTTTCCGCAGCGGCTAGCCGTCCCAGAATGGCCCGGCTCCTTGCCTGTGAAGCAGGCAGCCAGTACGTCCAATGCATGTGC
>CAVRZU010000115.1:0-19033 GCA_963725365.1 uncultured delta proteobacterium | reverse complement strand
ATCTGGTCTCTTGGTTCGGTTGGTCTTGCTCGGATGGGACGCCTGTAAAGGCCACGAGGTGAAAGTCCGTGTCACGGAAAAAAGCCAAAGGTATAGGACTCTTATCGGGCGGCCTCGATTCCATGCTCGCAGTGAAAGTGCTTCAGGACCAGCAAATCGAGCTTCTTGCAATCACTTTTGTAACCCCGTTCTTCGGACCTTTACAGGGGATTGAAGCGGGGGAAAAGACCCAAATTGAAACCAGAGCGCTCGATATTTCAGAAGTCCATTTGGAGATGCTCAAAAACCCGAGGTACGGTTACGGCTCTCAATTGAACCCCTGTATCGACTGCCATGGGCTTATGCTCAGGGAAGCCGCAAAACTGATGGAGGCCGAAGGCGCAGACTTTCTGTTCACGGGCGAGGTGCTCGCACAGCGCCCCATGAGTCAGCGCCGCGATTCCCTCAGGAGCGTTGAAAAGCTCTCGGGACTTGCCGGCCGAATCCTTCGCCCGCTTAGCGCAAAACTTTTGCCTGCTACAGTGGTGGAGCAAGAAGGGCTTGTTGACAGAAATATGCTGCTCGACATCCAGGGACGTTCCCGGAGGCGGCAGAAGGAACTGGCCCAAAAGTACGGCCTGACCGATTATCCACAGCCGGGAGGCGGCTGCATGCTTACAAGCGAGGGTTTTTCAAACCGGCTCCGCAAACTGCTCGGTATACGTCCCGGCGCTACTGTTGAGGAAGTTGAGATTATTAAGTGGGGCCGCGCCTTTTTGCTCCATGGAAAAACGATCTGCATGGTCGGACGGCAGCTAAGCGAAAACAACAGGCTCCAATCCTTGGCCAGAGCTCATGATATCCTTTTGCGGCCCGCCAACTTTGCAGGTCCCACATGCCTGCTTTTGGCCCCTGATGGGCCTGAAGATATCGAGTTGGCAGCGGTTCTATCAGCCACGTACAGCAACTCGCCCAAACAAGCGCAACTCCAAATCAAATGGACTCAAGGCAGTGAGACCACAACTTGCCCGGTTGAAGCAAAAACAAGAGAATTCTTCAAGACAATGCTGATATGCTGATATGAGTGATGAGTGATGAGTTATGAATGATGAATGTCATTTGTCTCTCCTTGCTTTGAGAGTTTTGACGCTGGTAACGAGGATCGCAGTCAGCTCATCTGCTTCTTTGAGTAAGTTGACGAGTCGCTCAGCTTTTACGATTTCGGCATCGCCAATAAGCTCAAGCCAATAAATAGTTTCCTGCAGTTCCTGCAAGGCCCCTTCTGTCTTACTGACCATCTCCGCATCCGACCGGCTCCGATTTCCTTCGTGAACATGTGCGCCCGTCGATGTTCCGGCACGCAAAAGCTGCTTCCCAATCACCTGAGCTTCGGTCGTCTTCGGCAAGGATGAGTAAAGCCGAATAATCCGCAATGCAAACAGCTTGGTGCGTTCCAATATACCCGCTTTCCCACTCATCATCCCCCCCCCAGACTCATCACTCATCACTCATCACTCATCATTTTCATGCCGTAGTCGCAGTGGGGCCGCAACGGGCAGCTGGAACATTTCGGCTTCCTGGCGATGCAAATTCTTCTGCCGTGCTGAATCAATTGATGAGAGAATTTAATCCATTTCTCTTTCGGGATTAAGGCCATAAGGTCCCGCTCAATTTTTTCCCGGTCTTTTCCACCGGTAAGACCAAGCCTTGCCGATACCCGATCCACGTGTGTATCGACCACGATTCCCGCCGCGATGTCGAAAGCATTGCCTAATATTACATTTGCCGTTTTTCGTCCTATTCCGGGCAACTCGATCAACGTTTCCAGCTCCAGGGGCACCCGGCCGCCAAACCGGTCGGCAAGGATCTTGCTCGACTCCTTGATAGCCCGGGCCTTATTATGATAAAAGCCGGTTGATTTGATGTCCTGTTCCAATTGCTCGAGGGGGGCCTCGGCATATGCCCCGGCGGATCGATACTTTTCAAACAAAGCCGGCGTAACCTTGTTTACCCGCTCATCTGTGCACTGGGCCGACAGAATAGTCGCGACCATAAGCTGGAGCGGGTCATGGAAGTCGAGAGAGCATTTTGCGTCCGGATAGAATTGATCGAGTATTTTCAGGATTGACTTTACCTTGTCCGAAGAGGTATGAATTCCGCCCAAAATGTGCTCCTGTTTAAGACTTGACAGCTTGCAAAAGCTCAGAGAGAGATTAATCTTTTTATGTCAAATTTTTGATTCGATTTCAAGCCGAAACGCCGGCGCCGGTTTACGGCTTGGTTCTTACGGGCTCGCGCGCTCAATTTGATATGGCAGGCACAAAATGAAATCCAAAAACAAAGGGCCGTTCTGGTCATTAGCTTCAAGCATTCCCAGACGGGCGAACGGAACCCATATGATCGTCTGCCCGTTCTGCGATAACGGCCATTCAATTCCGACCGACTTCGACTCGATTCACCGCTGCAGCTGCGGGGCCGGCTTTAAGGTCTGCGGAACCAGTATGATGGAGACCGGAGTCGGAGACATCGCCAATACTCTTTGGAACGAAGAGGAACTGGGACTGGTGCGCTCGGTTCCAGTCGATTTCTGCAATATCGTCATAGAAAGGGATTTCGACCGTTTACTCGCCATCAGGCACACTTCACCCGATAATGCCGGAATAGAGCGCTTCTGCAAGTACGATGTCAGCCTCGCCTTGAACCTCGTCTGGGTAAAGAGGCTGTTTTGAGGCGGTGGGACCGCCGGCCGGGTTTTGCCGCTGCCTTCGGCGGCGGGCGGTGGGACCGCAGCCTGGTTTGCCGCTGCCTTCGGCGGCGGCAGGAAAGATCCCCTGCCTTTCCCTTGTTTGAGGTGTCCCGCAGAGAAATGAATAACTGATTCAATTTGTTCTTAAGAGAACATCACCCCCCCTGCCGGCATCACCAATTGTGATTCACAGAGCAATCGTTTTGAGTTGCATCCATTTTGGGCTGCAGATTTGCCGGTGATTCTTGACAGCGAATGCGGAAGGGGGTATTTAGGAGACATCGGGGATGTAGCTCAGCTGGGAGAGCGCAGGCTTCGCAAGTCTGAGGTCGTGGGTTCGAACCCCATCATCTCCATAGAATAACATCAGGCAGTTGGAAATTTGGGGGCTTTACGAAATCGGTTCTTATCGGGGGCAAATGCCCCCAAGCATTGATGCCCCAGCCCCCCTTTTTTCACACACCCCATAATCCCGTATAAAACAAATCCCGCCAATGTTGAGATTCGAGTTGTTCCGGGCTTGGGAATAACAGGTTATAAGTATGTCCATCACGATGGCTATACTCTAAGGAGTCAAAGAATGAGACAATGCAGCGTGTGTAATAACGCCGCCTCTGGACAGTTCGGCTCTCTGTGTGCCCAACATTCCCAGAGGAAACGGCGGCATGGAGATCCACAACAGGAGAGCATCAGGGCCGCTGAGATAAAACCTTGTGTCGTGAGGGTCCAAAAGATAATCGAAAGGGACGGCAGCGGCAAAATAGTTGCGGGTCTCGACAAGCTGGTGGAGATACTCAAGGATTACTGCGGGGGCATCGTCAGCGACTCCGAACATGGCCGGCCCGTGAACCAGCATGGCGTCCAGGCGGCGAGGGAGATGTTAACGGTCTTCCAGGACTTCTCACCTGCGCAGTGTGCGAGTGTGGTGGCGGGGATGCACCTCTACTGGCACGAGTACCCTCACCGCTTCAGTTCGGACAGAGGCTTCACCTTTGAGATGGTGCGAATGTTCCGAAGCATGAGCGATGCGAACATAGGGTTTGACGAGAGTGCGGCCTCAGGCAAGGTCAAGCGTGCCTATAAGGAAATCCCCCCGCGAACCATCGGACAGCTCGGCTACACTTTAAATGATGGGTTTAAGAGCTTCGTAGCTTTTGTGCGCCACCATGAACAGAAGAAGGCTGAAAAGGAGCAGGATGCCAGGAACCTTTTAGAAGTAGGGTTCGCCGGGATATCAGAGGTAGAATGATAAGAGAGGTGCGGGTTGAGTCTTAGAAACGAACTGGTTAATGTGGTCCTTCGCTGGGAGGGTCGGTATGGCTGCTTCCCCGGTCAGGCAGGTGTGACGGCCGCGGTGTCCGAGTACGATGCCGCAATGCTCCTTGGCTGTTCTGAATCTGAATATGCAGACAGTCTGCGGGAGCGGACTGACGTATCCAGTGGCTATGATTTCCTGACCGCTGACGGGCAGCGAATCCAAGTCAAGGCCGGTCGTCCGAGCGGTAAGCCCGGAAGTGCCGTATGGAACGCCGGCTCAAGAGTTAAGTCAATCGCATGGGACATACTCATCTATGTTCTTTACGACCAGGGCTACGAAATGCTGGGGGCATGGAAGTTTACGCCCGAGCTTTATGAGAGGCTTTTTGCCGGTGAGTCCAAGCTCAGCATCGATGACATGCGGAAAGGGATACCCTTGCATAAAAGACATTCCGAGGTCACTGATCCTATCACTCTGGATGGCGATTCCTCATCCCTGGGACAAAGAGCCGAAGGCCAACCGATCCTCGATCTTCACGGATGGTGCTTGCCAGGGCAATCCGGGTCCAGGCGGACTGGGGAGTGGTAATCAAAAATGGTGAGGTTACGGAGCTGTCCGGGAGCGACCCGCACACCACCAATAACAAAATGGAGCTTACCGCAGCCATCAAAGCTCTGCAATCGCTTCAAGCACCCTCAACGGTCGTTTTGACCACGGATTCTCAGTACATGAAAAACGGGATCACTCTATGGATACACAATTGGAAACGCAACGGGTGGAGGACTGCTGCCAAAAAGCCGGTCCTGAATGCAGATCTGTGGCATGAACTGGATGTCCTCAATCAGCAGCATGAGGTCGATTGGCGTTGGGTAAAAGGACACAGCGGACACCCGGAGAATGAACGGTGTGACCAGTTGGCCAATGAGGCTATCCTGGCTATGACACTATAGTCCATACGGAGGGCCATTTTGCAGGGCTAAGCACATTGAAATGGTTCTTGAAAACTGTAAAACTTCATAGTAGCCTGTTTACAAAGCCGTTACACAACATCGAACGTATAAGAATTCTACCCATAGGCTGTTTGAATGGCACAAAAAGATAAGCTCATTTTTGCCCCGACCTATAACGAACAGGGAACCATCGAGACGCTTATCGCGGAACTCCTGTCGCTGCCGGTGCGATCCGATTTATTGTTCGTAGACGACAACTCCACCGACGGCACAACGAAGTATCTGCTCTCAGTTGCCGCAACCGAACCGAGGGTTCATGTTATCGTCAGACCGGGCAAGCTCGGCGTCGGGTCCGCACATAAGCTGGCATGGCTCTATGCGCGGGTCCACGGCTATTCCAGCATTGTCACGCTTGATGCGGACCTGTCCCACGATCCACAGGATGTGCCGCGCCTTTTCGCCGAATTGGACGCAGGCGCCGACGTAGCGGTCGGTTCGCGGTTCTGCGCCGGCGGACGTACCGATTACAAGGGCTGGCGGCGTTTCTTGAGCCACACTGCGAACAGCCTCGCCCGCATGGTTCTGCGGCTTCCTGTAGCCGAGCATACCACTGCTCTTCGTGCTGCCAGGCTGGACCGCGTTCCGCCTGGTTTGGTCGAGTCGGTCAACGCCAACAGCTATAGCTTTTTCATGACCTGCATCGCCCGTATTGCGCGCGAGGGACTGATCATTAAGGAGATACCCATCCACTTTCACGACCGTGCGCGTGGATCTTCAAAAATGCCGAGGGCTGCGGTCGCACAGGCGATACCCGCTTTTCTTCGGCTTGCATTGAATCGGCGTCCCGTCAAGCCACTCGGGATTCCTCAGGGGGCTGAGCGGCAATGCCCGGCTTGCGGAACACCCTACCGTACATTCGTTGCGCCGGACGAATTGCTGTGCCTGCAATGCATGGGGACCGGATTGCAGGGTCCATGCAACCCCTGACCTGCTTCAGCAGGCTGCCGACATTGTCTCGCAATCTTTTTCAAGCCCCCCCCGCCTATTCCTTTCATGAGTATGGCCTTGCCGGTGTCCATCATTATTATGATATTTAGATTGCCATATCAGGTCAACAAACGAAAGTCTCCCAGACTGACGCCCTCACACAAGAAAGGAGAAAGCGATGGTCAAGGTGAAGCGCGTCTACGAACCTTATGAATCAGGTGATGGGACTCGATTTCTGGTCGAGCGTCTTTGGCCTCGCGGGATGAAGAAGGAATCCCTTCATATGGAAGCTTGGCTCAAGGACGCAGCCCCCAGTGATACGCTCCGTCGCTGGTTCGGACACGACCCGCAAAAATGGGGTGAGTTCCAGGACCTCTATTTTGCCGAACTGGATACCAGGCGGCAGGCCTTGCGGACCATAATCGACGCGGCCGGGCAGGGAAATGTCACGCTCCTTTACAGCGCCCATGACACGGAACACAACAATGCTGTTGCCCTCAAAAAATACATCGAACAATCGAGCGGCCTGATGGATCAAGGGCGCGCTTCAGAACGCCATGAACAATCTATGAACATCCCGTAAACAATTCATGAACAATCCTTCCGGGCAATCACTTCATCGCACTTCAACTTGACCACATTCCCGGAGATCCGCTCTTCCAGCATGGTGTTCCCACTCAGTCCTCAGTCCTCAGTCCTGAATTTAGCTATTGACATTGGACTCATGCACATATAAATAGTTATCTATATGTTGTTTCGCTTCTATTGTCGCCGCAACGGGCACACCGCCCGGCCCGGCATAGAACAGGATGGATGATTGTCCATGGAAAAGGCGGTCCCGATAAAGTCGTCAAGCGGTCTTGATTCAGGTGAAAACAGTGAGGGATATTCCGAAAAACCGGATCGGGAAGCACTCGTACTGCGAGACGAGCACTTTCAGTCGGTCGCTTTTCTTGCCAGGAGCCTCTCAGACGAGAACCGGCTGCGGATTCATCCTATGTGTTAGCAACGGCAAGAAATCCGTCTCGCGCCATCGTTGAAGAACTCGGTCTTTCCCAGCCCCTTGTCTCCCATCACCTCAAAGAGCTAAAGCGTTCACTCCTTGTGAAGATCGAGCGCAACGGTCCTTTTATCTATTACGAACTGGTTGACCCCAGAATCCTCGATGTCGTTCGAACGCTGAGCACTGTGGCAACCGATCTGTTAACCGCGAGGAAGACATTTTAAAAAGGGGGTGATCAAATTCATATGGAAGAGATGCTGAAAATAGTTACCCGCATGGACCCGGAAGAAGCGCTCGCTGCGATATCCAAAGTGTTGAAAGTGCTTTTCTCAGCGTTGGGTGAAGAGGCGCGTTCGCAATTCCTTTGGGACCTCATGGGGGAATCCGGGAAAGACAAGGTATCGAGCCTGGTGCATCTCTGACTGGCCGAGTGCATGGGCGAAGGTGTCAACCCAACGCAGATGTGCCAGAGGCTGGTGGATAAGGTCGCTCAGTCAAGACAGCTTATGGCGATCACCGACCCGGATCTCCTGGTGCTCTTCGAAGACTGGTTCGAGGAACTTGAAGAGGAGATCATCTCACTTGTCGATAATCACGGCCCTCTTAATGCTGGAGAACTTGCTGAAAAGCTCGGACTCTCTCAGAGGGGGGCGACATTTCTCCTCTCAAAGCTCAAACGTGAGAGAAAGCTCTGAGATCTCAAAGCTACAAGCAATGAGAAAAGGCTTTTTATGCAAAACAGGACAATAACGTTCATAGCCATAGCTGCGGTATTGGTTACGGCCGGAGCCGTTTGGTTCTCCAGCCGCGCTGTCACACCCGGGCGGGCATCGTGGGGCGATGTTTTATCCGAGGCCAAAGCCGGCGGCTACAATATCATCACTACCGATGAGCTTTCCGAGAGATATCGGAACCATTCCAAAAGCCTTCTGATCGTGGATACCCGCCAGGATTGGGAGTATCGGACAGGACACCTCAAGGGAGCGGTCAACTTTCCCATTGAACCGACCTCATGGTCGAGATGGCGCAAGGCATCGGCACTCCAAACCTTCCTGGGGCCGGATAAAGATCGCACCATCATCTTCTATTGAACGGGCCTCACTTGAGTCCGCAGCGACTCGGCGGCCCGTGTGGCCGTAGAACTCGGCTATAAGAACGTCTACCGCGACCCGTTCGGCTATCCTGAATGGCAAGGCAGGGGAATGCCCGTTGAAAGCGCCCCCGCAGGTCTGGCTCAAACAAGCGAAGAACCCCAAGCACCGGGACCTCTCTACGGTTGGGCCATGCTCGGGACCCTATTGGGCATCTTCGCAGGCGGTATGGCCTTAAACCTCACCCCGTGCGTTTACCCCCTGATCCCCATTACTATCTCCTACTTCGGCGGCCGGGCCACAAAGGGACGAGAGGGCCAGGGCAAGCTCGTGGCCCACGGCCTGTGCTACATGATGGGCCTTGCCCTCACCAACTCGGTACTCGGGGTGGTTGCTTCACTGACAGGCGGCCTGATGGGGGCGATGCTCCAAAATTCTGTTGTTCTTATTGTCGTGGCGGTGGTTCTTGTCTTCTTTGCAACGAGCCTCTTCGGGTTGTGGGAAATGAGCCTTCCAAGCGGCCTCACCCGGGCTGCCGCAAAATCCTACACGGGCTATTTCGGAAGCCTCTTCATGGGGCTAACCCTGGGGGTGGTCGCAGCTCCCTGTATCGGTCCTTTCGTGCTGGGGCTTCTCACCTGGGTTGCGAGCATGGGAAGCCCATGGCTGGGGTTCCTGATCTTCTTCACCTTGAGCCTGGGCCTGGGACTGCCGCTCTTTCTGCTTGCAATGTTCTCTGGACAGATGGAAAAACTTCCCCGCTCGGGTGGCTGGATGATCTGGGTAAGAAAACTTATGGGCTGGGTGCTGGTCGCAATGGCAGCCCATTTTATAAAGCCGGTTCTGCCCGGTCACTTGGGCACCTTTTTGTTTGCCTTTGTCGCCATTGCCGCAGGACTGCATCTTGGGTGGATTGACAAGAATCAGGCTAACTTCAGGGCTTTTCAATGGTTAAAAGGTGGCGTCGGCGTTATTTGCCTCGTTTTAGCGACTTTCCTCGTCACTTCGTGGGCAATGCGAGGACCCGGCGTTACCTGGAAGCCCTATTCGGACGAGGTCTTGAAAGAGGCCGGGAAACTGAACAAACCAGTCATCATCGACTTCTATGCCACATGGTGCACCCCGTGCAATGAACTGGAGGAAGTCACATTCCACGATGCTTCGGTAATAAACCAGGCAGAGAGCAACTTCGTGATGGTTAAGGTGGATGTGACCAAGGGCGGTAACCCTGTCTATGAGCGACTGCTCCAGCAATACGAGGTGAAAGGGGTCCCGACAATTGTGTTTCTGGATACTGACGGCAAGGAGAAACGGGGGCTGCGCCTGGTGGATTTCCTCCCGCCCGATCAATTCCTCGGCCGGATGGCAGAGTTTAAGAAAGGCGGCAGCTAAAAGAAGGGAGAAAAAATGCTCAAGGTGAGATTTTTCTTGAATGAGCCTAATGGAAAACCGTGAAAGAATTTCCTCCAAATGATGCCCAGGTTGGGCGAAAAGTACAAGGACGTAGAGATAGAGGTTACATCCAAACCTATCGCCGAATACCAGTGTGATGAGTACTTCGAACTGGAGCTGCCTGTTGCTCCGGCGGTAATGGTGGGTGAGGAAATCGTGGTCGAGGGATCTGACGTATCACAGGATAAAGTGGAATCAGTCATCTGCCGGTACTGTGGCCTTTCTGAGCCGGAGCCGGAAAAGAAGGGCATCCTTGGGCGTCTCTTCGGGAAATAGGATGGCCACAATCCTTTGGATTGTCCAGGAAAGGTCGTTTCCTTGAACCGTAACTTCTTCAGCCAGCCCTCTGACCTTGGTGCGGGGGAGTTGGTAATGATTGGAGTGAAAAACATGCTGAGGATGAGAGTTTTCCTAAACGATCCCGGAGGCAAGCCCTGAAGGCATTTTGCTGAAATCATCCCCAGGTTGGGGGAAAAGTACAATCTGGAGATCGAAACCACATCCAAACCCTTTCAGGAATACCGTACTGAAGAGTACGCCAGAATGGGACTGCCAATGGCACCGGCCATCATGGTGGGAGATGATTTGGTTGTGCAGGGTTGTGATGTAGGCGAGGATAAGCTGGAGGCGGCCATATCCCGTCATCTGGGACTGCCCGAGCCGGAGCCGCAGAAAAAAGGAATCCTGGATCGACTGTTCAAATAAAAGGCCTCAAGGTCTCGCTATCATGGCCGGGACCTTCGTCTTCACTTATCGGGCCGGGAGCAGGCTGCATCTCGAATCCAGGATTTGCCTTTATGAGCACGGAAATAGCGATACGACTGGGATTTTTCCTGGGAATATTTGTCCTGGTTGGGGTTTTGGAAATCCTTGCCCCTCGCCGGGCTTTGACCACTTCCAAGGCGAGCCGATGGTCTGCAAACCTTGCGATCCTCAGCCTCAATCCTATCTCGGTGCGCCTGGTTTTTCCGGTCCTCCCCGCAGCAATGGCTCTTCTGGCCGCCGAGCGTCAATGGGGATTGCTCAATAACCTCGATCTCCCCTACTGGCTTAAAGTAGCCATAGGAGTGATTGCGCTCGATTTTTCAATCTACGTGCAGCATGTTCTCCATCATGCTATTCCGGCCCTTTGGCGCTTGCATATGGTGCACCACGCGGATCTCGATTTCGATGTGACCACGGGCCTGCGCTTCCATCCCATCGAAATTATCATATCCATGGGCATCAAACTCATAACTGTTGCTGCACTCGGCCCGCCTGCCCTGGCCGTGCTCATCTTCGAGGTGGCCCTCAATGCCACATCCATGTTCAACCACAGCAACATCCATATTCCGGAAGGTATTGACCGGGTGCTCCGTCTTTTAGTTGTGACACCCGACATGCACCGGGTGCATCATTCCGTGATCATCCGCGAGACGAACAGCAACTACGGGTTCAATCTCCCATGGTGGGACCGGCTTATGGGAACGTACAAGGGCCATCAGGGCATGACAATCGGCGTTTCCCAGTTTCGCGACCCGAAACGATTAACCCTGCCATGGCTGCTCGCTCTTCCATTTACAGGGGACTCAGGCGGGGTGCCTATCAACCGGCACTAACAACGTATTTGTGGGTAAGCAACACGGATGAAATTGATTTGGGCGGCACAATCACATGCCGCCCAAATCTTTTGAAGCATAAGCGTTTACTTCCCGGCCACGACTTTTTTCGGACGGGGTGGACTCACTATGGCTTCGCCGTCAAGCACAATTGTCCCATCCTGTCTGGAACAGGTAGTGCGCAACCGGAGATGTTTTTTTTCGCTCATGATCTCGATGACCTCAACTCGCGCGGTAACTGTATCGCCGATTCTGACCGGTGCGAGGAAATTAAGCTCCTGCCTTACATACACCGAACCCGGACCGGGCAGACGCGTTCCCAGAACAGCCGATATGAGCCCAGCAGCCAGCATGCCATGCGCAATCCTGGTCTTGAAAAAAGTTCCCTGCGCATATTCTTCGTTTATATGAGCCGGATTTAGATCTCCTGTGACACCGGCGTAAAGGTAGACATCTGATTCGGAGATTGTCTTTGAAAATTCGGCAATCTCGTTCAGACTGATTTCATCGATTGTTTTTCCTATAATCTGATTTCCCATTTTCCGGCCTCTTTCACCTGTTTTTAATGATATTGCGCGCAATAACCAGACGCATTATTTCATTGGTGCCCTCGTAGATTTGTGTGATTTTGGCGTCACGCATATGCCTTTCCATCGGGTATTCTTTGCAGTACCCGTATCCGCCGAAAATCTGCACCCCCTCCACAGTGGCCCACATTGCGGTATCCGAGGCCAGCAGCTTCGCCATCGCCGCTTCTTTTTCGTAAGGCTTCTTGTTGGTCTCCAGCCATGCGGCACGAAGGATCAACAGTTCAGCCGCATCCAGTTGGGTAGCCATATCGGCAAGTTTCCACTGGATGGCCTGAAAATTGGCTATAGGCTGATTGAACTGCTCGCGGGCTTTGGAATAGTCTATCGAGGCTTCCAGGGCGGCCCTGCCAATACCGAGGGCTTGCGAGGCAATTCCGATGCGTCCGCCATCCAGGGTGGTGAGCATTTGTTTGAAACCCTCGCCGGGTTTTCCCAGCAGGCTTTCGGCCGGGACCCAGGCATCCTCGAATACCAATTCGGCAGTTCCGGAGGCGTTAATTCCGAGCTTTTCCTCAACTTTGCCCACATGAAACCCGGGTGTGTTTTCGAAATCTATGATGAATGAACTGATGCCCTTGTACCCTGCGGCCCTGTCGGTGACAACAGCCAGGACGCAGTATTTGGCGACATTGCCGTTGGTGATGAACCGCTTGGTCCCGTTTATCACCCATCCGTCGCCTTTTGGAACCGCTGTGGTCAACATTTTAGCAGGGTCAGACCCGGCGCCCGCTTCGGTCAGCCCGTAGCAGCCAAGGGCTTGGCCGCTTGCAACCGGCCTCAGGTACTTCTGCTTCTGCTCGTCGGTGCCGTAAGTATAAACCGGGAAATTATAGAGGCTGTTGCAAACACTCATAATGACACCGCACGAAGCGCATGCTTTGGATATCTCGATCATGGCCAGAGCATAGCAGATATAGTCCATGCCAGCTCCGCCGTATTGTTCGGGAATTGTTACTCCCATTAGACCAAGTTCCCCCATTTTTTCGCATATTTCGGCGGGATGGGCATGGGTGCGGTCCAATTCGGCAGCTACAGGCGCGATTTCCCGCTCGGCAAATTTGCGGGCCATCTCCTGAATCATCTTTTGCTCGTCGGTCAGCTCGAAATTCATTGTGTGTACCTCCGTGGAATGGGATGCATTTACTTTGTCAGACTGCCCTTGAATTGAGGTTTGCGTTTTTCCAGAAAAGCCGAAACCCCCTCCTTCATGTCCTCGGTCCCGAAACAGACACCGAATGCTTCAGCCTCGAGAGCGCACCCGCTCCTGAGGTCAATGTCGGAGCCGCAATCTATAACTTTCTTGATGCTGCGAAGCGCCGCAGGGGATTTGGACGCAAGCACGCGCGCGGCTTTCATGGTTTCATCGAAAAGTTGATCGGCGGGAAAGACTTTTGCGACAAGGCCAAGCTCTTTGGCCTGCCGGGCATCGATCATTTCTCCGCTCATGCAGAGTTCCTTGGCCCGGGCGCGCCCGATGAGGCGCAAAATCCTCTGGGTTCCGCCAAACCCGGGGATAAGACCAAGATTTATTTCCGGCTGGCCGAATCTTGCCTTCTCCGAAGCGTAGATAAAGTCGCAGGCCATTGCAAGCTCGCACCCACCCCCGAGGGCAAAGCCGTTAACGCACGCTATAACCGGCTTGGGAAGCTGTTCGATCTCGAAGAAAATCCCCTGGCCCTTTTCTGCAAAATAACGCGCGCTCAGGGTGTTGAACTTAAGAAATTCGTTTATGTCGGCGCCCGCGACAAACGCCTTGTCTCCCGCGCCGGTAAGCACCAATACACGAATTGCGTCCTCCCGGGCAGCACTCGATATCACATCTGCGACTTCATCAAGGGTTTGGGGATTAAGAGCGTTCAGGACTTTTGGCCGGTTAAACGTCAGGACCCCCACACCATCGTGAATTTCAAAAAGAATATTTTCATAACTCATGTACGGATCTCCTTCAGCTTGAGTGTATTCCAGGATCTTTTCAACGGGCAGGGGCGGTCCCCTGCCCTCCTCATGCACACAGTCGCTATATCTACTTCTCGTTCCCCGTTCCTGTCTATAGTTCTTTCACGAAATGCGACAGGTTTTCAACCGCTCCGATCGCCACCAGGATATCCCCGGCCTGGAACTTCTCCTGCGGAGCCGGGTTGAATATCATCGCTCCATGGGCACGTTTTATGGCCACTACGATCAAGTCATAACGCCCCCTGATGCCTGAACCGATAAGCTCCATGCCCACCAGCTTCGAACTTTCGGGGATACGGATCTCTTCCATGCCGAGTTCGAGTCCCTCCTCCGACAGGGCAAGTTCCAGAAAATCGGCCACGGTGGGCCTGAGAATGTTACGCGCTATCCTGCTCGCTCCGATCACGTATGGGGAAACAACCCTGTCGGCCCCGGCCTTGAGGAGCCTTTTGTCCGTACCGGGTGAGTCGGCGCGCGCGAATATAACCAGGTCCCTGTTGAGATCGCGCGCGGTGAGGACGATAAAAACGTTTTCCGAATCCTTGTTGACGACTGAAACCAAACCTCGGGCACGCAGTATGCCAGCCGCAAGGAGATTGTCTTCATCCGTCGCGTCTGAACCTATATGCAGCAAATTCCTTTCCCTCAGGCGCACGAGGACTGATTCGTCCGACTCTATAATTACAAACTGCACCTCATGTTTGTGAAGCTCCTCGGCGATTATTCTGCCCATCTCCCCATAGCCGCAGATTATGTAATGGTCTTTCAGTTGATCGAGCTTCTTTTTCAATTTATGCCTCCGGTAAGTTTCCAGCAGGTTTCCGTCGAGCAGAATCTGGCTGAAATAGGCCAGGGAAAAAGCAACGAAGCTGACGCCCAATAGAATCAGAATAATGGTGAAAATACGCCCTTTGGTGTCCAGCGGGCGCACCTCCCCGAAACCTACGGTGGAAAGGGTGATGATTGTCATGTAGAGAGCTTCGGTAAATGTGTAATTCTGGACGAGAATGTATCCAGCAGTACCAAAACCAGTGAGCAAGATGGAAAGAGCCGCCAGGACGGTTATCCTGCGGCCGGTTGCCGAATTCCACAATTCTCTCATCTGAAAGGTTCTCCCCGGCTCATCATTCGATTAGTGTCCAGCCGATAACCCCGGGCCGGAGACCAAGACCGGATTATTCTTTACCACAGTCAGCACGATTAAAACAGATTGCACGAGCTTGCACATAAAAACGAAACGTGCTAGAAAGGTGGGTGCTGGCGAGAGGGAGATCAGAATGGAGGTATTCTGCTCCGCGCACCTGCTTCGGGTCCTTTACCGGCGAGGACATATTTTAAGACCTGCCGGGGAGCGCCGCATAAATTTCTTGACAGGAGCAGCATCTTACTATATGTACCCGTGCGTAACTTTTCGCACAAACCTGCCAGCCAGGAGGCCGTTTTAACCGGGATGTAAATTTAGACAACCTCGAAATGAAATCTCCGAGCAAGATTATTAGCTGTCTGCGGAAACAGCCACAATTCGAGAAGTCTGTTTGCCTATTCCCCCATGGGCAGACAATGTAAGGAAGGAGGTGCAGGAACTCGCGATAATATTGGGGTTTGTTGGTCAGGGCGTTTTTTCGACTATCCTTTAGGAGGTAAATTATGCCAAGTTATGTGATCCTTGAGAAATGCGACGGCTGCAAAGGGCAGGATAAAACTGCTTGCATGTACATTTGTCCCAACGATCTGATGGTTCTCGACAAGGAAAAGATGAAGGCTTGGAACCGGGCGCCCGAGATGTGTTGGGAATGTTACAATTGCGTAAAAATCTGCCCTCAGCAAGCAATTGATGTCCGCGCCTATGCTGATTTCGTCCCGATGGGAGCCTCAGTTGTTCCCCTGCGCGGCTCCGAAGACATTATGTGGACGGTCAAATTCCGCAACGGCATGGTAAAGCGCTTCAAATTCCCCATCCGGACCACCCCGGAAGGCAAAGCTGTACCGCTTGGCGGCTTCGCGACCGGATCGGATGACATCAAGTCAAACGTACTGTGTACAGAACCGGCTTCTTCTGGGGCAACGGCTATGCCGACCCTGAAGAAATAATCGCTTGCTGAAGGAGGAAAACGATATGCCAAATTTTGAAACCGTAATGGTCGAAACCGATCTTCTGATAATCGGCGGTGGAATGTCGGCTTGCGGCGCAACTTTCGAAGCTGCATACTGGGCGAAAAAGAACGGACTGAAGGTTACGGTCGTTGACAAGGCCGCTATGGATCGTTCCGGCGCTGTTGCAATGGGTCTTTCGGCCATCAACCAGTACATCGGCTGGGCAGCAGGCGACAATACCCTGGAAGATTACGTCAAGTACGTGCGTCAGGATCTCATGGGCGTATCCCGTGAAGACCTGGTCTACGACATCGCACGTCACGTTGACTCCTCTGTTCATCTTTTCGAAAAATGGGGTCTGCCGATCTGGACAGATGCAAACGGCAAGTACGTTCATGAAGGCCGCTGGCAGGTCATGATCAACGGTGAATCCTACAAGGTTCTCGTTGCCGAAGCAGCGAAGACCGCCCTTGCTGACGATGGGTGGTAAGGGCGAGCTTTTCGAACGCGTTTTCATCGTTGAACCCATTATGGACGGAGACCGCGTCGCGGGCGCCCTTGGTTTCAGCGTACGCGAGAACAAGTTCTACGTATTCAAGGCCAAAGCGACGATCGCATGCATGGGCGGCGCCGTTCACGTTTTCCGTCCCCGGTCCGTCGGCGAAGGTCTTGGCCGCGCATGGTATCCCCCTTGGAATTCCGGTTCGACCGCTTATTTCACCATCAAGGCCGGCGCTGAAATGACCTGCCAGGAAGTACGCTTCATTCCTGTACGGTTCAAAGACGGCTACGGCCCGGTTGGCGCATGGTTCCTGCTGTTCAAGTCCCGCGCGACCAACGCGTTTGGCGAGGAATACATGGTAACCCGCGCCGATGAACTACCCAAGTGGGCGCCTTACGGTATGGCAAAACCCATCCCGGCGAACCTGCGCAACTGGCTCGGCATGGAAGACGTTATGGCAGGCAAAGGCCCGATCTACATGAGAACGAACGAGGCCATCGCCAACATCGCCGCTCAGTACAAAGACGATCCCAAGGCTTTCAAGAAGAAGATGAAAGAACTCGAAAGCGAAGCATGGGAAGACTTCCTCGACATGACGATCAGCCAGTCGCTGCTCTGGGCCGGTATGAACATCCAGCCCGAAGAGACAGCCTCTGAAATCGCGGCAGCCGAACCTTACTTCATCGGTTCGCACTCCGGCGCTTCCGGCGCTTGGGTATGCGGTCCCGAAGACGTTATGCCTGCCGAGTACAAGAAGCAGTGGGATTCCATCGGTGTGTACAACCATATGACCACAGTAAAGGGCCTTTTCTCCGCAGGAGACGGCGTCGGCGCATCGAGCCATAAGTTCTCCTCCGGCTCTCACGCTGAAGGTCGTATTGCCGCCAAGGGCGCAATCGCATTCATCCTTGACAACAACACCATGCCTAAAGTTGACATGGCGGCAGTCGAGGCGATGAAGAAGACGATCCTTGCACCGATGGATCTCTACGAAGCAAATGTGAAATACTCCAGCGACCCGGACATCAACCCGGCTTTCATCAAGCCCAAGATGTTCATGTTCCGCCTCCAGAAGCTCATGGACGAGTACTGCGGCGGCGTATCCGCACAGTTCACGACCAACAAGGCACTGCTCGAAAGAGGCATGGAGCTTCTTGTCATGCTCAAGGAAGACTCTGAAAAGCTGGCCGCAGCCGACCTCCACGAACTGCTCCGCGTATGGGAAAACACCCACCGCATGTGGATCGCGGAAAGCCATCTGCGCCATGTTCTGTTCCGTGAAGAGAGCCGTTGGCCAGGATATTACTTCCGCGCCGACTTCCCCGACATGGACGAGAAGAACTGGAAGTGTTTCGTTAACTCCGTATATGATCCCAAAACCGATAAGTGGACCATGAAGAAGGTCCCCATTGTTAATCTTCCGGTTTAAGGTGATACACTGACTTAACAACCTCCTGGCGCCGGTATTGGGCCGGGAGGTTTTTTTGTTAAATCTTTACAGGGCGTTAAGGTAGTTGACCTGTTGAACATTTCGTCTATTAAGGTTATTAAATCATGTACCACTAGCCATTTCCGCCCAACACTTTTTTGAAAGGAATAAAACAAATGTCAGAATTACTGCCCCCTCATGGCGGAAAAGGCTTGACCTGCTGTTTGCTCGAAGGCGCGGCACTGGCAGCTGAACTGAAAAAAGCACAAGGCCTTAAAAAAATCGACGTCAGCCCCCGTGAAAAAGGCGACCTGATCATGATGGGCATCGGCGGATTCAGCCCGCTTACCGGTTTCATGACCAAGGCCGACTGGAAAGGTGTTTGCGAAAAATATCTTCTGGCAGACGGTACCTTTTGGCCAATTCCCGTAACCATGTCCGCATCCAAGGAAGAAGCCGCCTCAATCGCAATCGGTGAAGAAATCGCTCTTTTTGATCCGGAGCGCAAAGAATTCATGGCCACCATGAAGGTCACCGAGAAATTTGAGATGACCGAGGCCGACAAGAAGTTTGAATGCGAAAAAGTCTATATGGGAGAAGGCACCAAGACCACTGAAGAGTTTTGGAAGATCGCCAAAGATGATCATCCCGGCGTTCAGATGGTAATGCAGCAGAAGCCTATCAGTCTGGCCGGCCCGGTCAAGGTGCTCAGTGAGGCCGAATATCCCACCGCATATCCGGGCGTTTACATGAGACCGGCTGAATCGAGAAAGATTTTTGCTGAAAGAGGCTGGAACGAAGTGGCCGCTCTTCAGCTTCGCAACCCCATGCACCGTTCCCACGAATATCTGTGCAAGATCGCTGTTGAAGTCTGCGACGGCGTTTTCATTCACTCCCTGGTAGGCAACCTGAAGCCGGGCGATATTCCGGCCGAAGTCCGCGTAAAATGTATTGACGCTTTGGTTAAGAATTACTTCGTGGAAGATAAGGTTCTTCAGGGCCAGACCCAAGTGGAGTTCTACCACTGGTTGCCGCCCGAAGCCGGCGAGGGTACCTCCCCTCGTACTCTTTCTCTCATTTCTCATCGGTCTCGAACGCGAAGAGCACCAGCTTCGCCGCCGGCTCCTATTTCTTCGGCGGAGTGCGCACCTTCCCGCTCATCGGCCTCATCGGCTTCTCGCTAGCCCTCGTCTCCGGCCCTCAACTACTGCCGGTCACACTCGGCTTCATGGTCGTCGGCGCGTTTCTTCTCGTCTCCTACTGGCACAAACTTTCGACGACCCAAACGGCCGGCGTAACAACAGAAATGTCCGGACTCGCCACCTACCTCGTCGGCGCGCTCGTCTGCTATGACCATCTCTGGATTGCCACCACTATCAGCGCAGCAATTGGTGGTGG
>CAVRZU010000114.1:0-20059 GCA_963725365.1 uncultured delta proteobacterium | reverse complement strand
AAAGGATTGGTTTTGGATTTAACCCGCAAATCGATTCTTTCCTGCAAGGCCAGGAAAGCTATTTTTTCACCACGAACCGATCAAAAGGTTTGTTCCCGGCATTAAAAAGCCTCTTACCCCCTCGAAAAAAAACACCCCAACCAGCCGATTTGATCATTTTGCCAAATTATTTATCTTGACTTGCTCGGTAAATTGCCTGATATGTCAGGGTGCACGGAGCGAGGAGGAGCATAAGAAGGAGGGCGATATTTGTTCTTCTTGCTCTCTACTCCCCCTGTCGAAGGAGCCGCTGTTTCCGATTTATTTTAAGTTAGGAAGAGGTCAAGGGATGAAATTCTGGCGCGTTCCCCTGGATACCGAGGAGATCGTCATCTCCAAGGGGGTGGTCTATATCATAGAAGATCGTTGCAAGGGGTGCGGCTACTGTATCGAATATTGCCCAAGGGATGTTTTGGAATTTTCCGAACGCTTCAACGGCAAAGGATACCATCCGCCAGTGGTTAAGCAGCCTGATTTGTGTGTCAACTGTCACTATTGCGAGGCCATCTGTCCGGATTTTGCGATCTACTCCGTGGAGGTTGCCGCAAACCAGGCTTTTGAGCTTCCGATCGAATAATTATTTATGGAAATTAACTTCTTATGAAACCCGCAGTTCTAACAGGAGAGCATTTTCTGACTGGCGACTCTGCATGCGCGGAGGGAGCCCTTGCCGCCGGGTGCCGTTTTTTTGCCGGCTATCCAATCACGCCGGCCACCGAGATAGCCGAGCACATGTCAAAGAGGCTTCCTGAAGTTGGCGGGGTCTTTATCCAAATGGAAGACGAGATGGCCGCAATGGCCGCCGTTCTGGGGGCTTCCTGCGCAGGGGCAAAGGGAATGACCGCGACCTCCGGTCCGGGGTTTAGTCTTATGATGGAAAACCTCGGACTCGGGATAACGATGGAGACCCCATGCGTGGTGGTCAACGTTCAGCGCGCCGGTCCTTCGACGGGCCTGCCGACTCTTGGGGCTCAAGGTGATATGATGCAGGCCAGATGGGGTTCTCATGGTCATTACGAGATTATAGCGCTTGCCCCGGCTTCGCCCCAGGAGATCTTTTTCCAGACCATTACAGCATTCAACCTGAGCGAAACTTACCGGCTTCCGGTACTGATAATGGCCGATGAGGTGGTAGGTCACCTCAGTGAAAGGGTCATCATACCCGATTCGTCAAAAATAAGGCTTGAGTCCCGCCCCCGGCCTAAAGGAAGAAAGGACCGTTTCAGACCTTTTCATCCCGGCGCCAATGGGGTCGCGCCAATGGCAAATGCCGGGGAGGGCTACATGGTGCACTTTACGGGTCTGACCCATGATGAAAGGGGCTATCCGGTCATGACAGCAGAGGCCCACACGGAGATGGTTTCGCGAATAACAGGAAAGATTCGTGCAAACCTGGATAAGATAATACAGGTTGAGGAGTACAGGCTGGAGGATGCCGACATGGCCCTGATATCCTACGGGATCAGCTCACGAAGCAGCTATGCCGCGGTAGATGAGGCTCGAGCGCGAGGCATCAAAGCGGGCCTTCTTCGACTTATAACCGTGTGGCCCTTTCCGGAGGAGAAAATAAGAGCTCTCGCAGGGCGGGTGAAGTGCCTGATAACGGTGGAATTGAACCTGGGGCAGATTCATCTCGAGGTGCAAAGGTGCGCTGCGGGTATGGCCCCGGCCCTGCTGGTCGGTCATGCCGGGGGGACGGTAATAACCCCTGCCCGGATACTCGAAGAGATATGCGGGGCATCCAGGCCATGAGCAGCAGTCACACTCAAAACATCCACTGGACGGAATTCTTCGAACAGATCGCATTCCACACATATGGTGCCCCGGATGCGGAATCGGCACAGTATTTTCATCAGCCCTTATCGCCATTCAGTCAACCGGGGCGGACCAGACGAAGACAGCCGTAGTATCGGGCATAGGGTGTTCGGGAAGAGGCGCCGGATACGTCAAGCTTGATTCCTACCACACGACTCATGGACGGGCATTACCGTTTGCAACCGGAATGAAGCTGGCCAATCCGGAACTGACCGTAGTGGTTTTCAGCGGCGACGGGGACCTGTTTGCAATCGGGGGAAATCATTTCATTCACGCCGCCAGGCGTAATATGGACCTGACGGTGATCTGCGTGAACAATCTCAATTATGGCATGACGGGGGGGCAGGCCGCTGCGACGACCCCTCATATGGCTAAGACGACTACCACGCCGTTTGGCAATCCCGAGCCGCCGTTCAATCTGCCCCTTTTGGCTTACGCTTCCGGGGCAACCTACATTGCGCGCTGGACAATGCTCCATACGCGCGATCTTACTCAGTCGATCGAGGAAGCCCTTGCGCGCCGCGGCTTTTCGTTCATCGAAGTGCTGGCCCCCTGCCCTACCGGCTTCGGGCGCAGAAACAAGCTCAAGCCGATCGATTTTCTCAAGATTTACCAGGAGAAGGCAATAGTGAAGAACGGCGCACATCCTGCCGAAGTTATTCTGGATTTCAATCAAGGCATAACGATTGGGAAATTCATAGAGTACGACAGGCCGACCTTTTCGGAGTCCTACGAAAGGATATGCCGCCCCCAAGGGTCATGAGATCAATCTTTTTCGGCAGGATTGACGAGTATCAGCATAGAGAGTGCAATGGACGACAGCCCGACTGCAAAATTCAAAAAAGAGATCCTCATAACCGGCCTTGGCGGACAGGGCATAATACTTGCCGGCCAGGTGCTCGGGACGGCGGCTTGTCTTGCAGACCATCTGGAGAGCACTCTTACGCAGTCCTACGGCCCTGAAGCCCGTGGCGGCGCATGCAGCGCTCAGTTAATCATATCGGACAAACCAGATCCATTATCCTTACGTTCGCAGTCCGGACATCCTCGTTTGCATGTCGCAGACGGGATACGAAAAATACCGCCATATGCTCGAAGACGACGGAATCCTCATTATCGATCAGGACATGGTGAGATCTGCCGAGGGGCGGGCGGGGGTGTTTTCCCGATCCCGGCAACCCGTATTGCCGAAGAACTTGGCAGAAAGATGATGGCGAATATCGTCATGCTCGGCTTTGTAACTTCGATGACCGGAGTTGTTTCCCTTAAGGGTATGCTCAGCTTCTGTTTCCGATTCCGTTCCCAAGGGAACCCAAGAGCACAATATAGCCGCCTTCAATAAGGGTTACGATTTCGGACAGGCGCTGCTGAAGGCCAGGCAGAAAAAGGCCGCCGCAAAGAAGGGGGCCGATTCATGAAAAACCCCAAAGAACGCCTTCAGAAGGTGTGCGTAATCGGCGCTACACCGGCCGGGATCGCTGCAACCAATAAACTGGGCGAGATGGGGATACCGGTCACGCTGATTGACGCAGTCCCCTGACCTCAACGAGAAACTGGCCTCAGATATCTGGCGGATGCCCTCGGGGGTCAGCTTCAACTATGCTCTTCGCCCGGGGCTTCATAGAATAATGCGAAACGCAAGGATCAGGCTTCTTCTTCCCGCTTCCATCAAGTCGATCAAACACACGCCGCAGGGATTTTCAATACGCTACAAAAAAACGGCCTCTTATGTTGACGCCGATAAGTGCACGCTTTGCGGCCTTTGTTCGCAGAATTGTCCGGCAATCGGTCCTGACGGCAATAAAGGCCCTGAAGTACGGAGGAAGGCACGCCCTACCGGGAAGGCCGGTAATTGATAAGCGCAAGACTCCTCTGTGCCAGACAAATTGCCCTCTGGGAGTTAACGTCCAGGGATACATGGCCCTGGCGCGTGCAGGGAAATACACTGAGGCGCTCGAACTTATCAGGAAGGACAACGTTTTGCCCGGCATCTGCGGAAGGATCTGCACTCATCCATGCGAGGCTGCATGCCGCAGGAACGATCTCGATCAACCCCTTGCCATACGGGACATAAAGCGCTTCATTGCCGATAACGCCTCTCCCGACCTGACTAGGTCAAAACCAGCCAGGACTAGGCCCGAAAAAATTGCCGTGGTGGGTTCGGGACCTGCCGGACTTGCCGCAGCAGCCGACCTTATCCGCTTCGGATATCGAGTCATGGTCTTTGAGAAAGAAAAAGAGCCGGGGGGCCTTTTGCGCTACGGAATCGGACCTTACCGGCTCCCGCGCCCGGTGCTCGACCAGGAAATCGAATACCTTCGCCGGATTGGAATCGAATTCCGCCTGGGCTGCGAATTTGAACCCTCCCGGGACGCTCGGGACTTCTCGGCGATTGTTCTCGCCACCGGATTGTGGGAAGACCGGAAGCTCAATGTCCCTGGAGAAACACTTGACGGGGTTGTCGGATGCGTCTCATTTCTTTCCGCCGTGCATCGGGGAGAAATAAAGTCTGTTTCCGGAAAAACCGCGGTCATCGGTGACGGCAACGCCGCATTTGAAACCGCACGCACGCTTGTTCGGCTTGGCGCCCAGGTTACATTGATTTCGTGGTTTCCCGAGGAACTGATCCCGGCGGACCCACTGGAGGTGGAAGAGGCGCTAAGAGAGGGAGTAGCGATAAAGACCAGCCTCAAAGTCGCCCAATTTTTGGGAGATGACGGCAGGCTTAAGGCTATACGCCTCTTTCCGACCGTCCCGGGGCCACCGGACGCCAAAGGAATCCCATGGCCGGTCCCGATTGAAGGCGGCAAGCCGATCGATATTGAATTCGAACGCGCTGTCATAGCAATAGGACAGACCGGAAACCCGGCTCTTTTTAGGCGGCTGGCAGAAAATCTTGCCACGCCTGGCGGGCTCATCCGGTTGGACGACAAAGGAAAGACCCGCGCGGAATAATGTCTTTGCCGCAGGCGACGCCGTGACCGGACCATCGACGGTCGTATCGGCTATGGCTTCCGGCCGTGCGGCCGCTCTGGCAGTTCACAGTTTCCTGACCGGCGAAGCTCCTCCGGAAAACCCTCTGAGCCTGCTCTTTATCCCGGCCCCAGGACATCGGACTTATCCGGAGATCACGACCGGAGATTCCCTCTTTGCCCGCGCAGAGGATGCCGGAGCTTCATCCCACCTCACGCAGGGAGCTCTCCGCGCAGAGGTCGCACTCGGCCTGACTGAAGATCAGGTTCACTCGGAGACCTCCAGGTGTCTCCAGTGCGGGGTGTGTTCGGAGTGCTCCCTTTGTGACGAGGCATGCTCGGCCGCTGGAGCCATTTCTCATGGCGACGGTTCGTTCGAAGCGGTCGAACATGCCGGGGTCGTCATTATCGCCGACCCTGCCGCCGCTCCGGGAGTAAAAGGGGAGGACGTGATTCGCGCCTACAGTTCGAAGGCCATCAGACCGGATGTTCTCGCCATGATGCTGCGAGGTTTTGCCGCCGCAGCGGAAGCTGTTGTGTTGCTTGACGACGGTGCTGCGCGAATGCAGGGACATGGCATTTCGTTTTCTCCGCCGGCGCCTCAGCTTTCCCAGGAACTTCGGATCGGCGTTTTTGTATGCCGCTGCAACGATTCGCTGGGGTGGGACCCCGGAATTGGACAGGTTCATTTCCTACCTTCCGGACAACTCCACGATAGAATACGCAGAGTCGGTTGCCTCAGCATGCACGCAGGAGGGCGCCGCTTCGATCCTTCGGACTATTCGAGAAAAAGGCCTCACACGGTTTATCCTCGCCTCCTGCGTATGCTGTCCACTCGACCTCGTATGCACCGCGTGCACCGACCAGCGCAGCAGGCTGAAGGCTGCGATTTTCCAGGGTACCGGTATGCCCGGGCAATGGCCGAGACGTGCAACATGCGAGGTGAGGCGCTTGCTTTGTTAAAGAATGACCCGCCTCTGGCTGTAAGCCCGCTTTAAGGGCCTGCTTCAGAGATCCATCCGGCGAGCCTCGCTTCTTAAGTCCCTCCCCGCTCCAGCGCGCCAGTATAACTTCACGACCGCAATAATCGGTGACATCCGAAGCCGTGCTAAGGAGCGCTCAGACACTGGGTCAAATGGGAATGGAGGTCTTTTGGTTCGGAAGCCCGGACAGACCGCTTCCTTCCGTACCCGATTATCCCAACGTCCACGCATTTCTTGGATCGTGCGCCAAGTCTCTTAAGGGCACAGTGGGAGACTTCCGGGTAATCGTGAACATGGAGGACGGCACTCACCAGGTTTTCAGCGCAGGAGCGGTAATACTGGGAGACAGAGCGCGAAGGAGCATGCTTATATGCCTCATCCCGATATGCCGCCGCATGAGTTTGCAGGTTCCATGCAGGCAAAGGGTGTAAAAGGGACCCCCTTCTTCGTCCCCGGCGCCACTTCCATTCCCGGGCTCCTGCTCGCCAGTCCGGCGGGCATTAACGTCTCCGAGCGCTTAAAGGGAACGGCAGCCGGAATTCTCGCTGCTACGGTCATGCCGCGAGGACCCAGGCAAAACAAAGCTTATACAGTCTCCATAAATAAGCAACTTTGCAGGGGATGCGGCCGGTGTGTGAAGGCTTGCCCTTACCGGGCGATAAGTTTTCACTGCAACCCGCCGGACTCCGGTTATGCTGTTGTCGATGAAGCCCTTTGCAAGGGATGCGGCAACTGCATTTCGGTCTGTCCGTCCGACGCCGCCGACAGCCCTTATCGTGACAGGCTGTTTCTGGAGCAGATAATAGAGGAGGTAATGACTGGTGTTTGAGTCAACGGGTGGCTGGTCGAATAGTGATTATGGAAGATGATCTCAAGATAATTCTTTTCCTTTGCAACTGGTGCCCGCACGCTGCATTCCAGACCCTGCAGGACACGCTTGCCCCGCTGCCCCGGGAGATCAGAATGATACGGATACCTTGCGGCGGCCGAATAACCAAATCACTGCTTTTCAAGGCGTTCGAAACCGGGGCTGACGGAGTCGCGCTGGTCGGGTGTGAACCAGGGACCTGCCGTTACGGAATCGGAACTCGTGTTGCAGAAAGAAACGTGGAAGACACCAGGGGGATTCTTAGCCTGCTTGGTCTGGGAGGGGAGCGGCTCGGTTTTGTATCCTTCTATCCCGACCAGTCTTCAGAGTTGCTCGATTTTCTGATCGGGTTCAAAGACAGGATTCAGGAACTGGGCAAAACACCTGTCGATTATCCCCGCAGGACGAAAAAACCTGAACTCTCGCCGGAGTCGGCCGCATCTATTTTGGCGGCTCATAACATAAATGTTTGCCAGGACTGCGGCAAATGTTCATCCGCCTGCCCGGTGGCCCTGTCCGGAAAACAGTTTTCCCCAAGAGCAATCGCAAATGCGGCAGTAGCCGGCGACCTCGACTCCTCCTGCATCAAGGAGGACATCTGGTCTTGCCTCACTTGCGGCCTTTGCTACGACCGATGCCCTTCAGCGGTCAACTTTCCGGATTTTATAAAGGAGATGCGAAACGCCGCCTCCACAAATGGAAGGTTTGAGGCCCATGAAGGCTTTTTCCACTCCCTCATGCGCGCTATGACCTCGGCCCGCCTGCCCGTTGAGCACTGGAGATGGCTGCCGCCTGAAATTCAAACCGACCAGAAAAGTAAAATCCTCTTTTTGGTGGGTGCGCTCCCTACTTTGACACATTTTTCAAGAATCACCTCGCAATCAGCACCAGCGACATTTTAGCCGATGCGCTCAGGCTCATGAACTTTTTCGATATCCATCCGGCCATCATGCACAACGAGAGATGCTGCGGTCATGATTTGCTCTGGTCAGGCGACAGGGATAACTTTGTCAAACTCGCCCGGCTCAATGTAGAGATGATCTCAAAGATGGGGATCGAAGAACTGGTTACCGCCTGTCCTGAATGCTACCGGGCATTTTCGCACGATTATCCCGAAAACGGTATCGAAACCGGATTTAAGGTTACCCATATCTTCGAACTCGCGGAGGCTGAAATCAGCAAGGGCGCCGTTGGTTTCGCAAAGCTCAACAGGAAGATAACCTTTCAGGACCCGTGCAGGCTTAGCCGCACACAAACCGGATGCCAACTGCCCAGAAACCTGCTTGAACGGCTAAACGTGCGCGCTTTCACAGAAATGCGCGACCGCGGGGCATCATCCCTTTGCTGCGGCAATTGCGCTTGGACAGGATGCGACAGTTACTCCAAAGCCATGCAGGTGAACAGGCTAAGACAAGCGAAAGAAACGGGAAGCGACCTCCTGGTGACGGCCTGCCCGAAATGCCAGATACACCTCAAGTGCGCGATGGAAGATCCATTTCTGGAAGATGAAATCCGCATGGAAATGATGGACCTCACCTCCATTTTAGCCCGAACGATACAGTGGGAATAATAAGATGCAAAAACCTGCACACGGCGAAAGTCCAAGAATCGGCGTCTACATCTGCCATTGCGGATTGAACATCTCCAGAACTGTCGATTGCCCGAAAGTGGCCTCCGAGAGCGCCAAATTTGAACATGTGGCTCTTTCTCGAGATATCCAGTACGCATGTTCGGGACCCGGTCAGCAGAGCATCAGGGATGATATTGCCGAACTCGGGCTTGACCGCCTGGTGATCGCGTCATGCTCTCCAAGGCTCCATGAACCCACCTTTAGGCAGATGATCGAGAGCGCAGGCCTGAATCCTTATCTTCTCGAAATGGCGAACCTGCGGGAGCAGTGCAGTTGGGTTCACTTAAAGGAACCCGAGGCCGCCACGCTCAAGGCCGTTGACCTGGTACGAATGGCCGTGGCCAGGGCCGCCAGGCTCGAACCCCTCCAGGGCCGCAAGATTCCGCTCAACAAACGAACTCTCGTAATAGGGGGAGGCATTGCCGGAATCCAAGCGGCGCTCGACCTTGCCGATAACGGCTACGAGGTTGTGCTGGTGGAAAGAAATGCCTCCATCGGCGGCCAAATGGCGCGGCTGGACAAGACCTTCCCTACCATGGACTGCTCCATTTGAATACTGGGGCCGAAGATGACGGATGCCGGTCGGCATCCCGGAATAAAGCTCCTCACTCTCTCCGAAGTGATCGATGTAAAGGGATATATAGGAAATTTCGAGGCCAGGATTCTAAAAAAGGCCCGCTACGTATCGGAGCAGGACTGCACCGCCTGCGGCGATTGCGCGGATGTGTGCCCGGTGGTTCGCCCAGATGAATTCAACTCCGGTCTTTCTACGAGGAGGGCCATCTACTCGCCTTTTCCGCAGGCGGTGCCCTCGGCTTACGTGATCAACATCAATGAGTGCCTTGGTCACAACCCTGTCGTGTGCGCTAAATGCGCCGAGGTGTGCGAAAAAAAGTGCATCAATTTCCACATGTCGGATGAGGAAGTCATTGAACATGTGGGAAGCATAGTTGTCGCCACCGGACTGGAAGCCTACGACCCAACGGAACTCGACGAGTACGGCTATACGAGATATGAAAATGTGCTGAGCAGCACCGAGTTTGAAAGGTTGGTAAGCGCCGGAGGCCCGACCGGCGGTGAGTTGATAAGGCCAACGGACAGGCGGCCGCCCGAATCCATAGGCTTCATTCAATGTGTAGGTTCGCGCTCGGCAAAAAAAGGCGCCCCTTACTGCTCCAACATCTGCTGCATGAACACTGTCAAAAGCACGCTGATCCTCAAGGAACACTATCCCAATATGGATATAAAGGTTTTTTATATCGATATTCGTGCTTTCGGAAAAGGTTTTGAAGACCTCTACAAAAAGAGTCGAAGCTTGGGGGTGCAGTACATACGCGGTTTGCCCGGCAACGTTGTAGAGACCGGCGAACGCGGCCTGCGGATAGCCGTTGATAACGGGGCTGGTGGAAAAATAGCATTCCATAATTTGGACATGCTGATCCTGGCAGTAGGCATGAAGCCGTCCAAAACAACCAAAAAAATCCAGGAGATGTTAGGACTTCAACTCTCACCTGACGGCTTTTTCCTGGAAGCCCACCCCAAGCTCCAGCCGGTCGATGCGGCCACAAAGGGCATCTATTTCGCCGGATGCGCCGAAGGACCAAAGGACATAAAGGAATCGGTCACCCAGGGATCGGCCGCAGCAACGCGGGTCGCGCGGTTGCTTCACCGTGGAGAAATGCTCTCCGATCCGACTACCGCCGAGGTGGTCCAGGAAGAATGCAAAATCTGCGGAAAGTGCGCCGAGGTATGTCCATACGGCGCCATCACAGTTGACGTGAAACGCAAAATAGCTGCAACCGTAACCTCCGCTGCCTGTTCGGGTTGTGGTACATGTGCCGCAGAATGCCCCTTTAATTCGATCGTCATGAACCACTTCACGGATGAACAGATTGTCGGCCAGATTGAAAGCGTCCTTTCGGAAGGCCCGGCAACAAAGATTGTAGCCTTTGCATGCAACTGGTGCTCTTACGCCGGCGCCGATTACGCCGGGGTATCACGCCTTCAGTATCCGCCAACCGTCCGGCTTATCCGGACCATGTGTTCGGGCCGTGTGGACGAGTCTTTCATCTGGGAGGGATTTGCAAAAGGGGCCCCGGTCATCCTGGTCAGCGGCTGCCACCTCGGCGACTGCCACTATATAAACGCAAACCAGTGGACAGTTAAGCGCATAGACAAGATTCACAAAAAAATGGAAAAGCTGGCAATAAGGCCGGAAAGGCTCCAGCTCGAATGGGTCAGCGCCGCCGAAGCTATCCGGTTTGCCCGGTTGATGGAAGAGATCGAAACACTAAGGCGCGGGGTCACACCGGAAGAGATCGAGCATACGGTGAGAGTGCTGGCTGAAAGAACAAAGAAGAATAATGAGTAATACCGATTAACTCTCTCTTAACTCCAAATCGAATACGAAGACCGGGGAATGATTCCTGTCCAGTCTCCATACCCGAGTTGCGATTCCCGTCAGAAAGTTGCGGTCAGGTTTATGCCGCCGTAAAAATGAACGCCGTTTTCGTCCAGCGAATTGGCTTGCAGGTAGTTGTCGGCTGCGGCGGTCAAAGGCAGCCAGAGTCCGATTTTCGGAGCGACCGAAAGACATTTGCCAATTGGAAACTTGATGTCGGCGGTTAAATTGCAGGTGTGAAAATCCGAATAGCTGCCGACGTCCAGTGGGGTGGGCGTTGATAAATTGGACCCTGCAAGGCTTAAGACATTATTATCATGGTTGAGAATAAGATATCCAAGGTTTGCCCCAAGGTCCACAGTGGCCCCCTTACAGAGGCAATCGACCGGAATGCTCTTGGAGAGGTCGAGTTCAAACCACTCATCCACGGAATGCATTACTTCGCCGTAAACAGTAAATGCCGCGGTGAACCACGGGAAAGTATAGCTGACGCCTCCAAACAATTCGTCTTCGTTCTGGCCGAAGGCGCTTTGCAATGGTGGATTGAGGCCGTAGAATACGTTTCCGAAGAGTAATGAAAAATTAGTGCATACTTCCTTGGTATATGAAACTGTGAAGTCGGTCTCACTCCATTTCGACTGGCCATCTTGTATACCGGTCTGCAGAAAGGGATTGCTGCTGTGGCGGGAGGTGTCGAAGTTCCCCCAGACATTAGCTGAAAAACCATTCCAGGTGATTGTTGCCGAAGGTTGGATGACAGCGCTGTCTTTGCTGTTGGCGAGTCCACGGAATATGTACTGGCTCAAGATATCTGTGGAAAACGAGTAAGACGGCCTGTGGGCGCCGCCGCTTCCGCGGGCGCCGCCGCCTCATCGGCCCACGCAGCCATTAAAGGAGAGAAGATAGTCAAGAACAGAATCATACATGCCAGCACATTTTTTCTTATTCCCGTTGAGTTCATTTCCGTAGCCCCTTCTTTTGATGCTGAAATTACCGTAAATTTATTTCCTCCTCATTTAATGAGTCATGCCGTTCAGCCTGTTGCTGCCGGTTCCTTTCGGCTCCGCCTTGGGGTCCATAACCACTACGGTCAGACCCTGGGCTTTGAGAATCAACTGTTCGACGACCGTTTTTCGCCCGAGCAGCCTTCTCCACCATGGCAAAGGCCCCGGACGGCCGATGACGATGTGGCCGACACGGTACTCCCTGGCAAAATGCAGGATGGTATCCACGATATCTTCGCCTTTATAGGTGAAGACTATGGCGCCAAGCGTGTTGGCCAGGGTCAACGTCTCCCAGAGATAGCGCTGGGTGCTTGCGTCTATGGCAGTGGGCGATTCCGAAGGGCCGCTGGACGTAAACGGCGTACCAGTTGCGGTTCAGGCGTCCGGCAAGTCTCGATCCGTAGCGCAGAAGCCCCGCACTGTTGGGGCCGCGCGAACTCAAACAGACCATCACCTGATCGGGGGCCATTCCGTGCTCCTCTTCGGGAGTGCTTCGTGCGCTTTAGATCGATCTGGGATGCAAGCTCCCTGAAAGCCAGTTCGCGCAACTCATTGAGATTAGTGCGCTTGAAGAAATTATCGAGAGCGGTTGAGACCCTTTCCCGCGGGTAGATTTTACCCTCTCTCAAGCGCTGCTGCAGGTCCTCGGGCGCCAGGTCGACGTTTACGATCTCGTCGGCTTCCGCGAGGATCGAATCCGGCAACCGTTCGTGCACTTTAACGCCGACCAACTGTTCCACTGTGTCGTACAGGCTCTCCAGATGCTGAATATTGAGTGTGGTAATAACGTGAATACCCGCAGCCAGAAGGTCCTGCACGTCCTGGTAGCGTTTTGCGTTTTCGCTGCCCGGAACGTTCGTATGAGCCAGTTCATCGACGAGCGCCACCTCCGGGTGGCGCGCCAGCACCGCATCGAGGTCCATTTCTTCAAGGAGAATGCCGCGATACAGAATCTGCTTTCTTGGCACGACATCCAGCCCCTCTATCAGTTTTGCCGTTTCCGCCCGCCCATGGGTTTCCACCAGACCGACAACGACATCGACTCCTTCCTGCTTCAGACGCTGCCCTTCAAGCAGCATCTGATAAGTTTTTCCAACCCCTGGTCCATAGCCCAGATAAACCTTCAGCTTGCCGCGTTGGGAGCGGCGTATCAACTGAAGAAAGCTAAGGGCCTTTTCTTCGGACATTTTTACTTCTCCCTGAAAGTCTTAACGGCGTTCCGTAACGCTTATCGAGTTCCAGGTTTACTTCAAGAACGTTTATAAACTTCTCGCCTGCAAGTCCCCCCCAGGGCGCCGAAGCATTTTCCTGCAAGATCCCCTCGATCTCTTTTTGAATCTGGGCCGGGTCGCGTTTCAAGTCTTCCGCCCTTTTGGATGCCACGCGCTCCAGTTGAAACTGCGCATTTTCCATCGAGATGTGCGGGTCCAGTCCTGACGCCGAGGCTGTAACATAATCGCCCGGCACGTCCTGGAGTTCGATGTCGGGGTGGTCTTCACGCCACATTAAAAAGAAGGTCGATTGAATGTCACTGCCCGAATCGATCACATCGATCGTGGTAACCGATTTTCCGCCCTCTGTTTTGGTTGTCGCCGTAAGGAATTTGCCGGGATGTTTTCTTTGAAAAATCCTTGAAGAACACCACTGCCAGGTCCGGGGCTTTCGGTTGGGGAGTGGAGGGATTGTCCTTGATAAATCGGGCCACGATCTTGGGCTTGGCCTTTGCCCAGTCGTCCACATAGGCCCCGTGTGCATCATCCGTTTTTACCCAAGCCTGGGCAAGCGAATTGTGCGAGTCCGCCCATTGGGCCACAATCCCCGGTTTTCCCTGGTATTTGTCGGCGCTGAACCAGCTCTCGACGTCCGGGGCAACGAGTTGCCCGGCCTTCGGCCCGCTCTTATACTTCACGACAGGTCCGAGCGACCGGCCCACCCTGTCCCGAAGCCCGTAATTGGATGCCGCAAGGCTCGATGAAGCCGATGCGGATGCATCGTAAGAGGCCGCCGAGGGCCGGGGCTGAAAATATTCATCTTTTGTAAAGGGCTGGGCGATCAGCTTCGATCCAACGTACTTGCCGTCCGGCCCCTTCAGCATACTGCCGTTTGACTGAAAAGGGAACAAAGTTTGTCCGATCACCCACAGCACCAGAGGATAAACAATGCAGGTGATGGCCACTCCGAATATCAAAAGTAGAATGCTCTTGGAAAGATATTTCATCATATCCGTGTCTCCTGAAACTCATGTTTTTAGCTGACCAAGTGCAGGGCCGACATCACCACGTCGATCAGTTTGATTCCAATGAACGGTAAAATCACGCCTCCAAGTCCCCATATCAGCATGTTTCTTAGCAGCAGAGCATCGGCGCCGAGCGGACGGTAGCGGACCCCTTTGAGTGCAACCGGGATGAGGGCGGGAATAATCAACGCATTGAAGATAACAGCCGAGAGGATCGCCGATGTCGGCGAGTGAAGATGCATAACGTCAATCACCTTCAGCCACGGCAGGGTGCCGGCAAACAGCGCGGGAATGATGGCAAAATATTTCGCAACGTCGTTTGCAACGGAAAAGGTCGTAAGCGCGCCTCGAGTCACGAGGAGCTGTTTTCCGACTTCCACCACTTCGATCAGCTTTGTCGGATCGCTGTCCAGGTCAACCATATTGGCTGCTTCCTTGGCCGCCTGGGTCCCGGCGTTCATGGCCAGCGCGACGTCTGCCTGGGCGAGGGCAGGGGCATCATTTGTGCCGTCACCCATCATGGCAACCAGTTTCCCCCCCATCTGCTCTTTTTTGATGTACGCAAGCTTTGTTTCCGGTGTCGCTTCGGCCAGGAAGTCATCGACTCCGGCCCTTTTTGCTATCGTTGCGGCCGTAAGCGGATTGTCGCCGGTGATCATAACAGTTCGAAGCCCCATTTTTCGCAATCGTTCGAAGCGTTCCGACATGTGGGGCTTCAATATATCTTCAAGAACGACCAGGCCCGCAATATTGGGTCCATCGGCGACGGCCAGGGGCGTAGCGCCCTGGGACGCCACGCTGTTGACCAGCGAGCTGAGTTCCGGGGGTACGCTGCCGCCACTCAAGCCGCTGACAAATTTAATAATGGCATCAGGGGCGCCTTTCCTTATTTGTTGTCCGTCAGGCAGGTCGATTCCACTCATGCGCGTTTGCGCCGTAAATGGAATGAACTTGGCCTCCAGCGACACATCTACCGGAGCATGGCTATCTTTTTCGAACAAATGCACTATGCTTTTCCCCTCCGGGGTGGCATCGGCGGCAGAGGCCAGTGCGGCAAGCCGTCCCACATCGGAGGCCGAGTATTTTCCAACCGGCAGGAATGTGGTAGCGTTCCTGTTGCCTATGGTGATGGTTCCGGTTTTGTCGAGCAGCACGACATCTATATCACCGGCCAATTCCACGGCCTTCCCGCTCTTGGCTATGATATTTGCCTGAAGAGCGCGGTCCATCCCCGCAATTCCAATCGCTGCGAGCAGCGCCCCGATAGTGGTTGGAATGAGGCACACAAGAAGGGCGATAAGGGTCGGGACGTCGGTCCCGAGACTTTTCACAGGCTCCGAAAGGCCCAGGTAGCTCTGCATGTACAGCTCGGCATTGCGGGCCATGGGCAAAAGAGGGATCACCACGATCAGAAAGACCAGCGTAAAAGCTGAGAGAACCAGGGTGAGAGCGATCTCGTTCGGAGAGCGCTGGCGGATGGCGCCCTCGACCAGTGCAATCATCCGGTCCAGAAAGGATTCCCCCGAGCTGCTCGTTATCTCGACCACGATACGGTCCGAAAGTACCACTGTGCCTCCGGTAACTCCCGACCGGTCGCCGCCCGCCTCGCGAATTACCGGCGCAGATTCGCCGGTTATCGCCGATTCGTCAACCGAAGCTATTCCCTCGATGATTTCTCCGTCCCCGGGAATTGCCTGTCCCGCTTTTACCACGACCCGGTCACCCTGTTTTAGATTTGCCGACGAGACTTCTTCGATGGCGCCTTTTGCATTCAGGCGGTAGGCAACAGTGTCGTGGCGGGCTTTTTTGAGCGATTCAGCCTGGGCCTTACCACGAGCCTCCGCAAGGGCAGTGGCGAAATTTGCGAAAAGCACCGTCAAAAAAAGCCATACATCGAGGGCTATAAAGTAACCAATGGACACCTGGCTCGTGGAACCGCCCAATGCAGCTTCGACAATATACAGAAGGGTAAGAACAGCCCCAACCAGAACCACGAACATGACGGGATTATTCCACTGGAGGTCGGGCCGCAGCATGACAAACGCCTGCTTCAAGGCAACTTTGCGGTCTCCTTTTCCAGCAGCTTCCTCGCTTTAACACGGCGCATCGACTGAAACTGCTCCGGACCTGGACGAGCCTCCCCTACCGGTATTTCAAAATCTGGAACTTCCTTACTCATATCTCGAACTCCTTTGAGTGCGTCTTTTTCTCGCCGTATCTTAATATCGCTTTGATGATCGCCCCTGACCATTATCCCCCGAAAGGAATCGGGCCGAATTGCTCGGCTACAGGTCCCAGCACGGCAACAGGCAAAAAGAGCAATGCGGCGATGATCATTACGGTCCCCAGCAGGAGAAAACCGAACGTTGTAGCTGTCATCCCGAAGCGTGCCAAGACCGAACGGGCTCGATTTTTTTGCGCCCAGGGACGCCGCCAGGGCCATGGGTGCGACAATCGGCAGAAAACGGGCGAAAAGCATGACCAGACCGGCAGCGATGTCGAATGCCACCGCGCTCGGGGCTGGACTCGTTGCATTCCAGAAACCATACGTGACGCCGAGGCCGTCGAAGGCAGAACCATTATTGGCGGCAGCCGAAGAGAACTGGTAAAGGATTTGCGAGAAGCCGTGCGCACCGGGGTTGCTTATTGCCGCAAGCCCCCAGGTCGTAGCGGCGAAAAGCCCCGTGGGCATAAGAATCAAAACCGGGTGAACCAGTATGGCGATCATTGCAAATGTCACCTCGCGGGCGCCGATTTTCTTCCCAAGATATTCCGGCGTTCTTCCCACCATCATGCCGGCGATGAAGATCCCGACGATGACGAAAGTCAACATGTTGATCATCCCCACGCCTTTGCCGCCGTATACGCAGTTTAGCCACATTCCTGCCATAGGCGAAAGCGCGGCCAGCGGGTTCAGGCTGTCCATCTCCGCATTTACGGCGCCGCAGGTCACGTCGGTTGTGAGGGCATCAAAAGTTGCGCCGGCAGAGGTCCCGAAACGCATTTCCTTGCCTTCGAGATTGCCCAGATGCTGTTCGACTGGCAGGCTCGGCACTGCCGGCATACTCACCGTAAGCTTTCCTCCCGGAGATGCCGCACTGGGGACTTCGAACTTCTGTTCCAGCGCTTGTCCGGTTAGTCCGGGATTGGGTTTCAGCGTATCGAAATAGACCGACCAGCCGATTGTGCCGGCCATCATGACCAACATGACAGAGAAAATCACAAGGGAGTGCCGGAACCTGTTCAGCATTCGGCCATACATCAATACCAGAGCAAACGGGAAAATCATCATCGCAAGGGTATTGAAGAAATTCGACAAACCGGTGGGATTTTCGAACGGGTGCGCGGAGTTCATGCCGTAAAATCCGCCCCCGTTGGTGCCGAGCATCTTCATCGATTCGAAGGCGGCGACCGGCCCCACGACAATTGTTTGCTGTTTGGCCTCGCCCGTGTCGGTCGTGCCCATCGCCCCCGCTTCAAGCGTCGAAACATCGTACGAGGTTTGGAAGGTCATCGGGCTGCCCTGGGTTATGAAAATGAGGCCGAATATAAGAGCGGCGGGCACGAACATGTAAACCAGCACACGCCACATATCGACGAAGAAGTTGCCGACCGATGAATCGCTTCGCAGAGCGCGGATGATCGCGGTCAACGCAGCCAGGCCTATCGCAGCAGACAGGAAGAGGTTGAAAATCCCGAAAAAGATCTGGCTGAAGTTCGACAGGTGCTGATCACCGGAATAATGCTGGAGGTCCGTGTTCGTCATGAAAGAGACGACGCTGTGGAAGATGGTGCTCGGGGCCAGCATCGTAAGCCCTCTGGGGTTAAGAGGCATCCATGGCTGGAGCGCCAGAACCAGGAACCCGAAGACGAACATCAGGGTATTAAACGTGAGCAGGGAGAATAAATACTGCTTCCAGTTTTGCCCGCCGCTGTCCAGGCGCTGTTCGAACCAGCGGAAAACCGCCAGGGGGCGGTATTTCCCATCCATTATCCACGCCATGTAGCGACTCAACGGGAAAGCAACGACAGTGGACGTTACAAGAAGTGCTATAGGTAGTAACCATACCTGCATAAATGACATTTGTTTTTCCTTTCAGGATCGGTAAATCGCCGGGGCCTGCCTAGAACCATTCCGGCCGTATCATGGCGACAATGAGATAAACAAAAAGAAAAACTGCGACAGCCGCTGTAATGTAGATCATCAGTTGAACTCCTTTGCCTCATATTTTTTCGCAACCTTTTACGAACACAAAAACGACTCCCATGCACGCGATTCCCAGGAAAAACATCCCCGGCAGCCAAATTGCCAAATCCATCTGTCATACCTCCTTTCGAAAATAAGTTTAAATCATCCTGCAATTCCTATAAAGTTGCTCGTCATACGGCTTTCATCTCGTCTGCAAATCTGTCGGCAGCCTTCAGTCTGAAACTGAACCTCGTGCCGTCCCCCGGTTTACTGCTCACCTCTATCTTGCTTCCGTGGGCCTCGACGATCTCCTTCACGATGGCCAGGCCCAATCCCGTGGTGCTCTGCCGCACCGCCCCCGGCACGCGAAAAATTTTTCAAAAATATGGGGCACACACTCCTGTGGTATCCCCGAACCGGTATCCTCGACGGTGAAAAGCACCGCGTCTTCCTCACTTCTCGCGGATATCTTCACGTGTCCGCCAGGAGGGGTAAATTTGAGCCCGTTGCTGAGCAGGTTGGAAAGACGATTTCCAGTCTCAGCCTGTCGGCAAGGACCTCGGGGATGTCACCGGGCAAATCGAGCACGAGCGAAACTCCCCGATCCACGTAGGCAGGCCTCATCTCCTCGGTGACATTGAGGAGCACCTGCTCGGGGCTCACCGGAACCATCTCGATATTGGACTCTCCCGACTCCAGTTTATGGATGTCCAGCAGGTTCTCGATAATTCGGTAAAGCCGCTCGCTGTCCTCTCGGGCCGCCATCACGAGTTCGGCCTGTTTGGGGGTAAGCGGACCGAGCTTTTCGTTGAGGAGCACATGGGCTGCAAGCCTGATGGAAGTCAAAGGGGTCTTTAGTTCGTGCGAAACAGTCGAAATCAGACCGCTTTTTACCTCATCGAGCTGCCGCAGCCGGGTCACATCGGACAGGATGATCGTTACTCCTATCAGCCGTCTTTCCTCGTCCAGTATCGGGACCCCCTCGGGCAGAAAGAAATGTTCCTCTCCATCCTTAAAGACCTGAATGGCCGAATCGTAAGTCTTGAGGCGCACGGTACGCATTTCACGCGATACGCGTTCAAAGAGTTCACGTATCTTCTCGTTTTCAACCGACTGGATTGTAGTCCCCGCTTTGAGAGCAAAAAGAAGTTGAGCCGTCTCGTTGGAAAGCTCGATATCGCCTGTGGCATTGCAAATGGTGATGGCATCCGAAAGCGAGTTAAGGGCCGAAAGCGTGGCCTTCTCGGAGCGAATCAGCCGCGCACGGCTCGTACGCCTCAGCTTGCGCAGGGTCGAGGTCATCTCGTTGAAAGCTTCCGCAAGCTGGCCTATTTCATCTGCCGATCTGGCCTTTACGACAAGATCGAGGTTTCCCTTCTGAATTTCTTTCACAGAGCGGGTAAGACTGGATATCGGCCTCAAAATCGACGGTCCGATGATCACAACGAAGATCAGAGCCAGTATTGCCCCGACCAGCACCAGCAACATTACGTTACGATTTGTCTTGTCTGCCTGCCGGCGACCTGGCCATCGGCGGAAACCATGTTCTTGAAGTTGATGTCGATTATTTGCTGAGCCGCATTGAGGACCGTGATCGAAGAACGGTCGTGGAAGAGGTCCGCGAAGCTGCGCAGGATGAATTTGCTCTTAATGCAGATGGCGAATTGCTCACGGCACTGGATCATCATCCACCAGCGGTGAACGAAATACCGCCGATGATTCACATCCCATTAGGAACCAGAGTCCGCATCACTGGCATTTGCTCCAGGACAGAGACCAAGTCGGTCGTGGTGGGCGGAGAGGTACCTTTCAATATCCTACTGCGCTCCTTCGATGACATCACAGTCGTCGCCAGGCCCTCGCCACTTAACATTCGTAATCTTCAGCAATACGTAATCTGAACGAAAAAGTAGAGGACATAG
>CAVRZU010000113.1:0-13726 GCA_963725365.1 uncultured delta proteobacterium | reverse complement strand
AGGTCGGTCCCGGTCAGGTTCGCGGCGTTCAGGTTCGCGCCGCTCAGGTTTGCGCCATCCGCGTCCGAGTTGCTGAGATTTATCCCAATCAGCGTCGCCCCGCTCAGGTTCGCCCCGTTCAGGTCCACACGGCCGAAGGGCATGCCGGTAAGATCCACTCCGCTCAGGTCGCAATGGGGGCATGCATTGGTGGTCTGCAGGGTGTAGAGATCGTTCGGATCGCACGCATACCCGGCATTGCTCGTAAGGAGCAGGCCAAGCGCGGCAATCCCCAATATTGCAATAAAACTTTTCTTCATCTTTTCCTCCTGATCCATCATCCTATTTCACAAAAATTCAAGTTGTTTCCCCACGATGGGAATGCTTCGATGTTTCCCTCTTCCCCCCTCTTCACCTCCTTCAATGGCAATAAGCCCCAAATCAGCGCTCCAAAAAACAAAAGCCAGGTACACTGTCTCCTGCTGGAGAAAGGCAACCCGGCTATCTTCCGTAAGACCCGTGGCTTTCCGTCCCCACCTTACGATGGGTTTGGCTCTGTCATCCGTGGTAATCCGAGGGAGCTCGCTTCGTGGGTCTTGCCGTCGTACTCATAAAAAAAGCCCGGGCATGAAGGCTTCACACTGCTGGAGCGCGAAAACCTTCATATCCGGGCTTTCTGGTCCCTCGTTCGAGGAGGTCAGCAAAGTACCACAGAGCAACACTTCCTTCTTCGGCGCAACTTTTATTCGAATTTCAGCGGGGATTCATCGCGAGAGGGTGACAATCTATCGCAGAAGTGTGACAAGTTTTTTACGATACCGATTTAGTGTGGATTATCAAGAACGAATGAGACGGGAGTTTTTCCACGCAAAGACGCGAAAAGGGAAAAACACAGCTTTTTCACCCAAGACGCCAGGGCGCTCAGGATAAAGATTATGGACGGTGATGGGCGGTTACCCGCCTTTCTTCGCGGCTTCGCGGCTTCGCGTGAGACATCTTTCCTTGCGATTTCGCGGTCTTGCGTGAAAAGGAATCCTCGCGGCTTCGCGTCTAAAAAAATTCAGCGGCCCCGCTTCCGTTACATTTTGGAGGCAGTCGAATTGAGCCGATTGACATTCGCGACGGAATATCGTTTAATTCGCATCTTTGGTTTGAAACTGGAATTGCAGCACTGGCTGCATTAAAAGAACAGATTCGATTTAAAAAATCTTGGAGGAAACCGATGATTTTTGCTGGATTGGCGTACGCAGCCGATGCGTTCGCACAAGATGCCGGGACCGGGGCCGGGGCCGGACCCGCCGGATTGTTCAATTTGGGCAATCCCATGTTCCTCATGATCGCGATGCTTGCGATCTTTTATTTTCTGCTGATTCGCCCGCAGCAAAAGCGCCAAAAAGAACAGAAGCAGATGCTGGCAAACCTTCAGAAGGGCGATACAATTTTTACAGCAGGCGGACTCCGCGGCAAAATAACCGGTGTTGACGACACCGTGATAACCATGGAGATTGCCGAAAGAGTTCGCGTAAAAGTCAACCGTAGCGCTGTCGGTGGGTTGGTCTCCAAGGGTGAGGCGCCTCCGGAAAAAGAAACGGCCAAAGAAAAGATTAGTGAATAGTGAACGGTGAGCAGTGAGCAAGCGGGAACAAGAGCCTGCCTGATTGAGCCGGCTTTGTTCTGTTCACCCCATCACGTTTCACCCTTCACTGTGCATTATTCAGTTTTTGGAGGCGTAATTGAAAAGCATAGGAATTCGTGCGCTCATAGTTGCGGGAATCCTCATAATCGGTATTTTCTGCCTTGTACCGACTTTCGTAACCACCCCGCTGCCTGGATTGTCCACCATTTTGCCCGATAAGATCCACCTTGGACTGGACCTGCAGGGCGGTATCCATCTGGTGCTGGAGGTCGAGGCGGACAAAGCGGTCGAAAATGCGGCGGAAAGATCGGCTGAAGAGATCAAGGACGCTCTGCGCGCGAAAAAAATCGGATTTACCAAAGTTGCAAAGACCGGTGCCTGGGATGTCGAAGTGGTCCTCCCGTCGAACGAACAATTAAATGAGTTCAACGAAGCAATAAAAAGTAGTTTCCCAAGGCTGAAGGCGGCCTCAACGGAAACCACGCCTGCTGGGACGAGGGTGCTTCTGACCATGGACCAGAAGGAAGTTAACGATCTTCGGGCCATGGCGAGTAGGCCAGGGCCTTGAGACTATCCGCAACAGGATCGACCAGTTCGGGGTGAGTGAGCCTGATATTCGACCTGAGGCAAACGACCGGATACTGGTTGAACTTCCCGGAATAAAGAACCCCCAGGAAGCCATCGACCTCATCGGAAAAACTGCGGTACTCGAATTCAAAATGGTGGCGGAAAACGTTACCGAAGAGCAAATTCATGACAATAAGCTTCCGCCTGGAGTAAAGCTCTATCCTATGAGGCCTTCGGATAGAAACTCCCAGGAAACGAAGATCCCTCTGGAAGACAAAACCGTGCTTACCGGGCAGTATATTACTGACGCCAGGGTTGAAATAGGCAGCCGCTCGTTTGGCGAGGCGCATATCTCGCTCAATTTCGATCCACAGGGCGCAAAGATATTCGAACGGATCACCAGCGAAAATGTTGGACGAAAGCTTGCAATAGTTCTGGACGGTGTCGTTTATTCGGACCCCGTTATAAGGGAACGCATCCCGAACGGAAGGGCCGACATCTCGGGTTCATACACCGACGAAGAAGCCAAGGTGCTGGCGATTGCGCTACGCACCGGCAGGCTGCCGGCCCCCGTCAAGATTCTCGAGCAGCGCACTGTTGGACCGGCGCTGGGAGCCGACTCGATCAAGAAGGGAATCCTGGCCTCGGCCTTTGGCGGACTGGGCATTATCCTGTTCATGATTGTTTACTACAAGGTCTCGGGAGTGATTGCGGACTTGGCCCTTGTCATGAATATATTGCTAATACTGGCATTGCTCTCCCTTGTCGGTGCAACCCTCACTCTGCCAGGCATTGCCGGTATCGCGCTTACCATCGGGATCGCCGTTGACGCAAACGTTCTTATTTATGAACGGATACGAGAGGAGCTGCGGCTGGGCAAAACGCCGCGCGCAGCTATTGATACAGGGTACCAGCGCGCAACCATAACGATTATGGACGCAAACGTCACCAGCGCGATCGCGGCGCTGATTCTCTATGGGTTCGGTACGGGTCCCGTAAGGGGTTTTGCGGTTACCCTCTTTTTCGGTCTGGCGGCAAACATGTTTACGGCGATCTTCGTAACCAGGATTATTTTTGACTATCTTCTGACCGAACGGCGGGTAAAGGAACTGAGCATCTAGCTCACAGGACGGGGAACAGAAGCCGGAGAACGGAAAAGAAGGGTCTTCCTCCAAGAGGCTGAAGCAAGAGAAAGACTGAAGGCTGTTAGGCAGTACCTAAACCCCTTCGGCCTAAACCCCTTCAGTCTAACAGCCTAATCCGTTGTGAACCATAAGGAAAAAGAATGCAGCTTATAAGACCGGATATCAACATAAACTTCGTCGGATTGCGCTACAAAGCGTTCCTGCTTTCCGGCACGATCATTTTGCTTGGGTTGATAACTCTCTTTGTGCGCGGCGGGCTCAACATGGGAGTCGATTTTGCCGGGGGAACACTAATCCAGGCTAAATTCAACCAAAAAACCAATCCGGACCAAATCCGACACGCACTCCAGGGAATTATCTCGCACGGTTTCGTCCAGCAGATAGGTTCCAGCAGCGACAATGAATACCTGATCCGCACCGATGCCATTCATGAAGAACTGGGAAGCCTGTCGAACCGGATCGAGGACGAACTCGGCAAATCCTATGGCCCCGGCCAACAGGTGCTGCGTGTAGAAATGGTGGGGCCAAAGGTTGGGCATGACCTTCGGCAGAAGGCGCTTTATTCGATTTTTTACGCTTTACTGCTGATCGCCATCTATATTTCCGGGCGATTCGAATTCAAATGGACCGCCAGCCTCATAATGGGTGGCGTGCTGATAGTGGGAATCTACCTGCTCCAGGCGCTCGGCTTAAATGCGGTCTACCTGATCGGAGGGGCGCTTACAGTCACGCTCGTTCTCTGCTGGGTCCTGAAGCTCCCGTATGCGCTCGGGGCCTTGCTCTCGCTGGTCCACGACATTTTGATAACGATCGGGATTTTTGCTCTTTTCAATAAAGAATTCAGCCTGGAAGTCTTTGCGGCCTTGCTGACCCTCTCGGGTTATTCGCTAAACGATACGATCATCGTCTACGACCGAATCCGCGAAAATCGCAACAAAGACAAGAAGATCAAGTTCAGCGACATGATAAACGGGGCGATAAACCAGACCCTGAGCCGGACGGTTCTGACCTCGATGACTGTTTTTTTTGTGATATTGTGTCTTTTCCTTCTCGGCGGCAGCGTTATTCACGATTTCAGCTTTGCCATGCTGATCGGTGTGGTGACCGGAAGTTACTCATCGGTGTTTGTGGCCAGCCCGATACTTATCGCCTACGAAGACCTGAAGAAAAAGAAGCCGCAGCCAGCCTCCAAACGCACGGCGGCGGTCAAGGCAAAAGCAAAAAATTAGAGCACCTCATTGAGATACCCAGACCGATACGTTCTTGAAATCGGCAAGTATCTTTTTAGTAACCGAAGTTTTCAGAAAGCCCCATACTCCGGCCGGCCGGCAATGACCGAGCCCTATGATTCCGATACCGTTCGAGGCGCACCACGAAAGGATTTCACCGGCAGTATCGCCCCTGTCCGGTATCAGAGTTATCTGGACGCGGCTCTCATCGAATCCGTATTCCGCCAGTATTGCGGCTGCCTTTAACAGATATGATACCTTGTCTTGTCTGACAGGCGTATCGGCATAGTCCGCCAATTCTTTCAAGGCATCCGACGGGCGGCATGAAAGCTGACGGGAAGGTTTCTTTGCCACATGCAAAAGGGTAATGCCGGCGCCCGTTCCGGCAAGCATATAGGCTGCGTGATCCGTAACCCGCAGGGCGGCCTCCTCGTTGACTATGCAAATTGCGGCCTTTTTAGTATCGGCTTCACCTTCGGTGAACCAGACCGGACTTTCCAGGCAGTGCTCCATGAGGGCTGATGAGAGATCTCCCCTGATGAAGCCCTCCAGGCTGCTTGTAATGCGCTTTTGGACCACAACCGCATCGACCTTGCTCATTTCGGCGAGAATGCACGCCTGTTTCGCGACGCTCATTTCTCTTTGCTCGACATGTTCCCGTATCGATTCTTCTAGGAAAACCCGTCTTCAAAAGCACCTCTCGGGCCTGGTCGAAGATGCGGCGCACGTTCTGTTTTTGTGCCTGAAAGAATTCTCTTTTTTTCCTCAACAGCTCGGCGGACTCAACCACCCCTCCGGCATAAGCGGGCGGGACCGGCGCAGTGAAGTAGCACAGGACCAGGCTGACTTCTGGAAGGGGGGTAGAGTCTGCTGATGAATGCAACCGGCCGAAGCGACTCGATTGTCCCATCAATCGGAAGTAGAATGCACTTGGGTAACGTTAGCATCGTGAAGTCCCTTATTCGCAATTTTCTTTGTTTTTGGTTTTTGCCGAAATTTATTCTATTTTGATAGTTTGTGCATCACGCTTTGAGTAAGTTATATATTGTCCCAAGTCTATTTTACGAGGAGAAAAGATGATCGAGACACCGCCGATCTTCGAAACGAACTTCCCCGGATTGAATCTCCTGTCGCGAGGAAAGGTAAGAGACATTTACGATCTTGGCAACTCTTTGCTCATAGTGGCAACGGACCGGATTTCAGCTTTCGACGTAGTAATGCCCGACCCGGTTCCCGGCAAGGGGATGATTCTGACCCTTCTTTCTGAATTTTGGCTCAACTACCTCAACGACATCATTGCCAACCATCTGATAAGCATCGATTCGAGCCGGTTCCCCGAAGTATGCCGGCCTTACGCCTCACAACTGGAGGGGCGGACGATGTGGGTTAAAAAGGCAAAAGTGCTGCCTGTAGAGTGCATCGTCAGAGGTTACCTGGCAGGATCGGGGTGGGAGGATTATCAGAAAAGCGGCCGGGTGAGCGGAATAGACATTGCCCCTGGACTAATCGAAGCTCAAAAGCTGCCTGAACCCATATTTACTCCTTCCACCAAAGCACAAATGGGGGAGCATGACGAAAGTATTTCCTTTGAGCGGATGAGCGAGACCATAGGGCCGGAAATCGCGGGGCAGGTTAAACAGACCGCGATTGCGCTTTACTTGAAAGCTTTCGAATATGCCGGGGAGCGTGGAATAATTCTCGCCGATACGAAATTTGAGTTCGGAATAGCCGATGGGCGGTTGATGCTCGTCGATGAAGTACTCACTCCTGACTCAAGCCGTTTCTGGCCGGCGGACCGCTACCGCCCCGGGAGCAGCCCCGAGAGCTTTGACAAACAGTTTCTGCGCGACTATCTGAAGTCGAGCGGGTGGAAGAAGACAGAGCCTGCTCCAGGGCTGCCTGAAGAAATCGTGCGGAAAACGCGCGCCCGTTACGCCGAGGCGCTCAAACGGCTTTGCGGAAAGGACATCTGAGCAGGATGGACTTGCGCTTTGTAGCCTTTTCCGAGATCGACCTGGACAACCGCACTTTTGAAATTCGAAGATTAGCAGCCTCCACACGTCTCAAGGACTCTCTTGCCAGGTTCGGGATTCTAGACCCTCCCTGGCTGCAGCAAAAAGGCGCCGAATACATCGCTGTTGACGGCTTCCAAAGGCTTGGATGGGCAAAGGAGAACGGGGCAAAGGGGGCAGTGTGCCGCATTTTTGGCCAGGACTGCGATAGCCGCGAGCTTTGGAGCCGAAGGATTGAAAAAAAGATCTTCGAAAGCGGAATTAACCTGGCGGAAAAAGCACAAATAATGTCCGTCCTTATGGTAGCTTTTCAATCGCAGGAAATTCCTTCGTTTTTTCTTTCCGGCCTGAACGTTTCAAACCGCCCCGGCGTTCCGGCCAAATGGGCTTTGCTTTCGGCAGGTGGGACCGAGACCCTTGAGATGCTCGCCTCCGGCGCTATCGCGGAGCGTGCCGCGCTCGAAGTTGCCGGATGGGACGAAAGGAGCAGGGACTCCCTCCTGTCTGTTCTCAAGGCTCTAAAGTGCAGCGCGAGCATCCAGGTGGAAATAGTTGAACACATAAGCGAAATAGCTGTTCGCGAGCAAAAGTCGGGCGCCGATATAATCGAGGCCTCCCGTTCACGAGAAATCCTCATGTCGGGGGATCTGAACCACCGTCAAAAAACGCAGGCGCTAAGAACTTTACTTGCCGAACTGCGCTATCCCCGGCTTAGTTCGAGACAAAAACAATTTCGACGCGACATGGAAGCCCTTGGGCTTCCGTCCGGGATACGGATCATCCCTCCCCCTGCTTTTGAAGGCGATAATTGGGAAATGGAATTGAGTTTTAACGGACCCGAAGAACTTCGCAAGATTGTGCATTCGGCCAGGTCCATCGTCGAATCAGACCGCCTGGATGCCATATGGCGGCGGGACCGCCGGCCAGGTTCGCCACTCAAACCTTCGGCGGCGGCAAGGCAAGAGCAAGACAAAAATAAAACAACGTCTAATGAAGGCTAACTGATCTTTCGACACCATGAAAAAAATCCAGGCTCCCAGAAAAGTTACCGTTGAATCCTCCGTTGCGAAAGGCGAGCTTGTAGCCACGCTGCGCAAGAACCTGCCAGGCGCTTCTTTTGAAACAGTTGACCGAATTTCAGACGCCGCTTGTTGCGATCCTGATATTCTTGAAGTGGTGGATTTTCGGGGAAGGTTTATGAAATCCTGTCCCGGTACCCGCCACTACCATTGCTGCGGGTACAAAATTCTCCATTTCGGGACCCAATGCTCCATCGGCTGCTCCTATTGCATCCTTCAGGCCTACCTTAACCAGCCTAATTTGAGGCTGTTCGGCAACCTCGGCCAAATGTTCGGGGAACTTTCGGACGTCCTGGCGCAAAACCGCAATAGCCTTCACAGGATCGGCACCGGTGAATTCACGGATTCCCTTCTTCTCGACCCGTTTACCGAGCTTTCCCGACTCATTGTTCCGTATTTTGCCAAGACTCCGAATGCAGTCCTGGAATTGAAAACGAAAACCAACTTTGTGGAAAACCTCTCGGGTCTCGATCATGGAGGGCATACGATAGTAGCCTGGTCGCTCAATTCCGCGCAAATCCGCAAGCAGGAAGAACCCTTTGCCGCAACCATCGCCGAGAGGATCGAGGCGGCACGCTTCTGTTCCGGTGAGGGCTATTTTCTCGCATTTCATTTCGACCCGATCATCGACCACCCGGAGTGGAAATCGGGCTACGCCCGCACCCTGGATCGACTCTTCGCCGGAATCGACCCGGCCCGAATCGTCTGGATCAGCCTGGGGGCTTTCCGATTCATGCCGGAACTGAAAGAAATTCTCAGATTGCGCCATCCTTTGAGCAGGATCGCCTACGGTGAGTTCATTCGAGGACTGGACGGCAAGATGCGCTACTTTCGAGACATAAGGGCCGAATTCTATTCTTTTATGGTTGAGAGAATCCGGCGGATTGACCCCGGCCTGTGCGTCTACCTGTGCATGGAAAATGACGATATCTGGAAGGCATCCTTCGGCTTTTCCCCCGAAGAACGAGGCGGGCTGAGCCACATGCTGGACTGTGCCGTAAATAACAGGATGCACATCGGGCCTTTCGAACCTGAAACCTAATTAATTGTTCAAACCTCGCTCTTTCTGATAAATAGTAAGACCCTTGACGGCAGTTTTAATTTGTCCAAGCATGAGGAGATCCAATGTTCCACGGATTGAGGCGATATGAGACACTCCATAGATTGTGGTGGTTCGTCTTTTTCTTTCTATGTCTTATTTTTGCCAGGTTCTCATCCGGCATTGCTTATCCCCCTCGGCAAGGTCCGGAGCTTAAAGACCTGAGCAAGATCGTTTTCTGGTCCGATCTTCAAGGTATAAGCATTACTTCGCCTGAAAATTCCAGGGGCAAACAGGACCAACAGGAAAAGACCGCCCAAACCGGCAGATCAACCGATCCGGACAGGTCTAAACAGCCCGTAGGGCCTGCCGCGCAAAATGATTACCGGGAAAATATCGAACTGGTCAGCAGGGTTCTCCTTTTCATCATCCGGGCGGGCATGATCTTTTTGGAACTGCGCCTGCTCTGGCTTGTGGTTCAGTATGCCGGAAGATACCTGCTGCAGTTATTTATGTCGGAAGGCAATGAGCGTGGATCATTAAGCCGTGGACAGGAAGGTCAACAATTCACCATTTCCTCAAGACAGGGGACTCTTGCCCCCTTTGCGGCCCTGACGGCAAGAATCATACGGACCCCCCTGACCTTTATATTGCATCCGTTTATCAGGCTTCGGCTAATTCTTTCCGGCTTTCAGAAAAACCTCTCATCGGAGGAACTGCTTGAAAAAGAACGCCGGGTGGTAGAGGCTGATTGGAGCATTCTACACGGTTCATGGGGCCCTTACCGATGTCTTGTCTGGGTCCTCCCCCTTCTGGGGCTGGCACAGACAGTGCTGCTTCTCATCGCCCAATTCAACACCGCCTCTGCCGGTCTCGCCCTCATAGCTCAAAAGGAAGCCTTCGAAGCAGCCAAACCTATGCTCAACACCCCGAAGGAAATAATCGAAAGCATCAAGCCCACTTTCAGCCTTCTGCTTCCATTGATCCAGGCGGCTGGCATTGCCGTCTTTTTCCAGGTGGCGGCAACCCTGCTGAGATATTTTGAAGAACTTTATCTTTCAAACCTGGATTCATTCATCTATGACCAGTTGCTCTCAAAGCTGCCCCTTCGGAGCAATGACACCCTTCTCATCATGGAGACGCTTCAACAGCAGTACAAAGACCTGAATGCCTCGCTCAAAAGGCTGGAAAACAAGCTTCTTTCGCCACCTCAAGGTGAAAATAAACATGAAAAGCTCGAACCGGGGCTCCAACATCAAAGTGGGGCCGTTGGTGAAAACCTTCCTCGAAGCTCATCCGGCTTTCGTGCCAAACCCGATCGGGGACTGGAAAGAGCTGGTTGGCGAACAGGTGGCGCGCTATACCAGTCCCAAGTCACTCAAGGACAAGGTGCTGGTGATCGCCGTTCACGATTCGGTCTGGAAGCACCACATGGAGCAATTGAAGGAAGTTTTGACCGATAAAATCAATGACAAGCGGCCCGAGTGCATTGTTGACAAGATAGTTGTAAAGGTCGCCGAACTGCCGGCCTCGGCGCCGATACTTAACCGTGCTCACAAGGACCTGGAAAAAATCAAGGCCAGGCGATACTCCACGCACAGAAAATCAAAATCCCCCATCAGGAAACTGACCCCCGAAGAACAATCACTTATAAAGAGCCTGCCAGATCCCGACCTGCGCAAACTCGGAGCAAAGCTTTTCAAGCGCATTCCTGAGGGCAATTAGAAATTACGAATGAGGAATTCGCTACTTTCCTCAGGGAGCGCAGATGATCTACTTTGACAGCAGCGTCCTGGTCAAACGTTATATAGAAGAAGAGGGAAGCGACAAAGTCAATGCCTTGCTCGAAGAAAGATCAATTGCGGCTGCTTCGAGACTGGCCTACCCTGAGACACTAGCGGCAATCACTCGCAGGCACAAAGCTGGAGAGATCGAAACCGGCGACCTTGAGCGAATCAAAAAAGCCTTTAGAGACGATCGGATGTCCCTTGCTGTTGTCGAAATACACAACGAGGTTTTCCAATTTATTGATGAAGTGATTGCCAAACATGCATTGAAGGGGACTGACAGCATACATCTTTCGACTGCATTGTGGCTCAAGAAAGCAACGAAAGCAGATGTGGTTTTCGTTGCTTCGGATCGCGAACTGCTCAAAGCGGCAAAATCGGAAAAGCTCGGTATATGCAATCCCTTCGATGAGTAACGCCAAATTTCAGATCTGCATTCATGTCTCGTGCCCCTCCCCTATGGCAACACCATTGCCTTCCGTCCTCAGTCCTCAGTCCCGTAAATATCGAGCCGGGGCGCTTGCTCCAGTTCGCCTGCCTGTTGAAGATACGAGTAGAAAAGCTCGAGTCCTTTGCGCTCTCGTTCGTTTAGATCATATTGGAGGCAACTGTAATATTGCTCAAATTCGGTGATTTCCAGCAACCCGGTCCGGGCAGCCTGCTCGCAGATTCTGCCCATATCGGCGCGGCCCCATTTCTTCGAGGAAATAAGGGCATCGACCGCACTTCGCATCTGCCCGTTTTTCGTGGCAACCGTCTCTTTGCGCACGACCCACACGGCAAAAACGAACGGAAGCCCTGTCCACTCAAACCAGGCTGCCCCGAGATCGAGCACGTGAGGGAAAAGGCCGCTGCCGCCAAGCCGCAGCGCTTCGTCCCCGATTGTCAGGCATGCGTCGGGAAGTCCCGATCCAGCGGCATAATTGGAGCATTCCCCTGTTTCGATCCGCAAGTCCACCCCGTATCGCAGCCTGCAAAGGACCTTGAGCAGCCCTACCGAAGTGTGGGATTTCGAGGTGGCCAAAACCGTTTTGCCTGAAAGCCGCTCAATTGGCATGCGGCTCAGCAATAGAACGCTCCTGACCTCGCCGGCGGAACTGATGGAAAGATCCGGCACTATGTGATAGAGGCCGGCACGCCGCGCGTATTCTATCGACGAAACGGGGCTGATATCCAGCGCCCCCCCGGCACAAAGTTCGTTCAGCTCGGAAGGAACGCCCGGAACAATCACAAAAGGATTCGGGATCATGCCTGCTTCCAGAGGATAGTAGATCGGAAGGACGTTCAGGAAATTTATCCTTCCAAGCTTCAGCTTTGGGCTCAGATCACCCATTTCCATGCTCCTTCTTTTCCCGATCGAATAATGGCCTCGGCCAGGTTTTTTTCTAAGCAGCCCTCGCGGATTTCGACCGCCAGCATAAGGGCTTTTCTCCCCGGTTCGATTGCACCGAAATCATCGCTGCGGCCAAGTGAGGCGGCGGGATTGACCGTAATCATTTCGAGCACTTCTCGAGGGTCTATGGACGGATGCTCGTCAAGAGTAAATGCTGCTTCCGCAAAAAGGTTCAGGTCGGTGTTGCCGGCGAGGCTGTCGGTCCCAAGGGCGCAATTCATGTCGATTGAAAGCGCCTTCTCGATCCACGGACGGCCCGCGCCCAGGTTCTTGTTGCTTCTCGGGCAGAAGACCACGGTGCATTGCCGAGCGGCCGCAAGCGCCCAATCGGCTTCCGTCATATGTACTGCGTGCACCAGGAGTGTGCGGGAATCGAGAGACGCCCAGGCCGTCCAGGTACTCCACCGGGGATTTCCCCGGGGGGGTCCACGCCGGCGCCCAACGCCCCAGCCTGTCAAGCAGTTCGCGGCAAAAACCCTGCCCGCTCTGCAAAAATTCGATCTCATCGAGATGTTCAGCAACGTGAATCGAAAAAGGCTGCCGGCGCGACCGCGCCATTTCCTTGCACTCCGAGATGATAGCCGCGATACGGAATAGACCGAGTGGGGAACGGGAATGTATTCAGGGCGGTGGGACGGCCGGCCGGGTTTGCCGCTGCCGTTGGCGGCGGCAAAAGAAAAATTCAAGGGCCGCCCCGGCGTGCAACTCAACAGGCATAGCCGAGGCTACCGAGTCCAGGTTGAATCCGAGCAATTCGAGGAAAACCAGGGCGGTGGACCGCCAGCCGGGTTTGCCGCTGCCTCCGGCGGCGGCAAACCCGGCTGGCAACAGGTGTTGCGGGAATCGGCCGGCGGTCCCACGACCAGGGCCGCCCCGTTCGTTATATCTGCGAAAAGCCCCGTACCGCTCGCTGATAGCTCGGCTTCGCCGCTTCGGATGCCCTCGGCGACTAAGTGGGGTTGCATCCCGCCGCGAAGAGCGAGCAGACATTGGACCCAATCTCGAAAGCAGGGCTGCGGCAGGGGAATTTTTCCCTTAAGCCCTGAGAGTTCCAGGTGTGTATGTGCGTTAACAAGTGAGGGAACAAGGGCTGCCAGGCCGTGGTCGGTCAACCGGGCGCCCGAGGGAGCGTCCTTCCGGATGCCGGGGAAATTGCCCGCAGCGATAATTCGGCCCCCTCGGGTCAACACGGCCCCGTTTTGCAAAGGCGGGGCGCAAACAGGCACGACCCACTCGGCGCGGTGAATCTCCCAAGGGTTATTCACCCCTAAGTCACATCGAGTTCTTGAAATTTTGTCAAGATTTTCCACAGCAGTCTAAAGTTTCATATCAATTCGTAAGACATCTTGCGACGCCGGGGCTCAAAACCGGCGGATTGGATTATCCGGCAGATCTCTTCGATGGAAAGCCGGAAACGGACCCCTGCCGCAGCGACCACGTTTTCTTCGATCATTGTGGAACCGAAATCGTTGGCCCCGAAAAACAGTGCCAACTGAGCAACTTTCGGCCCCATTGTCACCCAGGAGGCCTGGATATTGTCAAAGTTGTCCAGAACGAGCCTGGAAATTGCCAGAAGTCTCAAATATGACACAGCACCTTCGGGCTCCCGAGGGATTGCGGTGTTTTGCGGCTGGAATGCCCAGGGGATAAAAGCAGTAAAGCCTCCGGTACGGTCCTGAAGATCACGCAAGGCAAAAAGGTGAGCAAGCCTGTCCCGGGGCGCTTCTTCGTGGCCGAACATCATAGTAGCTGTTGTGCGAAGGCCCTGAGCGTGCGCTTCCTCCATAACGGAGAGCCATTCGGAGGCTGAACACTTGCGTGGAGATACCAGTGCCCTCACAGAGTCCACAAGAATCTCGG
>CAVRZU010000112.1:0-17420 GCA_963725365.1 uncultured delta proteobacterium | reverse complement strand
ACGCATCCGGACGTGATTTCGCAGGCCCTTTCGTAAGCGCGACCACCTCGACCATCGCGGCGCCAGTTGTGAAGCGTGCTGCGGCTGACGCCGAGGCGCTCGACCATTGCTTCAGGTCCGAGAGTTCGACTCCGCCCAGGTCTCCGGCGCTGCGGTTTCCGTCACGGCGTCCAGACGGCGAGCCCCTCCTCCGCGTCAATCAGTGCGCCGTGCCCGCCGCCCGCCAGCGTGAGATTGGGCGGCGCAATGGCGTCGTCGTCCTGCGCGGACGCCATTGTGCGGGCGAAGGCCAAAACCTTCAGGAAGACCTTGGGGCGGGCTGCCAGTTCGTTAAGGTCGGCCGCCAGCCGGCCGACCTCATCGAACTTGAGCCGCTGCAGCAGCGCGTCCAAGGTCGAGTGGATCTCTTGCGAGGCCTCGCGGCGGCGACGGCAGCGTTCGCGGTCATCGGCGGAACTCCAGCACCGGAAAGAGATAGTGCAAAACGTGCAGAACGTCCAGACCGATCTGCGCGCGGTCGTGTCCTCGGTTGACGTGTCCCTCGCCGGCGGTAGCGGAGCCGTTCGTGAAGCGTGCTCCTCATTGGGCGCCGTAGCGAGTGAGCGGCGCAGTGAAGCAACACCAACTGAACCAAGCAACAGGACATAACACGGACATTCCCCAAGTGGCGCGGGACGAGAACTGTTCGACGCTTTTCGCAAGGAAGTGTTGGCGATCGATCAAGTAGTCAGCGAGGAGTTTCTCAAGCACTATGTGGCCTACAAGGCCGAGACCAACTTTGTCGATGTGGTGCCACAGGCAAAGCGTTTGCGTCTGTCGCTGAATATGCAGTTTGAGTATTATAGACCCGCGCAGCCTGTGCATAGACGTTACTGGCCGTTCTCGCTGGGGAAACGGTGATGTGGAAGTGGATTTCACCTCATTGGAGGAATTACCTTACATCATGGGATTGGTCCGCCAGTCCTTCGATAGGCAAATGGGGAATGGGGGTGAGCAATGACCCCCACCGGCTATAGCGAAGACACCTTGGTCGAGCAACCGGCCATAGCCCTGCTGGCGGCGCTGGGCTGGGAGACGGACAACGCCTATCACGAATTCGACCACGGCGCGAGTACGCTTGGCCGCGAGACTCCAGGGCGAAGTCATCCTCACTTCCCGCCTGCGCGCCGGCTTTGCAACGGCTCAACCCAGACGCGCCGCCGGAGGCTATCGGCCAAGCCATCGAGGAACTCACCCGCGACCGTTCGCGCATGAGTTCGGTGGCGGCCAACCGGGAAATCTACCATCTGCTTAAAGAACAACGTGCAGGTACCGTACCCAATCCCGAACGACGGCGAGAATCGAGCGACACGGTAAGGGTAGTCGATTGGGATTCTACCCGGCCAATAACGACTTCTTTCTCGCCTCCCAGTTCTGGGTCATGGGGGAGATGTACGACGCCGGCGGGCCGATCTGGTGGGATTTGTAAACGGATTGCCGCTGGTGTTCATCGAACTCAAGGCCACCCACCGGCGTCGTGGAGTCTGCCTTCACCGGCAACCTGTGCGACTACAGCGACACTATGCCGCAGCTTCTTCTGGTCCAATGCCCTGACCATTCTTTCCAATGGCAGCCAAAGCCGTATCGGCAGTGTGACGGCAGGCTGGGAGCACTTCGCCGAGTGGAAGCGAATCAACGACGAAGGCGAGCAGGGAATCGTGTCGCTGGAAACCATGATCCGCGGAACGTGCGACAAGGATAAGCTGCTCGATTTGGTGGAAAATTTCACGGTGTTCGAGGAAAAGGGCGGCGGACTGGCGAAAAAAATCGCCAAAAACCACCAGTACCTGGGCGTAAACAATGCCATCCATGCGCTTCTGGCCATCCATAACAATCAAGGCAAATTAGGGGTCTTCTGGCACACTCAGGGCAGCGGCAAAGAGCGTTTCCATGGTGTTCTTTGCCCAGAAAGTTCTGCGCAAGCTGCCGGGCAACTGGACCTTTGTCATTGTCACCGACCGGCAGGATCTGGACGAGCAGATTTACAAGAATTTTGCCAATCGTGGGCGCGGTGACGGAAAAGGAAGCTCACGCGGAGAGCGGCAAAGGTTTGCAGCGTTTGCTCCAGGAGGACCACCGCTACGTCTTCACGCTGATCCAGAAGTTCGGGCGCAGAAAGGGCAGAAGTACCCGAAGCTCTCCGACCGCCCGGACATTATCGTGATGACGGATGAGGCGCATCGCAGCCAGTACGACACCTTTGCCCTGAATATGCGGAATGCCCTGCCCAATGCCGCGTTTATCGGCTTTACGGGAACACCGCTGATGGTGGGCGAGGAGAAAGACCCGCCAGGTGTTCGGCGACTACGTCAGCATCTATGACTTTCAGCAGTCGGTGGAGGATGGCGTCCACCGTTCCCCTCTTCTACGAAAACCGCATTCCCGAGCTTCAACTCACCAATCGAGGACCTGAACGAAGAATCTATGAAGCGCTGCTGGAAGAGGCGGAACTCGACGAGGAGCAGGAGAAGAAGCTGGAGACGGGAATTTGCCCGCCAATACCACCTGATCACGCGCGACGATCGCCTGGAGAAAATCGCCGCCGACCTCGTAGCAGCACTTCACGGGGCGCGGCTATAGGGCAAGGCCATGGTGGTCTCCATTGATAAGGCCACCGCCGTCAAGATGTATGACAAGGTGCAGAAGTACTGGAAGCGTGCACCTTGCGCAGCTTCGCAGCGAATTGGCGACGACAAAGGAAAGACGAACGGCTCGTGCTGGAGAATAAGATCCATTACATGCAGGAAACGGATATGGCCGTGGTGGTGTCGCAGGCGCAGAACGAAATTAAAGAAATGAAGAAAAAGGGAGCTGAACATTGAGCCGCACCGCAAACGCATGGTGAAGGAGGACCTGGACACGAAGTTCAAGAATCCGGACGACGCCCTTCCGGCATCGTGTTCGTCTGCGCCATGTGGATGACGGGCTTCGATGTGCCGTGCTGCTCGACCATTTATCTCGACAAGCCGATGCGGAACCATACGCTGATGCAGACCATCGCCAGGGCTAACCGGGTCTATCCCGGTAAGGTCAACGGCCTGATTGTGGATTATGTGGGGGTGTTCCGGGATTTGGAGAAGGCGCTGGCCATCTACGCGCTGGCGGGGGCGGTGATAAGCCAGTGGAGGACAAGGCCGCATTGGTGGCGGCGTTGCGTCATACGTTGGCGGAAATACGGAGCTTTTGTCAGGAACAGGGGGTGAATCTTGCGGCTATCCAAAGCGCCGGGGATTTCCCCGCATCGGTCTGCTCGATGATGCCGTGGAGGCGCTGGTGGCGTACGAAGAGATCAAGCGCCGCTATCTCGATCAGGCCAACACTGTGCAGCGGCTATACAAGGCCGTGTTACCAGATTCGGCCGGACGGGAGTTTGCCGCCGAGGTGACGCCCATCCAGGTCATCCGCACATGAAATCCGTGCGCTGACACCATCAGCGGACATCTCCGAGGTCATGCAGCAAGTGGAATCGTTGCTGGACCGCTCCATCGCCATAGAGGGCTACATCATCGGCCACGAGCCGAACGCGCCTTATGGTGACGAGCATTTGATTGACCTGAGCAACATTGACTTCGAGAAGCTGGCCGAAGAGGTTCAAGGCGGGCCGCAAGCGCACCATCAACGAAAAACTCAAGGGGATACTGGCGCAAAAACTAATGGCCATGGTGCACCTCAACCGCACGCGCATGGATTATCTGGAACAATTCCAGGCGATGATCGACGCCTACAACGCGGGCAGCCTCAATGCCGAGGGGTTCTTTCAGCAACTGGTGGCCTTCGCCCAGAGCCTGGATGTGGAAGAGCAGCGGGGCGTGGGCGAACAATTGAATGAAGAAGAGCTGGCCCTCTTTGACCTCTTGACCAAACCGCAGCTTGAAATGAGCGACGCAGACCGTGATAAGGTGAAGTCCACGGCCAGGGAATTGCTGGCCACGCTCAAAGCAGGTAAACTCGTGCTCGATTGGCGCAAACGCCAGCAGGCCCGCGCCGATGTGCGCGTGACCATCGAAAAGCTTCTGGATCAGGGTTTGCCGAAAGCCTACACGCCGGAACTGTTCGAGCAAAAAACGACAGCCGTGTTCCAGCACGTCTATGACGCCTACTATGGCGCAGCGTGCAGCGTGTATGCGGCGGGATGAAGAAGCTATATAACAAGACATTCCACTGTATACCGGAGAGATCCACTACTGTCCCTGCGAATATACTTGGGAAAGAACAACTTCATGGAACTCAATCAGAATCACACCCTTTCAACACAGCTTTTTGAGAAGTTGACCTGTCCGAAACTTATGCCGATCAACGGATTACGCAATCAAGTTCGGCCAATAACTTCAAAAGCTCCGATAATGAGAGTGCCCCCGCAGTTTCAAGGGTGAATTATACTTTATGAATTATATCTTTTACATTGACACCACAGAACGCCCTGTGCTAATGGCTCTGCCACAGAGCCACTTTAGTTGGAATGTACACAACTCATTTTCCATAATTCCGTAATGTAGAATCTTTTTCGCCCGATTAAATTGTGTATGCTGGATTCTGTCCTACATCGTTTCAGTTTTGAGAGTTCTGGTAAAATTTCTTCGACACAACGAATGGAACCTGGAAATAGGTTGCGCTGAGAAATCAAAGGGGTTGAATAGGTGTCTTGGCGTTCTTAAAATGAGGATGAATACTTAGGTGCAACGATGGGAGGGAGCCATGCGGATGCCCATGACAGCAGAAGATATTGTGGTAGGTATCTTCTACCACATCAAGAAGGGCCAAAAAAAAATCACCGCAGACAGGGAGACCTTGCATCGAGCTTTTTATAAGGTGAAGGAAAGTCATCCGAGCTTGATGACTGTATTTGCGTTCAGAGATAGAGAACAATTCCCCGAAAGTGCTCAACTAGACCAGGCGTTGTCTAATTTGGATGCGGCGGGCCTTATCTCCCGACAGAATTTGGCGCCGAGATATTATCGATTTGAGAGCCCTCTTAAAAGTAGCTATGATAAATTTTCAAGCGGCATTCTTGCTGATGCTGGAATTGAAGAAGAAGAACTAATACTTGCAGCTAAAGACTTTGAAAGATTCGCACTTGGTAGGCGATAATGACGGCTACAAGTGTGAGCGCCCTCCAAACCTTTTATAAGGATATTGCCGGGTTTACCGAGGAATTTGCAGGAAACATTAAATACCGCAGACCACTTCCCAAAGACCCTAAGATCATCCACGACCCTCTGTGGGGAACGATTAAGCTCGAACCGTGGGAGGTTGCTTTACTGGATCTCCCGCTCTTGCAGAGACTTAGACAGGTTCACCAGACATCTCTCGTTTCGTATGTTTTCCCAGGTTGCAATCATAACCGCTTCGAGCATACTCTTGGGGTTGTCCAGCAAGCTCAGCGATTGATTGACGCTGTGAACAGACAGTACCCGGCGAATAGACCCCTTTTTAGGCCAACAACTATACGGAGCCTGCGTCTTGCCGCTCTTTTTCATGATTGCGGTCACTCTTGCTTCAGTCATATAAGTGAGGACCTTTATGAATCCTGCGCTGATATGACTGCATTCTTTGAGAGTGGTGTTTTTACAAAATGCCATCCACATGAAGCTTTTAGTGCGCTTATCCTGAAATCAGAACCGATTAGACAACTTATTAGAGAAATTGAGAGACATTACAAAATTGATTTTAACATTGAAATGGCTGCCAATTGGATCATTGGCAAATCTGCCGAGGATGGGGAAAAGAAAAAACATTATGAAACCCAGGTAATCAATGGGCCTTTCGATGCAGATAAGCTAGATTATATTTTTCGAGATGCACATTACAGCGGCCTCCCTGTTGGATTAGACTTAGACAGACTTTGGTCATCTTGTAAGGTAGGTAAAACAATTGATGGCGATAAGGTATTGACACTACATCAGGCTAGTGTGACTCCATTAGAACAGATTCTATTTAGTAAAATAAACCTTTTTGCTATTGTTTACCAACACCCAAAGGTCAGAGCTGCTGAAAAAATGTTCCAGTCTATTATTGAGGACGCCAAGGAAAAACCCGACAGTATCCACTTCACAATTTCAGGACGCAACTTGGATCTCAATCGAGCTACTGATTATCTGTGGTTGACAGATGAGGTTTTTTTTGCAGAGGCGCTGAGCCGCCCTCAAGATGATCGACTTCACAAGAGTCTACACGACATCAGGTATCGGCGCCTTCTTGTCAGAGCTTTAACAATTAGCCACGATACTGTTGCCCCTAGATGCAATGATGGCTTTATGCAATTGCGTAAGCTTAATCAACGAGGCGCCTCAACTTACCAGGCAAAGCGAGAATTGGCATCAGAAATCTTGCGAGCCGCCCATCTCGAGAACACGATTGGCGTCCGCGACATATGGGTCGATCTGCCTTCGGACCCATCTTTTGGAGAGGCGGACAGGACCTTTGTTCGCACTGCCGGCAAATCTCTTAGAAAGGTGAGTGATCTTTTCCCAATCCATTATTGGAGCGAACTTTTTAAGAACTACAAGTGGAGAGGTCACGTCTTTTGTCCCCAAGAATACCAGCAACAGATTCATGAAGCTGCACTTCAGGTATTTAAAGAACAGTTAGGGCTTAAATTCAAGAAGTCGGCGGGAGAGACTTCCCACGTACCCAAGCCGAAATCCACAGCTAGATAGTGTCCGTCCGGGAACCCCTATTTTGCTGAATTATTTAGTTTCCATCCAAAACTCCGGATGGACACTCGTTAGAACTCTTCGGGCCGCGCAAGCACGATGAATAGATAGACGATCAAAGCGACCCCCACCGTTCCCACTATCCAGTTCTCAACCATTCCTTTCTACCCGTAGAAAGCGCACGTAAAGTCCACAAAGAACAAAGAGGCAGACTATAAATGCAAAAAAGAAAGTGTACATTTCAATTTCATTTGAGATTTCGCCTGGTTCAAACTAATCATCACTAATAATCACTTACCCCCCGGGTTGGATAACCACTTTGATATTGTTCGCGACCAAGCCTGGGCCGACGGCGACATCGTGGATGTCCTGAAGCCTCACACCTGCGAGTATCAAGTCAGAAAGGCCAAAGGAGAGGTATGAGAAGGGAGATCAGCATCCAGGTGAAAAGATCCAAGGGTATTCCAATCTTGAGGAAGTCCGAGAACCTGTATCCCCCCGGACCATAAACAAGCAGGTGTGTATGATAGCTTATGGGGCTGGCAAACCCACAGCTCGCTCCGAAGCATACGCCGATGATGAATGGTTTCGGGTTTACTCCGATGGAAATTGCCGTGGAGAGGGCTATCGGAAGGAGGATCACCGTTGCGGTGATGTGTCCCGTTAGTTCCGTGAAGAGGCAGGTGAGCAAGATGAAACCCGAAAGCACCACCGCTGGGGATTGCCCCCGAAAAGGCGTCAGGAAGATCTCCGCATAGGCGCCGGCGGCTCCCGTCTTCTGCATCCCTGTGCCGAGGGCGATCATCCCAACGATGGTCAGTAGGACTCTCACGTTCAAAGAGCGATAAGCATCCCCCAGCCTGAGACATCCACTGACAAGCATCAGAAAGGCCGCCGCGAGGGCCGCTTCCGAAATATCCATTAGGTTGGCCGTCGAAGCAGCGAGCATTCCGGCGAATATCGCCAGGGCCAGCGGCGCCTTTCTCCTGTTTATGATGCCGTGATGGACGTCTTCGAGAATAATGAAATCCTGGCTTCGCCTGATTTCATCAAGCCGCTCCAATGAGCTGTGGACGAATAGGACATCACCTACCGTCAGCCGGAGAGGGCCAATTTCCTGTTCTGAGAAATGGATTCCCCTGCGCTTCACAGCAATGATTTGCATGCCGAACTCGTTCCGGAGGCCGGATCTTGTGGGGTGTTCACCCACGAACCGCGACTGGGGAGTTACAACCAGCTCCACAATGAGGGAGTTGCCGGTAAACGGCTCGAATTCGCCCTCCGCGAACCAGTGTGGCAGTTTGAGGAGTCGTTTCTTTAGGATTGTCACCAGGTCATTCGCACTTGCCTTCAGGAACAGAATATCGCTGAGGGAAACGGAGAGACGCTCCCGGTCGGGATGGTGGATCGCATCACCCCGAATCAGTTCGATGATCTCTACCTCAGGATAGCGTCCGGCAAAGAATGCTATAGGGTCCTCTCTAATGAGCTTGCTGCCCGGAGGGACCGTGAGTTCGGCAATGTAGCGCGGCACATCCTTTCCAGTCAGTTCACACACGGGCGCCTTCTCGTCCGGCATGATGCGTCTGGCGACCAGGTAGAGCAGAGCTATGCATAGCAAGCTCACAGGAATTCCCACGGGAGAGAGTTCGAACATCCGTATGGAGCCATATCCGTATTTGGCGCTCAGGTCGCTTACGACGAGGTGTGTTGAGGTGCCGATAAGGCTAATGGTGCCTCCGGCAATGGAGCTGTAAGAGATGGGGATCAGGAATTTCGACGGGCTGAATCCGTACTTGCAGCAAATGCTCATAACTACGGGGACGAGCAGGACAACGACGGGCGTATGTCCGATGAGAGCCGAAGCCGTGGCCGTCGCTATCATGCAGATTGTCAGGGCTCGCTTCTCTTCTCCTTTCGAGTGCCTTGTCATCTGTTCGCTTATGAATTCGAGGGCCCCGGTGCGCACAAGACCTCTACTCAGGATGAACATACAGGCGATAGTAATCACCGAAGGATTGGAAAGGGATGCGAATGCTTCCTGCGGTGTGAGAATCCCGGTAAGCATCAAGACCACCAGGAGCCCGATGGCAGTCAGGTCGAGCGGAATTGCTTCGGTAATGAACAAGACCACGGCTGTAAGGAGAATTAGGGAGATAAGCCAGATAATCATTGCAATCGGTTCCGTTCACATTGCCGCACCGGGTGAAATGTCCATCGTTGCCGTCGGCGGCCTTAAGGAACTGCATGGCTTCGATGTCGGGAAGAGCAACGGATAATCCGCGGAGTTGCGGCAATGAAGCGCTTCTTTGAAAATAAGTCCGTGAACCGGCTTGCTCAAGCACTGAAAAGGAATATACGCGCCGGGCCAGGGGCATAGCTGTTTACGCCGTTGACTGCCTCATAGCGGCAATGGCGATTGAGCATAATGCTCAACTCTTCACGTCCGACAGGGACATTGTCTACATGGCATACCACTGCGCCTTTAGGCTTTTCGAGCGAAGCTAAAACGCCGCAAAACCGGAGGCTTTCAGCAAATCGGGCAATCTTTCCAGGTAATTGGCTGTGACTTAGAGAGCATTGAGGCTGAAGCCGGCATGGCGGGGCCGCCTTTGTGCCGTCCGGTTCAGTCGGCCTCTATGCACATTGCCGGCACGCAGGGAGCAGGAAAGTTCTATAAAATCATGCAGCCTCGGACAAACCCTGGATCAGAGACTTGAACCTGGCCCACTCTGTCGCGGTCCAGACTTCGGTTGTACAGTGGCCAAACGTGCGAAACAGGTATTGAAATAAAGAAAACCGCTTAGCCATATCAAATCCTCCCGGGCTTCGCCCCAAGGCAGCGACGAACCTGGCCGGCGGTCCCACCGCCCGCCGTTTCATTTACCGTTGCTTTTATCCAAAAAGCTATTCAGGGCGGACTCCGAAAACTGCATGAACCGGTCGAAAAAATCCTGCGAATAATCTTTGACGAATTCTTCCCCCTCACGGCTGATTGCCGTATACGTGTAGACGACTTCGGCATCCGTATTCCCGGACTCGTTTTCTGCCAGGCTGATCGTTATTGCGGCAACGGTCATGCCCGGGGAGACTTTCACTATTTCCAGCCTATGGCCGGCGGGGTCAAATTCGGTTATTACCCAGATGGATTCGGGATTTTTTTCTCCGGTTGTAAAAACGCAGTCCTTTTCGGCAAACCCGGATTCGGAATAAACGGCAAGAGGGTCCCAGCCTTCGGCCCATTCTCTTTCGCGGACCGGGCAAAGCAGCGGAAAGACATCGGCTGGTTTTCCTCTCAGCTTCTGTGTATATCTTCTTCTAACCCGAACGGGATTTATGATCTGCATTGGAATCTGTACTCCGATGATTTGGTGTGCGAGTAGTGGAAATCGACTGCCGCTATATTGTATTCTCAGGCAGTAATGGCATGCAAATTATTCTTCACAGGTGCGGTTTAGGATGTCAAAGGCCCCTTTTGTCCTGTTAATTAATCCCTGGATTACCGACTTTGCGGCCCATGATCTGTGGGCAAAGCCGATGGGGCTCCTTTCGCTCGGGTCCCTGCTCAAAGAGGGGGGCTGCGGCGTAGCTCTGATTGACTGCCTGGACCGCCGGGACCCTTTCACGAACTCTCATCCGGAAATCCTGCCGGGCAGGGACAAAAAATTCGGGACCGGCAAGTACCCCAGGATGCGCATGCCAAAACCTGGTCCGTATAAAGACTTTCCGCGATATTTCTATCGGCACGGAATTCATCCGGATGGGCTTCGCCGCAAGCTTTCGGAGGTCGAAGAACCGGACCTGGTCTGGATTACATCCGCAATGACCTACTGGTACCAGGGAGTGTCGCAGGCGGCCCGAATCGTACGTGAAGTTTTTCCGAACGCACCGGTTTGGCTGGGCGGCATATACGCAAGGCTTTGTGCGGACCATGCCAAACGCCACAGCGGCGCCGACCTAATCTTTACTGACGATGTGCCGGCTCTTCCGAAGATGATTTCGGGTGCGACTGGATTTGCGGTACGAAACCCGGGCGCATGGGCCGACTTCAAGGCATGGCCTTTCCCGGCCCTTGACCTGCTGAAACCGGGAATCGATTATGCACCGCTCCTGACCGGGGTGGGCTGCCCTTACAGGTGTCCCTTTTGCGCTTCCGCCAGGCTTCAGCCAAAACGCCAACGATTGGCGGCCGACAGAATCTTCAGCGAAATTGCAAGGGACTTTTATGATTTTGGGATAAGCGATTTTGCGTTCTACGACGACGCGCTGCTGCTTGACACCGAAAATACACTCAGGCCGGTTCTGGAAAAAATCGTCAAAGAAGGCCCCCCGGTCCGGTTCCACACCCCGAACGCCCTTCATGTAAGGGCGCTTTCCAGGGACTGGTGCCACTTGCTGCATGCGGCAGGGTTCAAAACGATTCGGCTCGGACTGGAGACAACCATGGACGGCCAAAGCAGGCAATGGGGCGGAAAAGTCAATACGCAGATGTACCTTGAGGCGGTGGAAAACCTTTTTGAGGCCGGCTTTTCGCAAGATGAAATCGGGGTTTACCTGATTTGTGGCCTGCCCGGCCAAACCCCGGATGAAGTGGCCGAGTCCATCCGAATCGTCCGTCAAAGCGGGGCGCGTCCGCACATAACGGAATACTCTCCCATCCCCGGCACTCTCATGTGGGACAAAGCCGCCGCCCTTTCCCAATTCGATATCGGAACCGAACCGCTCTACCACAACAACACGTTTTTTGCCTGCCGTCGTCCGGATTTTTCCCTGGAGGACATGGCCACGCTGAAGAATATGGCCAAAGGGGGATTTTAGATTGCAGATTTTGGATTTTTGATCGCAAATTCAAGATCGCAGAATTTCCGGTCAGGACTTGATACTCCAATCTAGAATCTAAAATCTAAAATTAATCGGGTTCAAAGGCCACCACGTCATCGATGGTTTCGGCCCCGGAGAGCAGCATCACAAACCGGTCGACTCCCAAAGCAAGCCCGGCGCAGGGGCCAAGGTGCTCAAGGCTTTTCAGGAAGGCATCCGGGAGGGGGTAGCCTATTCCTTCCATTTCTTTTTTCTTTGCTATTGCGGATTGGAAACGAGCCCGTTGTTCCAGGTGGTCCGTAAGCTCGCTGAATCCGTTGGCAAGCTCGATTCCAGCCCAAAAAAGCTCAAACCTTTCCGCTGCTCCAGGGTCGTCCTGTTTAATTCTGGCAAGGGCTGCCTGACTTTTGGGGTAATCCTCCAGTATGCAGGGAACCGGAAAACCCAGCTTTGGTTCGACTTTTTCCACCATATCGAGGTCGAAGCGGTCCTGGTCCGGGTCGGAGCCGGGGTCCCATCCGGCATACCTCCTGAACGCTTCACGGACGGAGAAGCGCTCCCAGCTCCCCTCGAAATCGAGGCGGAGGCCCCGGAAATAAAGGCCCGCTTCCGGCGCAACAGCCCTGCATGTGAACCGCGTCAAATTTTTACAGTCTTGCTGCAAATCTTTATAATTTGCACCTGAGCGGTACCATTCCAGGATGGTAAATTCGGGGTGATGGAGCTTTCCGCGCTCTCCTTCCCGGAATGATCGAGTGATCTGGAAGATTTTTTCGAACCCGGCGGCAAGCAGCCTTTTCATGTGAAGTTCGGGGCTGGTGGACAGAAACAGGCCGGACTCTGCCCTGACCGGCCTGATATGGACTTCAGGCGCAGGAGCGGCGGTCAGCAAGGGTGTTTGGACTTCGAGGAACCCTTCGCTTTCGAAAAAGGCGCGAATGAGCCGCAGCACGCGGCAACGGATTTCGAGAAAGCGCCTCCTGGAGCGGAGGACCACTCTTTCATCGGTTTCCATCAGACCTTGACGCGCTCGACGTATTGGCCGGTCCTGGTATCTATCCGGACGGTTTCGCCCTCTTCGACGAAAAGAGGGACCTGGATGACATGGCCGGTTTCGAGTGTAGCCGTTTTGGTGGCCCCTGATGCCGTGTCGCCCTTGATTCCGGGGGCGGATGCCACTATTTTCAGTTCGACGAAATTGGGAAGTGTCAACCCGATCGGTTTGCCATCAAACAGCAGGACGCTCACTACCAGGTTTTCGCTCAGAAAGCTCGAGGCGTCTCCGACCGCATCGGCGGACATCTCGATCTGCTCAAAGCTGGACGTATTCATTAAATGGTAGTTTTCGCCATCGTTGTAGAGATACTGCATTTGCTGCTCTTCGAGGTCGGCAGTGTTGAATTTGTCACCGGACCGGTAGGTGCGGTCTAGCTGAGTGCCTGTAATCATGTTTTTGAGCCGGCAGCGGTAGAGGGACTGGCCCTTCCCGGGCTTGGAGAATTCAAAGTCCACGATGAGGTAGGGGTCCCCATCTATTTCCAGTTTGCTCCCCTTTCGCAATTCACCAGCAGTAAGAACGGCCATTTGGTCGGTCCTTTCGTCACATTATTTTTATTTGAACTCAATATTTTAATAGCATTTTACCAAAACGGTCAATATAGTTTTGCGGATTATCCCTGAGTGTTTAACGTCTGCGGCGTATCCGGGGCTTTCAACCGGTCGCGCCCGGCCCGCGAAAAGGAGAAGGACCATGAGCGAAATTCTTTCCATCAAGGCAAGAGAAATACTGGACTCACGCGGAAATCCCACGGTTGAGGCCGAAGTGCTTCTCGACAGCGGCTATATGGGAACGGCTGCTGTCCCTTCGGGCGCTTCAACCGGATCAAGGGAAGCCCTCGAGCTTCGCGACGGCGATAAGGACCGGTACTTGGGCAAAGGCGTGCTTACGGCCGTGATGAACGTAAACGAAGAGATCGGCCCCAAGCTCATCGGCCTGGAGGCAATCGATCAGACCGGGATCGACCAGTTCATGATCGAGCTTGATGGGACTGAAAACAAAAGCCGCCTTGGAGCAAATGCTATCCTCTCGGTCAGCATGGCGGTCGCCAAGGCAGCGGCTTCCGAGAGCGAATTGCCGCTCTACAGGTACCTGGGAGGCGTATCGGCTTTTCTTTTGCCGGTGCCCATGATGAACGTTCTAAACGGGGGCGCTCATGCCGACAACAACCTCGATATCCAGGAGTTCATGATAGTTCCTGTCGGGGCGGGCAGCTTCCGTGAGGCGTTGCGGATGGGGGCCGAGACTTTTCACAATCTCAAGAAGGTGCTCAAATCCAAAGGCCTGAGCACGTCGGTGGGAGACGAAGGCGGGTTCGCCCCGAATTTGCGCTCAAACGAAGAGGCCATGGAAATGATCATGCGGGCGATCGAGTCCGCAGGATACAGGCCGGGCGAGGATATTTACATCGCCCTGGACAGCGCGGCGAGCGAATTTTATGAAAACGGCGTATATGAACTCAAGGCCGAGGCAAACCCGAAGAAAAGCGCCCTGGAGATGGTAGAGTTCTACAGCGCATGGGTGGACCGCTACCCGATAATTTCGATCGAGGACGGATTGGCCGAAGCGGACTGGAAAGGCTGGAAAGCGCTGACCGAAAGGCTCGGGGCCAAGCTTCAACTGGTGGGAGACGATATTTTCGTAACGAATACGAAAATTCTTTCCAGAGGCATAAGTGAAGGAATCGCCAATTCGGTCCTGATAAAGCTCAACCAGATCGGCACTGTTACCGAGACCATGCAGGCGATAAGCATGGCCCATCGGGCGGGTTATACGACCGTGATTTCACACCGGTCCGGCGAGACTGAAGATTCCACGATTGCCGATTTGGCCGTTGCTGTTGGAAGCGGTCAGATAAAGTCGGGATCGCTCTCCAGGTCCGACCGGCTCTCAAAGTACAATCAACTACTCCGGATCGAGGAGGAACTCGACACCTCCGGCTGCTATGCCGGGATTTCGGGTTTTCCGAGGGTCAGGCCTGACTAGAACAGCGGCAACGCCGCCTTCCACGGCGGCGTTTTCTCCACGGCGGCCGTTCTACGCAACTTCGCCGGCACAGACACACCGCATGCACCCAACAATGCGGCTTGACTTGATGTGTGTTTTTCAGTAGATATAAAAGCTTACCAAAGAGGCGGCATACCCAAGTGGCAAGGGAGCGGTCTGCAAAACCGTTATACAGCAGTTCAAATCTGCTTGCCGCCTCCAGAAAATTCAAGGGGTTAGCTCATATCGGGCTGACCCCTTTTTCTTGAGGTGTCCATATAGGCGTCTATCGAAAATTAAGGTGTTCTATCTTTTTGAACTTGGACAAACCCTGACGCGGCCCGGAACAAGCCCACGCCGCAAATGAGCAGGCTGATCGGGGGGAACAAAGTAATGCCTATGTTGAATAAAAAATCTTGTTTGCTGTTTTCAAAAGATTCAAAAACCTTTATTAACTCGTTGATTCTTTGCTCTGCTCTCACCTTTTGAAGAAGTTGCTCACTCGTTAACCCGTTTGTCTTTTTGGGGCTGTCATGGGCTACGAGATATTCGGCGATCTCGGCGTACGTTTTTCCGGCCTTGACCGCCGAGACGCCGAAGTGGACCAAATGAATTTCACTTGCAACTTAATGAATTCTTGAATAGCTTGCGGGGGCAATTCTGTGGCGACAAAGAGCTTTTTAGAACTAACCAGGTTCCGAAGGGGGCCTGAAGATGCTGATTACGGGGTCTAAATGCGGGAACTATTGCGAAAACTTATCACCATCGGCTATGATAAGCGATTCATCATCGCGAAGTACCTAGTCTCCGGCACAACTGCCGCCTCAGTCCATTTAGGCCTGGTCTGGGCTCTGACCCACTGACCTTGGCGTCCATTATTTGCTGTCCTCCACAATAGGTTTCAGCTTGGCTGTTTGCGTCGGGTTCACGCTCCAAAAATTCTGGACATTCGAAAACCCGTCACTCATTCACATGCCCAGCCAAGTGGCAAAGTATCTGGGGGTGGGGGTAACCAACCTCGGGATAAACGCTATTATGATGTTCATACTTGTAGACAAGTTCAGCTTTTGGTATCTCTTCTCACAGGTAATCGCCTGCGGAGCAGTCACATTCAGTAACTTCGTCGTGTATACCTTGTTTATATTCAAACCGACTACCTAATCCCGATTTTATACGAAGTTTTTCATTTTGCGCTCCTTGAACGAGTAGCTGCATGCATCATATCTGATCCATGAGGGTTAAAGGGGAAACCGATTCGGGTACAATCTTCATCCATCCCATCTTGAAGGGCAACAATGCGCCGGGAAACAGCACTCGGAGCACGGTACACTTTTTCACCACTCCGAACTCCGGGCAATACCAGCCTCTAAGCTGTTCCAGGAGGCCATCCCCCTGAAGGATCTTGCGCCAGCACCTTTCCCTCACAGCTCAAAACAGCCCGGTTTTCATCGAGATCGACGCACATAACTGGATTGATATGCATACGAGAATCAATCTCGTGATCGCCTGCGCCTTCGACCAGGTCCTCGATCAGTATGCAGTCCGACCACACTATCCGCCGGTGATGAATCGGCTTTCCCGGCAACCGGGCGTACCCGTCGTGCGCGCCTCGGAACTCAATGATTCCATCTTCGCGCCGCAGCGGGAGGTTTGAGTGGCGAACCTGGCCGGCGGTCCCACCGCCCTTGCCGCAACTTATTTCGGCATAGAGCGGCCGCGCCCTTCTCCCGCACCTGTGAGCCCTCCAGACTTCCGACTGGTTGATTCCGTCGATAGTGATCGTGTTATGTCCGGCATTTCCCCGATTGTAGCGGCGAATCTCCCCGTCTTCATCGAGAACACCCTGAGTCTGACAATTACGCGCCCCCCCCCGATCGACAGCTCGAAGCTAAGCGTATCGCTGTGAGCGTGTCCCGGCTGATAATCGGGGCCAGCCTGCCCGCAATCCACGATAAGACGGTCCCCTTCGCGCGGAGCCATGACAAAGTAGCCCGATTCCTGGAAGGCGGTGACGGACGGGCCGCCAGATGTCCCACAGCTCGGTCCCACCTTCCTCGCGCCGCCGCTGGAGGTTTCAGTGGCAAAAACGGCCGGCGGTCCCACCGCCTCGCAGTATCGGGCCAGCAGGTCCGTGGGGGCTTCGATTCCGAATGCGGCATCGTTGAACAATGCAATCCTGCCGTCGGGATGCGTCATGGCGAGAAGAAATCTCAACATGGACGGCACTACCTCTCGCAGCCTGCTCGTAAGCCCTTCAAGCCCTCGGCCCGGATATTTGGAGCAAACATTGAGCAGGTCGAGACAGTCTTCGAAAATCATGCTGTGATACATGGGACTTCGCTCGAAGTGCCCTCCATCCGGGAGGATTTGCTCATCGAGCTGATTTTCCAGCATTTTGGTTCCCCTTGCCAGCCATCGGCCCGAGCCGTGTCGGAAGACAGTCCGCAGAAAAGGAGCGCCTTTGCATTCTTGAAAAGATGGTTTCCCATCAGATGGTATTCCAAAGATCGCTCCAACCACAAGGCTTGAAGATAGCAGGAACGGATCATTTCAAGGGGCGGGCGGTGGGACCGCCAGCCGTGTTTGCCACTCAAACCTCCGGCGGCGGCTCGAGGCCCGTGGGACTGAGCGGTGTTTTCACTCAGGGCAAGGTATTTGATCCAGTTGACCAGCCGAAGAGAAACGGGAAAAGGGTCCCAGGCATCGGGAGTTCCGGGAGGGACATGGAGGACCCAGTCCTTTACGAGTTCAAAGGCCAGGCCCGGATCGAGTCCGCCTTCGCAGTTCAGGTAATCGAAGTAATGGAGGTTATATCGCCAGAGGCGGCCTGCTTTCCCGGCAACCCAGTCGATTTGCCCGATCCA
>CAVRZU010000111.1:0-9595 GCA_963725365.1 uncultured delta proteobacterium | reverse complement strand
TACTTGTCCTTCGTTCGTCGTCTAGAGAAGCTCCAGCGATTTCTCAATCATGCGCATGGAGCCGTCGCGCGTGCGCTCCTTGGTCTTGGTGGCGAGGAATGCCAGGTTGCGACGGTGAGCCATCACCTTGCCTACATACTGCTCACTCCAGCGATCTGGGCCGCCATAGATGGACGAAGTGTCAATGTAGTTGACCCCCAGGTCCAGAGCGCGCTCGACGATGGGCACGGCGACGTCGAAGTTGTTTCGCTCACTCGAGAGCGGCCTGGCCACCGAGCGAGAAGATCACGGCTATCGAAAGGGAACTGGCACCGATGAGTACGGCCATCGTCACCTTCTGCGAGCAGGGTGTTGTTATCGCGCAGAGAATGCGTGCCGGCCTGGGCGAAGCGCAAGTATACGTACACCGCGCGGCGAAGCGCGGCGGAAAAGCGAAAAGCTTCAGTTCGATCATGACGCTTGCGGGAAAGCTGTTTCAGCAGTATCGCAAGCTGGTGTTTATCGCGCCCTGTGGGATGGTGGTACGGGCGATCGCGCCTCATTTGCGGCACAAGACCACGGAACCAGCCGTGGTCGTAGTGGATGCCGGCGGCCGCTACGCGGTCAGCCTGCTCAGTGGCCATGAGGGCGGAGCGAATCAGTTGGCTTTGCAAGTTGCCAACCTTATAAGTGCCGAGCCGGTGATATCCACCACCACGGAAGCGATTAAGAATTTGATTGTCGGAGTTGGATCCCGGCGCAGGAGGCCTGACATTCATAGCCGTTCCCGCCCCTACAAGAGGAGGGCTTTTTGCCCTCCCGCATAACCATCTTGAACGCAAATTGGTATAACAGCCCGTATTTTACCATGAGAGATTTGGCGAGGCAAAACGGCAACGAGATACGGCAACCAGAAACGGCAAGAAAGGCAATTAGGAATGAAGTTCAAATTCCAAAATTCCCAACAATCAGAATTTATCCCCGTTCACCTAAGCTTTTCCTGTCCCGGGGGGTGACCCAAAACCAGGCAAACAGGTGAACGTGGTGGACGTAGTAGACACTACCTTAGCCAACTCTCGGCCAGGGATTTCATCATTTCGACCCATTTATCGAAAGTCGCCGGTTTGGTGATAAATGATTCGGCCCCGGCTTTCAATGTGAAGTCTACATTCTTTTGCTCTTCGGATGTGGTTAGAATTACGATTGGGATATGCTGAAGAGCGGGTTCGGATTTGATTTCGATGAGGGCTTGCCAGCCATCCTTTCGCGGCATGTTCAGATCAAGCAGGATAAGATCGGGCAATCGTTTTGCCTCGGAGCGGGAATGCTCTGCAAGATGGTCCATGAGTTCGATACCATCCAAAACGCAGGAGAAAGCAGCCTTTGCGCCACTTTCTGCAAAGGCTTCAGTTGCCAGCCAACAGTCTTCTGCATCGTCGTCGGCCATCAAAACGGTCTTTGCGATTGCTTCCGGCACTATATGCCCTCCCACCGGTCTTGCTTTACAGGCAGCCTGATTATGAATGTCGAGCCTTTTCCCGGCTCGCTCTCAGCCCTGATGCTTCCCCCGTGGCGCTCAACGATTTTGCGGCATATGGCAAGCCCCATTCCGGTTCCTTCATATTCGCTTGCGGCTATGCAATCTCTGGAAAGGCTTGAAAATAAGCTCGGCAAACTGCGGGTCAAACCCGATGCCGTTGTCTTTTACAAAAATCTCACATATCCTCTTCCTGTCCAACTTGCCATAAACCTTGATGCGAGGGGTCTCGTCGCCACGGAATTTCAAAGCGTTACCAATTAGATTCTGGAAGAGCCCTAACATCTGAGTTTCATCAGCCTCAATGGCGGGCATGTTTTCGATTTCGATTTGGCAACCTGTTTCTTTGACTGATGCTTCGAAGACATCCGCAGCCTCCCGCACTATTTTGACGAGGTCTATTTTTTTAGATGGTTCGGGTCTCGTAGCTACCCTGGAGAATTCGAGCAAGTCACGCAATAGTTGCCGCATACGGCTCGCCGAATTGATGACCCGATCCAGGTAATCTTTGCTGGCGCCGTCCAGAACCGGGGCGCATCTTTTTTTCGCCATGTCACAGAAAGTCTGTATCTTGCGCAGGGGTTCCTGGAGATCGTGAGAGGCGACAAAAGCAAATTCCTGCAATTCATTATTTATTAGTTCAAGCCGCGACGCATAGACTCTAAGCTCTCCTTCAGACCGCCTGCGCTGTTCACCTGCTCGTATCGATGCGATCCCATAAGCAAGGTTTTCGGCCAGGTTGATCAGCAGGCTCGATTCCCCTTCGTCAAAAGCATCAGGTTCCGAAGCATAGATTGTAAGCGCCCCGATGACATTCCTTTCCACAATCAAGGGTAATGCGATGGAAGAAGCGTAGCCCCTATAGTCCCCTCAGAGCGCCATGGTTGGTAAGCAGGATTTGAGAAAGCGTTTTGTGAAGTAATTATTTTCCCGGTGCGAATGGCGGTTCCGCTCGGCCCTCTGCCCTTCTCGGTATCGGCCCATGTAATTTTAGCCTGATCCAGATAACCCTGGTCGTATCCGGCGGAGGCAATCGGGAGAACAGTTTTGTTTTCATCATTTTCAGCAAAGCCCACCCAGGCCATGCGGTACCCGCCGACATCCACCACAATCCGACAGACTTGCTGGAGCAGTTCCATCTCTTCTGTTTGACGCACCATCGCCTGGTTGCATTCACTCAGGGTCCGGAATGCCCTGTCGGCTTTCCGGAATTCCTCCTTCGGCAATTTTCCTGGCAGTGATGTCCCGGTTCACTTCGAGAAATCCCGTCGGCTTGCCGTCCTCTCCCCGCCGCAAGGCCCACCGGCTCTCCACAACCAATTCTTTCCCGGTGGAGCTAGTTTGCCGCAGTTCTCCGGCCCACCGTCCCGATTCGAGCACGTGGTCCACGATCTGATCCATATGCTCCGGAAACCCCGTATGCAAAAGATCTTGAGTAACTTTGCCCAGAGCCTCTTCCCGGGTGAACCCGTACAATTCCACTGCACCGTCATTCCAGAATTGTACAGTGTGATCCAGGCCCAGGACGAATATCGCATCATGAGCCAAATTGAGAAGCGCAGCCTGCTTCTGTAAATCCTTTTCCGTCCGCTTTCTTTCAATGGCATAGAGGATTGAGCGGGATAGCAGGTGGCCATCCACCTGCCCCTTTACAAGGTAGTCCTGTGCTCCTTCTTGAACTGCTCTGGTAGCGACCGTCTCGTCATCGATTCCAGTCAGGACGATAACAGGCAAATCTGATGCTTCGGCCAGTAATCTAAAAAAGGTATCGAAACCCTGGCTGTCGGGCAGTGAGAAATCCAGCAAAATGGCGTCTACAGGTCGTTCGGTTTCTTTCAGGTACTGCAATCCGTCGCACAGTCGCGGTTTATGAACGAGTTCAAACCTGGAAGCATAACGTCCGGTTCGTATGATTTCCGCTATGAACCTGGCGTCCGCAGGATTATCCTCTATCAACAGCACCTTGATTCTTCCGTGTTCCATATCTGCACTCCCGAGACATGTCTGCTCAAATTACCTGTTTGAATCAGGAGGTAATTTGACGATCGTGAGCCAAAAACTCTCGATAGCTTTTACAACAATGAGGAACTGCTCCAGGTCGATGGGTTTGGTGATATAGCAGTTCGCATGCAGATTGTAGGATTTCAGAATATCTTCATCCGACTTCGATGTTGTGATGACAACCACTGGAATTGCCTTTATATTTTCATCCTGCTTTATTTCCCTGAGCACCTCCCGACCATCTTTTTTGGGCAGGTTGAGGTCGAGAAAGATAAGGTCGGGACGGGGAGAGTCGGCATATTTACCCGCTTTTTTCAGGAACGCAACGGCTTCGACACCATCGCTCACCACGCTAAGATGGTTGCGCATTTTAGCATCCTTTAGAGCCTCAACTGTGAGCCTGACGTCACTCGGGCTGTCCTCGACCAAAAGTATTTCAATTGGCTTGCAGGTTTCCCTGATATCCATGATCATTCTATCCTCTGATGACGGGTATGGTGAAGTAGAATGTTGCCCCCGTGCCTGGCGCCGACTCCACCCAGATCCTTCCACCATGCTTTTCCACTATTTTCTTACATATCGCCAGCCCAATTCCTGTTCCGGAATATTCGTCTCTGCCGTGCAGACGCTGGAAAACCTGGAATATACGCTCAAAATACTGCTCCTCCATCCCTAAGCCATTGTCTCGAACTGAAAACAGAGCCACTCCCCCTTCCTCTTCTCGACCCCGATGTGGATGATAGGGGAACTCCGGTCCGGGAATTTTATAGCATTACCGAGCAGGTTTTGAAATAACTGCACCAATTGAAAGCGATCGGCAGATACGGTGGGCAGCGGATCGTGGCTTACCATGGCGCCGCTGTCCTCGATGGCAAGCTGAAGGTTTAAGATGGCCTCCTTTAAAACGGCCTCACAGTCGATGCGCTCAAAGGGGTCCTTACGGGTTCCCACACGTGAGTAGGACAGAAGGTCTTCGATCAACCTTTGCATTCTGGATGCGCCGTCCCGGGCATAGAAGATGAAATCATCGGCATCCTGGTCGAGCTTGCCCTTATAACGCTGCGCCAGCAGTTGGACGTACGAGGACACCGCACGTAAAGGTTCCTGCAGATCGTGAGAGGCGACGTAGGCAAACTCCCGAAGCTCCGCATTTACCAGCTCCAGGCTTGCCGTGTTTGATCTCAGAGCTTCCTCCGCGAGCTTTCTAGCCGTAATATCCCGGTTGACTTCGAGAAATCCCGTTGGCTTGCCGTCCTCTCCCCGCCGCAAAGCCCACCGGCTCTCGACAACTAATTCTTTCCCGGTGGAAGTGGTATGCATCAACTCTCCGGCCCACTGTCCCTTATCGATAACCTGGTTCACGACTTGTTCGAGAGATTCCGGGAACTTTGTCTGAATGAATTCATAAGCGACATTTCCGATTATCGGATGTCGCTTTGGCCTTGGCAAGGCGGACAGCGAGCAATTGTTGCTCCTCCGTTTGCATATCGGAAACGAGCACCCGGATTCTATCCATTGTTGCCTTGCCTCTGTTTGTCAGGACAATTCCCCTTGCCGCCTCAAAACCACTGTCTCGGCTGGCTTTTATGGCTTCCGCCAGTTGATCGAGTCTTTGTGTTATAAGGGGTTCCAGCAAATCAAAATTTCTTTGCTGTTTTTCATTATCGACCGTCATCGCACGAGATGCTCTTGTCAGAATATCTATCTTTTTTAATGCATCGTTATAGGGTTCAAGATAATCAGACTGACCCGTAATAAGATATCCTCGCTCTCCGGTTTCAGCATCCTTCAGTGTAGAAAGCAACTCACCGAGATTATTTATCACATCGTGCGTATGTATTACCCATTTATTGCTTCCTATAGATGAATTGTTGGCATTATACATAAGTATACTTAGATAGCTTAGAGATGTTATTACAAGCAGCAGCGAGAATAAAACCGTCCATCTCGTCCATCTCGTCCATCTCGTCATTTTGAACTCATTCCGGCTTTGAGGCTGCCAGGGCCAAAATCTGCCGATTTACGCAGGAAGCGTAATTGTAAATGTTGGCATCAACGACTTCCTGAAGCACTTTCCCCAGTTCGCCGTTGATTACAAACCGCGTGCCGATCTGGTACAAGCGCTTATGGCGGCCAGTTCGACTGCAAGACGGCCTTGGCTCTCCTGCAGCGCGGCTTCTGCCCGGTTACGTTCGGTGATGTCGCGAGTGATCTTGGAAAACTCCTGCAAGCTTCCGTCCCTATCATGCACCGCAGTGAGAACCACATTGGCCCAGAAGCGGGAACCGTCTTTACGCACACGCCAACCCTCATCCTCAACCCGTCCCGCGGATGCCGCCCGGTGCAGGAGCTGATCCGGCCATTCGCGCGCATTATCCTCGGGAGTATAGAAACATGAAAGGTGGCAGCCGATGATCTCATCGGCTTGATAACCCTTGATCTGCTCAGCCCCCATATTCCAACTGACCACGCCCCCGGCGGTATCAAGCATAAAGATGGCGTAGTCCCCAACTTCTTTCACGAACGAATGGAATTCCTGTTCAACCGCGAGTTTGGCCTGCACCTCTATCGCTTTGGTCCGTGCCTGGCCGCGGGATGTCATTTCGGCGAGATAAGATATCAAGGCGCAACTGGCCAGAAAAATGACCAGGCTTATCACGTCGGCGATATTTGCAATGGCGAATTGGCCAACCGGCTCTATCCAAAAATAGTTGGCAAGGGCGGCTGAGACGACTGTGGCCAACAACCCGGCGCCAAGTCCTCCATATAGCGCCGCAACCGCTACGGCCGGGTAGAAGGTCAGGAACGCAGCACGGAGTTGAAGGATTTCGAGGAACTGCAACCGAATAGCGGCGGCGAGGACAGCGACAAGAACGGCTGCGGTGCAGCGGAGCCACAGTGGACGGTCTTTTATACTATCCCATACCATGAGATTCTCCCTATTTGAACAGAGAGAGCCATCGGTCAAAGCGGGTGACGGCTCCCCCCATGGGCAACATGGTTTGAAGCTACCGCTATTTTTTATCGATTGAAACGTTTGTATCCGGAGGCCCTTGGAATATTCTGCAAGTCTCCCGTTAGTCTTCCCAATGTCATGAGACTCGAAATAAACCAGTACAGAATACTGCTTTGCGGACATTGATCTATTTAATAAAAGTGGAGAGGAGTGCCACATAAGTGATCTTGCACTTCATTTCCATAAATGAGAAAGGGAGCGGGCTACCCCTTTTTTACGGGCAATGGGATTCTATCGAACCGGCAATGACTTCGACCCACTCACTAATCTCAACCGGTTTAGTTTTGAATTCGCAGGCGCCGGCGCCGAGGCAAAGTTTAACATCCTTATCTTGTCTGGAGGTGGTGAGAATAACCACCGGAATATCTTTGAACTGAAGGTCGGACTTGATTGCCCGCAGGGCTTCACGCCCGTCCATTCGAGGCATGTTTAGATCGAGCAGGATGAGGTCGGGGCGCGGGGCTTTGTCTTGTGAGGTGTACTCACCTCCTCTTTGGAGGTAATCCATCAACTCTCTTCCGTCCTCAACAAAGCGCAGTTCACCCCCTATTGCCGCCTCCTCGAAAGCCATTCGCGCAAGCAGGCAATCCTCATGGTCATCATCGGCCATGACAATAATGCATGGAACAGAACGATTCTCCACTACTCAGCCTCTCTCTCTCTCTGGATCACAGGAAGCCGAACGATAAATGTCGCACCGTTTCCAGGCATGCTCCTGGCTGTAATGCTCCCCTCATGGCGTTGGCTATTTTTCTGCACAGAGCAAGCCCCATGCCTATTCCTTCCAATTTATCCCTACTGTGGAGTTGCTGAAAAGGTTTAAATATTCGGTCAAGGTACTTTTCATCGAACCCGATCCCGTTATCCTCGACAAATATCGTACAGGTGCTGCCGCTCGTTTGTCCATGTATTTTGACAACTGGGTTCTCACCATCTTTGCGGTATTTTATGGAATTGTCGATCAGATTTTGTAAGAGAAGGTAAATCTGTACGGCATCGGCTTCTATCGTCGGCAAATCTTTGATTTCGACTCTTCCTCCAGCCTGTTTAACGGCTGTTTCCAAGTCACTAACCACATGCTGTGCTATAGCCCCGAGATCAATATGCTCAAACCGGTGGGGTTCGGAAGTTAAACGCGAGTAGTTTAGCAAAGAATGCAGTGAATCGGACATCCGTTTTGCAGATCCGTTGATACGCATCAGATATTCCCGGGCTTGCTGGGTAAGACTTTCTTTGTAGTTTTGGATGAGCATGCTTCCAAAAGTCTGGATTTTTCTCAGCGGCTCCTGCAAATCGTGTGAGGCGACGAAGGTGAATTCCTCAAGTTCCTCGTTTAGCTGTTCGAGCCTTGCGGCATATTCCATGAGCGCCCTATTGGTAACCGTAAGTTGTAACGTCCTCTCCTTAACGCGTGATTCAAGTTCATCACGTGATTTGCGCAAGTCCTCTTCCATCTCCTTGAGTGCGGAAATATCGAGATTGATCCCTGCCCAGTAGACGATCTCACCAGCCCCGTTTCTCACCGGCACGCCCCGTGCAAGGATAGGGTGCCACCGTCGGTCCGCTCCGAGAAAGCGATGTTCGATATCCCATATCCCTCCGGTGCGCACGCACTCCTGCCATGCCGCGATTGTGCGCTCGGCGTCTTCAGGATGAAGCACGTCGCCCCAGCCAAAATCCGAGCACTCTTCCTGGGTAATGCCGACAAGTTCAAGAAATGACTTGCTGGCATAGGTGTTTCTGCCGTCGGGAGCGCACACCCATATGCCATAGTCGATTGATTCGCCGATTGCACGATAGAGGCGTTCGCTTGCTCTCAACGATTCCTCCATCTGCTTGCGCTCGGTGATGTCAGTGACGGAAACGAGCACGAGTGTCTCGCCGCCGGCGCTGCGGATGAGCCGGCCGGAATACGAGAAGATCTTCTCCCAGCCTTGGTCGAGCCGGCGTAATCGCACCTCCCAATCGCGCAGCACTTCGCCGCGCTGCACGCGGCTCAGCGGCCAGTCCGCGACCGGCAGTGGGCGATCGTCATCAAGGGGCCGGACTTCAAAGGTGTCGGCAAACTCGGCGAGCTTGCGCCGGCACTCGTCCAGGCACGCGTAGCCGAACATGGCCAGGGCCGCCGAGTTCCAGTAAATGACTAAGCCCCGGGCATCGGCGACTATAAGGCCCTCGGTGAGATTCTCTATCACCGCAGCCTGCCGCTCCTCGCTCTCACGAAGCGCCTCTTCCGCATGCTTGCGATTGGCAATCTCCCGTGTCAAGCGTTCGTTCGCCTCAGTCAGCTCAGCAGTGCGTTCCTTGACCCGCTCTTCGAGTTCGTCATGGGCTCGCTGCAGTGCCTCCTCTGCGCGCCTGGCATAGGAAATATCGCTGATCGATGTTCTACACCGGCCCTCACCGTTTGTATTCTCAATGAATATACTCTCCAGGCGTGCGTAAAACTCTTCTCCTCCTTTTGGTTTCAGCCTCAATTCACAGGTCTGCCGCCCCCTGGTCTTGAATACTGTCATAATATGTAGACGCGCTTGTTGCCTGTCTTTCGGATTCACGTAGAGGGGGAAAATGGCATCGATGAGGCTCCCTCTTTCAGTGCCCAACTGCGTGGCGGCTGCAAGATTGGCATCCACCACATGCCCCTTGTCGTTTAACGCCAGGTACCCAACGGGTGCAAAGTCATAAAGGTCGGCATACCGCTCGCGAGATTCCTCAATCTGAGCCTGAGCTTGACGGAGTTCTTCGTTCTGCATTTCGAGTTCGATCCGGTGCACCCGCAACTCATGGATAAGGCTCTTGGCATCCTCGACGGAGATCTCCTCCGGCGGGTCCACCTGAGAGTGCATTCTCTTTTTCTGCCGCCCTGCGCAACATGCTGTAATCAACGCTTCTGTTTTTCATAAAAATTCTCTATGCCCGGAATAATCATCCGCCATCGACACTACTTAATGGAGAGTCTTCTATTTTTATCAGGTCCTTGTTTGCTGCTTTGCCGGAAGAGTCACGGTAAAGGCATCGCCCTGTCCCGGCGCACTATTTGCCGTAATGCTCCCGCCATGACA
>CAVRZU010000110.1:0-4828 GCA_963725365.1 uncultured delta proteobacterium | reverse complement strand
TCCACCTATCAGGAAGAACAACTCCCTCCCCTTCGCTCAGACCTAAATGATATGTACCACAATTTTTAGGGGATTTCTACGTCTCGAAGCAACCACTTCGCAAAATTGATCCTTTTGGCCAGCCTTCGGCAGGTCATGGTCCCTGCATAGCTGCGCAATGTTTTTCACGCAAGTCTGGACGCAACGCAGATCCGATCTTAAATAGTCACACTATGAGACCCGCCGTAAATAAAAACAAAATTCAAGAGGTGCACGATGAGTAAGCTCAGAAAGATCAAGACAGTCTCAAAGAGCAAGCACACGATGAGGGGGCCGGCGTCCATCTTAAGAGGGCCTTCGGTTATTACCAGGCGCCCGACTTCGACCCCTTTCTCATGCTCGATGATTTTCGCTCCGATGACCCCGCGAAGTATATCCCCGGCTTTCCCTGGCATCCGCATCGCGGCATAGAGACCATCACGTACGTGATCGAGGGAGATGTGGAACACGGCGACAGCATGGGGAACAGGGGCGATATCAATCCCGGGGGACGTGCAGTGGATGACAGCCGGCAGCGGCATTGTCCACCAGGAAATGCCCAAGGGCGATCGATCCGGCCGTATGGGCGGTTTCCAACTCTGGGCCAACCTTCCCGCTTACCAGAAAATGATGGAGCCCCGCTATCGTGACGTAAGAGGGGAGCAGATCCCCGAAGTTTCGCTCGATGGCGGTGTAAAAGTGAAAATCATCTGCGGTAAGGTGAGGGGAGTCCAGGGGCCCGTACATGACATCGTGATCGATCCCGAATACCTGGATGTCCACATCCCGGAAGTTCGAGCTTCACCCATGCAATCGAAAAAGGTCATAGCGCTTTTGCCTATGTGATCGAAGGAAAAGGCTATTTCGACCACGACCTCGATTCCTTCGGGCATGAAGTTGTCGGCAAGAACTACTTCGACATCGACCGCCAGTGCATATGCGATAATGAAAGCCTCGTCCTCTACGAGGATGGCGACCATGTCTCCATTACAGCGGGTGATGAACCGCTCAGATTCCTGCTGGTATCGGGCAGGCCACTGGGTGAACCCGTTGCCTGGTACGGCCCCATTGTAATGAACACGCAGGATGAACTGCGGGTGGCCTTCGACGAATACCGCAAGGGGACCTTTATCAAGCACAAAAAGCCCTTACGCGAGTAGCACACTGAGGCATTCCTTATATGGAAAACGATTGCCGGGAAAAACCTCCTTCAAAGTTGCTCGAAGGCATCGGGCAATTCAACCGGGGTGATTACTACGACTGTCATGAAACGCTGGAAGAAATCTGGATGCATGAGCAGGGCAAAATAAGGGACTTCTACAAAGGCATTCTGCAGATAGGCGTTGCCGTCTACCATGCGAAACGCTCCAATCTGAAAGGGGCTCTGAGGCTCGCTCCTCCGGCACGGAGCTACTGAGCCACTTCGCTCCAGAATGCATGGGGATCGATGTGGCCCACCTTCTCCAATCCGCCGGACGATTCAGGGAGGAACTAAATCAGCTTGCATCCGATCCGGGCCTTTCGCTCAGGGCCATTCCAGTCATCAGATTTATCGAGTAGAATTTACCCCACCGAAGTGCTGAGAAGAGTACCACCCCCTGTGCTCCTCGCAATCAGATATATCTTTTTCGCGTCTTCTCGGCGTTGCGTGAAAAAGATGTTGAAAGACCTCTTCTATGCTATGGCCTTCTTCAGCCTGGCGACAAGCTCCCCTACCCTGCCGGCTACGTTTCCATCCCCCGGGCTGGATTCGATCAGCCTCTCAAATGCGCTTCCCACAACTATTCCATCTGCAAATTCGCAAATCTTTGCAGCATCATCCGGGGTGGAGATTCCGAAACCGATGCAGATCGGCAGACCATTGCAGCTTTTTCTAAGCTCGTTCGCCACAGTAGCTATTTCATCACGATTGAGTCCGCCACTGCCGGTAATGCCGGTCAAGGACACCAGATAAATAAACCCTGAAGCCCTGGATGCTATCTGCGCCATGCGCAGGGGCGGGGTAGTCGGGGCGACCAGCCGGATAAAATCGAGCCCGTTTCCCCAGACGCCGGTCAGTTCATCGGATTCTTCAGGCGGCAGATCCACCACCAGCGTTCCATCGGCCCCGGCGGCGGTCGCATCCCTGTAAAAATCTTCGGCCCCGTATGCAAGGATAGGATTATAGTAGCTGAAAAGAACTATGGGCACCCGGCTGAACTCTCTTATGCGCCGGACCATTTCGATAACCTTTTTCATGTTCATCCCGGCGGCAAGAGCACGCGCCGATGAGCGCTGAATTACAGGGCCGTCGGCGGTCGGATCGGAAAAAGGCACGCCCAATTCGAGAAGGTCCAGCCCGGAACTGCACATTTGCTTCGCTATCTCCAATGATTGCCCCGGGTCCGGGTCCCCTGCGGTGATGAAGCCCACCAGCGCTTTTTCTCCCCTGGAGCGTAGCCTGCTGAATGTTTCTTCTATCCTGCTCATGACAGCTTGTCCTTTCTTTCAGGCGGTGGGACCGCCAGCCATGTTGCCTGCTTGCAAAATCGCCGCAGGCGGGCGGCCTGCACCTACGGCGCCTACGGACGGGGATAAACTCCGGGATAAACCACGCCCCTACCCGCCGCCCGTTTAAAAACGGGAAACGATTCCCAGGTCCTTGTCGCCGCGACCGGAGAGATTAACGATCACGATCTTTTCCCTCGGCAGCCGGGCGGCTTCCACAATGGCGCGGGCAACGGCATGGGAGCTCTCCAGAGCAGGGATAATCCCCTCGACCGAGCTCAGCAGATGGAAAGCGTTAAGCGCGTCTTCGTCCAAAACGCTTTCATAGCGAACTCGGCCCGTTTGCTTCAACCAGGAATGCTCCGGTCCAACACCCGGGTAGTCAAGACCAGCGGATATCGAGTGAGCCTCCCTGATTTGGCCGTTTTCATCCTGCAAGACGTAAGACTTGGAGCCGTGAAGGACCCCTACCGATCCGGCCCCGAGCGTCACCGCATGCTTTCCGGTATGGATTCCATGGCCCGCAGCCTCAACTCCCACCATTTCCACCGGCTCGTCGAGGAAAGGATAGAAAAGGCCCATCGCGTTGCTTCCCCCGCCTACACAGGCCACCAGCATGTCCGGCGACCTCCCTTCGGCTTCCATGATTTGCGTCTTGGTCTCATCGCCAATCACCCGTTGAAAATCCCGAACCATTGCCGGATACGGATGAGGGCCGGCAACCGAACCGATGATATAGAAGGTGTCACGCACAGAGCCAACCCAGTACCGCATCGCCTCATTCATAGCGTCTTTGAGGGTGCCGCTCCCCGAGTCCACCGGCACAATTTCAGCGCCCAGCAGTTTCATACGCTGCACATTAGGGGCCTGCCTGGAGATATCCTCGATCCCGACGAATTTCTTGCATTCCATGCCAAACAGGGCCGCAGCCGTTGCCGTGGCAACCCCGTGCTGTCCCGCCCCGGTCTCGGCAATCACTTTTGTCTTGCCCATCCATTTGGCAAGCAGGCCCTGACCCAGCGTGTTGTTGATCTTATGAGCACCGGTATGGGCAAGGTCCTCTCGCTTCAGATAGATAGAGGCCCCTCCCACCCGGGCGTTCAGTCTCCCGGCCTTGAAAAGAGGGGTGGGCCTTCCTGCGTAGTCTTTCAGGAGCAATTTCAGTTCAGACTGGAAGGCCGGCTCAGCACATATTGATATCCAGGCGCTTTCGAGTTCGATCAGCGCAGGCATGAGCGTCTCGGCCACATAGCGCCCGCCAAATGGCCCGAAATGGCCCCCTGCATCCGGCTGAACCGGTCTTCTCTCGGCAAATGCCGCCATTGCCAAAGTATTCTCTGCCGATTTCATTAAAATATCCTCCATGACCCGGTTAAGGGGAATTCCTGCCGGCGGTGGGACCGCCGGCCAGGTTCGCTGCGCCTTCGGCGGCGCCACACCGACTTGTTCTCTAAGCGCCGGGTAACCTGAACTTATCGGCCAGTTGACTGCAAACCACCCAGGCCTTGGGATAGTCCCTTTTCTCGATCAGCAAGCCGAATTTGAAGCCGAGCAGACGATCGGCCATCTCCGGCTGGACCTTGGCCAGTTCATCGACGCTGGCAATCGCCTTGTCGTAGTCTTTGCTGGCAATCGCCGCGGAGATTTCCTGCCCGATCTTGTCGCGGGCGGCGTCGGCGGCAGCGACTTTCTTGGCGTCGTAGGTGCCCGCCAGCACGCCTTTGAGCACCTCTTCCAACTCCATCGGGTGGCCAATCCACGCGATCTTCAAATCCTTGTCGATGAGGAAGGCGGTGGGAATGCCGTTCTGTTTGGCCGCGGCCATCCAGTGGGTGGCCATCGCCCCGCGTTTTTCGTGGCTGGTGTCATCGAGGGCCACGCGATAGTTCATATGATCGCCCATCTCCTTGACGAAGCCCGGGACGCCGGCCACTTCTTCTTCCCAGCAGTTTTGCCCGATAAAAACGACATCCTTGTACTGTTCCTGCATCTTGGACAGATGCGGGATGGTGGCCTTGCAAGGCCCGCACCAGGTCGCCCAGAATTCGACGACATAGATTTTCCCCTTCTCAAACTTCTCCACCGGCTCGCCCTTGATCCATTTGCCGACCGACAGCGCGGGAGCGGGATCGCCGACGTCGAGCGAGCCGTCAGCAGCGGGCAGAAGAAAAGGGATAGCCCACAACGACGAGCAGCATCGCTGCCAGGGGGAATAGAAATTTCCTCATGTGTTCCTCGATGAAGAGAGGGTTGAGAATCGCACTTGCTCACCGATCGCGCGGCGAGTCTGAAATGTTATCCTCGGGAAAGAGGTTGTCGACAG
>CAVRZU010000109.1:0-16040 GCA_963725365.1 uncultured delta proteobacterium | reverse complement strand
AGTCGACAGTTGGAATCTGTGAGCAATATGCCTGTAGCGAGTCGTGAGAGCACTCGAGTGTCAAATGAAGAGCTCTGGAGAATGACTTCAAACCCCATGAGTTGCTAAATTATGGCAGGTCAATGGATTGCGCGAGTTCCAGCCCGTGAGCTGCAGAGCGATTCCCGGCCAAAAGCAAAGCCCGCTGAATGAGCGGGCTTTAGCGTCAAATCTCTGGTAGCGCTACCGGGAATCGAACCCGGGTTTTAAGATTGAGAATCCCTAGCAGCCTATGATCCAGGCGCGATTGAGCGCCTTTTGCCAGCATTCGTAATCCTGCCTTGAAATGTGAAGAATTCAAAATCCCGGGTTTTAATCTGCGGGATTTTTTTATTCTTTTTGATCACCATCTCGCCATTTTTTCCGCCTCGAAAAAACCTGGAAGAAAACGAAGACATGTTATACCCTTATAGGTCATACGTCATAGGTCATACGTCGTCTATCCAATAGAAGGAAGCAGCGCATATGCAGTATAGCCAGGGAGCTATCGGACGTGTTTTTGCTCTCAAGCTCGAATCCGGGACCGAATCCCGGATGCAGTGGTGGATTTTGCCCGCGAGCACGCAGTCCGGAGCGCAATGGTATTTTTTGTCGGCGGGGCGGACGCAACAAGCCGCCTGGTAGTAGGCCCGGAGGAAAACCGGGGCGAAGACATTGTGCCTATAGTTCTCACGCTTGGCGGAATCCAGGAGGCCGTAGCGGTTGGAACGCTTTTCCCTGATGAAAACGATAACCCCGAGCTGCACATGCATGCCGCAACCGGCAGGGAAGGCAGGGCAACCGTGGGCTGTACCCGGGAAGGGCTGGATGTATGGCTGATCGGCGAAGTGGTACTGTTGGAAATCAGCGGAATCCAAGGATTTCGAAAAAAGGACCCGAAAACCGGTTTTCATATGCTTCAGTTGGTAGCTGATGAGTGATGATAATATTCACTCTTCACTGTTTGAATCCGATCGGCTAATATTTCGAACCGGCAAATAACACAAAAAAGGTGAGGATGAAGACCGTGGAGAACAAAACCGACTCAATAGACGGAAAAGAGCCACAGGGCCTTTCGGACCTTTCCATAAACCATCCTTCGGCATGGGATATCGAACAGTTTCGGGCAAACTGGTATGCCTTTCTCGAATCGCTGCTGGAGGAAGAAGCCAGCTCGCTTATCCCTTCAAGGCGGATGCGTTGTCAAATTGAGCAGACCACGGTGTTTCAAGAGTCTCGGGTTGGGACGCTATGAAAAGTTCCCTCAGGCTAGATGCCTGGAAGCGTTTGCTGCTGGCCGCCGAGGAGTCCTGCCGGACGATTCTGCCCGCCTGCGTTCAGTGCGGTGAGTGCTGCCGGATGGGGAGCCCCACCCTTCATCTGGAAGATATACCACTTCTTCAGTCCGGCAAAATCCCGTGGGATCAGCTCATAACCCTCAGGAAGGGGGGAACCTCCCCGCTCACCTTTCGATAGGAAAGCCCTTCATCCTTACCGAAGACAAGATCAAGGTCAGGGAAAAAGAAGGTATGCGGGAGTGCGCCTTCCTGACTTCCCAAACAGCGGATGGGGCCGCGGTCTGCTCCATCTACAATGACCGGCCCCTGCAATGCCGGGCACAGGCCTGTTGGGACCCCATCCCGGCCAGGGAAACGGTCGATATGCCTTTTTTGCTAAGAGAGCACATTTTCTCAGGCGTCAACCTGCTGCTCAAGATAATGGGCGAGCACGAAAGCAGGTGCGGGTTCGAAGCACTGTCCTCCGCTTTCGAAGAGATCAACCGAAGCAATGGGGAAAACGGTAATGCAGTGCTTGAGCTGCTCTCATACGAGGACCATTTCAGGCAGTTCGTAAGCGAGAGGTTCAACATTCCTCCTGAAAGCATGGAACTGCTGCTTGGCAGGAGCTTCGCCCAAATGACCACGCTTTTTGGCTTCAGAGTCTCTTGCGAACCTGACGGGACCCGTTGTCTCGTTTCGGACGAGGGCGAAAGTAAAAAGTAAAAAGGCATCATTTTTCGGGTCATTTTTCCAGTTCTAAGACAGGAGTTGCTGCGGTGCGCCCTTGTATCTAAATGACTGGAACTTCGCCTATTTCACTGTATCGACATGAATGTACTCCAGGATTTTGCGATCGGAAGTGATAAGCTGACAGTCGTACACCATTGCGGTTGCCACTATAATCTGATCGGCCGGGTCCCGGTGGAATGTTCCGGGTAATTGTGTGGACTGTATTGCAATTTCCGCCGTAAGTTCCACCAAGCGGATACCTGGATATCGTAGGGCCGCATCGAACCACTCGTGCAACCCACATGGTAATTCCAGCCGATTGTATTCGACAAGCTTGGCTTTTCCCAAAGGCTTATCGCGCATATACCGAGTGCGTCCCGCCTCGTTGGTCCTGAATTATCTTTGTCTGCGAACCGGAGAGCCGTTAGTCTCCATGTACCCACCATACCCAGATGTGACTATCAAGAATGATCATCTAAGAGCTTCCCACTCGTCTTCTGCAACGCTGCCGAATGGATCAGCATATCGAACGCGCTTTCCACGCAGGGGATAACGTTGCACTTCTTCTTCCGCCAGGTATGGCCGCGTATAATGACCTCGACTCTATCGCCGGCCTGGAAAGGTATGCCTTTTACAGTAACCGATCCGTCTTTTGAGACTTCTGCTTCAACTCTATAATCCTGCATATTTCACCTCGCTTTCATTCATACTACCCATCCGGTAGCCAAGGGTCAACAGCGTTACAGAGGCGCGGGGAAATCGGGTAAGGCCAACCAGAGTATCTATCGTTTGGGGTGGGATAAGTAGTCGACTGCGTTTCCGCAAACAGCCACTATTGCCTCAAATGTCGGCTACGAACAGCGGCAGGGAAAAAGAACGGCGAGCCGAACCTTTTGGGCTTCACAAATCAACTGTGAAGCTATAAGATAAGAGATTTCGGGAGGTATGGAGAGCGCCGCCGTCAGTGCGAAGGCGCCATTTTCATCACTTCCACAATGATTATAAAATGGTTACAGCCGGCGATTTTGGAAAAGCGGCAAGGTCCGCAAACTTAGCACCAGGCCCGATGCGAGAGTGGCGAAAATGGCATACGCACTGGACTTAGGATCCAGCGGGGCAACCCTTGGGGGTTCAAATCCCCCCTCTCGCACCAGGATTGCGCGCCTTTGCCAGACCCTGAGATACTCATTTTCAGAAAGGTAGAAGAAGAGTGGACATGAACGTTTCCTTAACCGACATCAGCCCGAGTCAAAAGAAAATCCGAGTGAAATTCCGGAGTCCAGAGTCGCCGAAGAATTTGAGAAAAAGTATCGCGACCTGGCAAAAAATTCCAAGATCAAAGGTTTCCGCCCTGGGAAAGTGCCTCGGAGCATAATCAAATCCTATTATGGCAAAGCCGTCGAGCACGAGGTTTCTCCCAGTTCATCCAGGACACCTTTGGGGATGCGCTCAAGGAATCGACCTCGAACCTCTCACCCAGGCTGACGTGAGCGAGTCCCATTTTGAAGAGGACGGCTCTTTTACTTATACGGCGCTGGTCGATATCTGCCCTCCTTTCGAGTTGCCTGGCTACAAAGGCTTGGAAGTCTACAAGCCCCCGGTCGAAATCACCGAAGAACAGGTGCAGGCCGAATTGGATAAGCTTGCCCAGAGCCATGCCCAACTTCGCGCGGTCGAAGACGCCCGGCCGATTCGGGAAGGCGACGTGGCGATTGTCGATTTCACGCCGATCTCGAGGGGCAAGGTATTCGAAAAGGGCAAGACCAAAGACTTTATGGTCGAAGTCGGCAAAAGGACCTTCACCCCGATTTCGACGAACACCTGCTGGGACACGAGCCCGGGGAGAGTTTCTCTTTTGAACTGGACTATCCTGAAGACGCTCCGACCCCGGAATTGGCCGGCAAAAGGGTCCGTTTCGATCTGACGATAAAGGAGCTCAAGGAAAAGGAAGTCCCTGAGCTCAATGACGAATTTGCCATGCTCTCGGCTCCGGCCAGTTTGAAACCCTTGAAGCCTTGAGGGACGAAATCCGGGGCAAACTCCACGAGCGGGAAAACCAAAGGGCATCCCAGACCTGCGCGAATCAGATCATGGAAAACTTCTCGATCAGGTTCAGTTTGAGCTTTCGCCCAAAGTGATCGAACGGGAAGCCGAAAGAATGCTCGAGAACCTCAAACACCAGTTCGAGGGCCAGGGGCTCCAGTTTGACACCGCTACTTTCGACGCACCTGAATATAAGACAGGCACGATGCTCCAGGCGGAAAAGAACATCCGAACAAGGCTGGTGCTCGAAAAGATAGCCGAAGCCGAAGCGATAACGCCTCGATGCGGAGGAAGAGGAACAGGTTTTCACGTGACATCGCCGCGGCCTTCCGGATAGACTTGGAGAAAGTCAAGATGGAATATGGGGAGAGTGCAATCGTTGAGCAGGAAAAGGAAAGAAAGATTAACGAAAAGGTGCTCAAGTTCATAGAAAACGAAGCTGTCTTCGTGGACACACCTGAAGAGGCAATCGAGCCTGAAGCCGAATCCGGGGCCGAAGGACAGGAGCAGATCTGATAATTGCCCCCATACCGGGCAGCACAGGAGGGTATCTCAGTGGGATTGATTCCAATTGTAATAGAACAGAGCAGCCGCGGGGAGCGAGCATGGGATATTTACTCAAGATTGCTCAGGGATCGGATCGTTTTCCTCGGGACCGCCGTTAGCGACGAGATTGCAAATGTCATTATCGCCCAGATGCTTTTCCTCGAATCCGAAGACCCCGACAAAGACATCCATTTCTACATCAACTCTCCGGGCGGCCTGGTGACAGCCGGCTTGGCGATATACGATACGATGCAATACATAAAACCAAAGGTTGAAACCCTGTGCATGGGTCAGGCAGCCAGCATGGCGGCGATCCTCCTGGCAGCCGGCCAAAATGGGAAAAGATTCGCTCTGCCCCATGCCCGGATAATGCTGCACCAGCCGATGGGCGGCTTCCAGGGGCAGGCGACCGACGTCGAAATCCAGGCCAGGGAAATTCTGAGACTACGTGAAGACCTCAACCAGATACTGGTGAACCACACTGGAAGAGACCTCGATCAGATCAACCGTGATACCGACAGGGATTTCTATATGTCCGGGGCCCAGGCCAAGGAATACGGACTGGTTGACGAAGTGATCCTTGAAAGAGGCACAGACCGGCCCCTTAAACCGGTTTGATAAGACCAAAAGCGATTCACCGATCGACAGCCCCTAAAATCCGGTGGTTTGCACGAGGGGCGAGCCCTCACTCTGTTCGGGTTCCGCATTAAACGTTCGAACCCAAAAAGACAAAGCAACAACTGCTGTCTCACCGCAGAGTACGCGGAGAAAAGAGTCGAGTATTATTACAGCATTGCAAGAAACTTGCAGTTTCTTGCAATGCTGTGAAATCTCCGCTCTCTCTGCGTTCTGGGCGGCAAAATGACTTCAGCCTTTGCCTTCGTTTTCATATATCCGGTATGTTCTTACTATCTGTTTAAATGCTTTTCTCCGCGTCCTCTGCGCCTCTGCGGTGAGCTGTTCCTCAATCCCTCAATTCCCCCCTCATCTGTCCAACCCGCCGCCCGATGATTATCAAAATAGTTACTAACCGCGATTTTGATGAAAGGAGAGAGACACAATGAAACCTGACACCCTGATTTGGGCCAAAGATAAGGCTGGACACAGGCACCTTTGCCAAATGAATGATCTTAAAGATCCAAATTTTGCAAGGGATGATGAGTTGGCAAAGTGTATCGACAGGGACGAACGGCTTTCAACTCGCCGTTACGTACCCTCCAACGATCCGGAGGGTAAGATTAAATTTCCAAAATCCGTAAGCCCCAATTAATTTGGGTAACGGGTAAAAAAAGGCTTTTGTTTGTATGGGACGTGGGGAAGCTGCGGTTCATACTGAGCCGCCCCCTACGTCCACTCACGAAACATTTTCATGTGACATCGGAAGATATTGGCTGTATATAGAAACCGTTTCGAAAATCACCGATAAAGAAAAATATTTGACCAGGGCGCCGGAAACGGGATTTCCCGCTAATCGCCCGATTTCGTAGCCGCAAGAGGCAAAGGGAGGGTGTCAATGCGAGCATTGCTCAGGGCTGTATTTTTTGTCCTTTTTGTTACACTGCTGACTGGATGCGTCAACATCCCATGGGGATACAACGACAACGGCAATCCCTCCGGCAAAGCAGGTTCTTCCGAATCGCAGACTCATACGACTGCCAATCCCGGGTAGGGGCAAGGTCAATACACGTTGTAAATCAGTAGAAGCAGTAAGGGTCCTTCTCTATCAAAGGATTGAGCCCAAGACTGTAAGCTACGGCAAGGCATCCTCCGCATGCATGTCTTATCGCACATGATCGGCATTCCTTGCACCCGGCGCGATAAGACTTGGCTGCATCCGAGCCGTAAACTTCCGCGATGCTTTCGCGCACTACGTTGCCGATCGGGGAGGGAAACTTGCGGCATGCGTGGGCTTCGCCGTCAGGAAGGACTGTTATAAAATTAAACGCAGCCCCGCATCCGTATCCCGAACAGCCTCCGAAGAGCTGCAAACCCTTCCTGTACCGCACAATGTTGATCAAATTGTCCTTGAGGCCAAGCGCGGTATTATGGGAAGCGGCCTCTGCCCAGGCGTAGAGGAAGGCTTGGTATTCATTCTTGGAGGGAAGCGCCAGCAGCGCGCCTTCTCCCACCAGCGAGAGCCGGTTGAAAGTGAAAAGGTCCGCCCTGCCCTTGACGATTTCAGCCAGCGGAAGCACCTGGCCGATATTATGCCCTGTCAGTGTAAGCATCACTATGGAATAGATGTCAAACTCTGCAAGCAGGTCGAGAAATCCAAGCGATCTTGCGAAATGTCCGGGCCCTCGAACCCAGTCATTGTGCTCGGGCAATCCCTCCAGGCTAACCTGAAAAAAGACGGGGGGCTGGATTGCGGTCAATTTTTCAAGCCACCCAGCCGGTACTGGATTACCCAGGACTGCAATGCTGAAGCCCCGTTCGGCTGCGGCACGGTAGATTGCGAGAAAGTCGGGATGAAGAAAGGGGTTCCCGCCGGTAAAGGATATCTGCCCCCTTACATGACGTTCCCGGCAAAATCCATCGAAATCATCCAGAAGGGCCACTGACTGGATCAGATCAATGGGCTCTTTATGGCTCCTGTCGTAGCAATGCCTGCAATGAAGGTCGCACGCATGAGTGATATGCCACTGGAGGGTGAAAGCTGAAACGGAAAGATCTGCCGCATCTATTTCCACCTCGGTGGAAAAAACAGAGCGCTCACGGCAAATTCGGCTTGCCGGACCGAGGAGCAATCCTTTTCTGATTCCCCGCTCAATCGCGGCATCCATTACATGGATAGGGACGTTTCCTTCCGCAGCCGCTTGCCGGGGCGCGATCCCTTCAGCCACGATTTTAAGGACCAGAAGGTCCTCATCGAGCGCAGAGCAAACATTTAGTTCGCCACTTACCGGATGCCTCCACAAGAGCACAAATTCCCCGCCTTTCTCCGGACAGGGGGCAGGATCACAATCCATTGAGCTGAGCAGACCCGGCAAATGCTTCCAGGAAAACCGGCGCAGCCAAAGGGAAGGATTTATGGTAAGCCGGCTCACGGTTGTATCGCTTGCCACGATCGAAGAGCCTGCTTCATTTACGGCCAATTCAAGGCGGGCAAGCTCCGGCAGGTATTCGGGCAATCCGAGGCCGGCCGCCTCGCGCTCCAAAATATCGGGAAATTCTTCCGGCTCTCGCATGGAGACAAACATTTCGAGCAGATTTTCCCACGCCTCAGCGCCAATTTGCGATCGGCAGCCACTGAAAATCCTCTCTGTTATCTCACTTTTATTTTCGTTCACTTCGCGATATGGCCTTCTAACAACTCTGCCGTGGAAGGCGGCGCTACCACGGGAAAATGAAAACTAATGAAACGGCGGAGGGGGTGAAATGATTGTTAAAGATGACTCGTGATCTCCATTACCGGGGTTACCGGCTCTTCTCCTCATCTTCGTGGCTGCCCGCACCTTGTTGGGCGCCGTTGCTCTTCGTCTGGTCTTCTTTGGAGCTGCCCGCGTCTTTCTGGACGCCATCGTTCTTCGTCGGCTTCAGGCGCGGGTCTTCTTTGGAGTCGCTTTTCTCACCTTTATCGACGCCACCGGCGCCGTGCGGGGTCCCACTTCACCCGCTTCCGCCCCCGCCTCAGCCGCTAATCACTATCCTCTGGCCGGGGCCGCCGGATTGGCCAAAGGCGAGTCCGGCGCCGGATACCAAACCGGCGATACATAAACCTGCCAGTGCCTTTTTGATGTCACTGATCTCCATAATGTTGTTCCTTTGATGTCGTTTGAATGAGGTGTTCACCCCCATCCACCGCTAGCCGAAGATAATAACTTCAGTCGCCAGTGGCCAGTGGCCGGATTGAAACAGCGGCCAGTCGCCAGTGGTCGGATAAAAACTTTTTCCAGCCACTGACCACTGGCGACTGACGACTGCCTCCGGCATTTCTCACATTTTTGTGAGTTCACCTTACTCTTTTGTCTGGTATTTCTTGGCCGCAATTGTTTGGGCAAGCCTGACGCAGTACCATTTATTGCCAACAATAACAATATGTTATCCCAACTAAATCCCATTTGGCACACCTCCTGCTCTATAGACAGGCAACCAACTAAATTCGACAGGAGGTTCCAAATGAGAAAAATTGCCATTTACGGCAAAGGCGGCATCGGCAAGTCCACCACCACGCAGAATACTGTAGCGGGCCTGGCGGAAATGGGCAGGAAGGTCATGGTTGTGGGCTGCGATCCCAAGGCTGATTCCACCAGGTTGCTGCTGGGCGGACTAAATCAGAAGACGGTGCTCGACACCCTCAGACTGGAGGGCGAAGACGTAGAACTCGACGACATCAGGAAAATCGGCTTCAGCAATTCAATCTGCGTTGAATCCGGAGGCCCGGAGCCGGGGGTGGGCTGTGCGGGCCGGGGGATCATCACATCTATCAACCTGCTCGAACAGCTCGGCGCATACGCCGACAGTTACGCTCTGGACTATGTGTTCTACGATGTTTTGGGCGACGTTGTGTGCGGCGGATTCGCAATGCCCATTCGAGAGGGAAAGGCCAAGGAGATCTACATAGTGGTTTCGGGCGAAATGATGGCCATGTACGCGGCGAACAACATCTGCAAGGGCATCGTGAAATTCGCCGAAGCTGGAGGCGTCAGGCTTGGCGGCCTGATTTGCAACAGCAGAAAAGTTGATTTCGAGGCGGACATGATCGTAGCGTTCGCCGAGATGCTCGGGACTCAAATGATCCATTTCGTTCCGAGGGACAACATGGTCCAGAGGGCTGAAATCAACCGCAAGACGGTGATCGAATTCGATCCTGCACATTCCCAGGCCGAGGAATACAGGACCCTGGCCAAAAAGATCGAGGGAAACGAAATGCTCGTGATTCCCAAACCGATGGGAACCGATGTGCTCGAAAAGCTTCTCATCAAACACGGGCTGGCAGGATGAAGAGTGAAGAATAAATCAAATTGCCCAATTTCGGGATAGGAGAAATTCATCATGATAATGATCAAATCAATAGTGAGGCCGGACAAGGTGGACAACGTCCTTGCCGCGCTCATGGAAGCAGGATTTCCGGCAGTGACAAAATTGTCGGTCGTTGGCCGAGGCAAACAACGCGGGATAAAAATCGGCGAGATCACCTACGACGAAATCCCAAAAGAGCTTCTGCTCACCGTGGTGCAGGACCAGGATAAGGACTACGTGATCAAAACCGTTATCGAGGCCGCTCGCACCGGCGTCAAAGGCGCCTATGGGGACGGGAAGATATTCGTCTCCCCGGTGGAAGAGGTTTACACAATCAGTTCCGGAATCAGGGAAATGTCTTCAGGCGAGGTTGAAGAGGTAAAGATATGAAAGAAGTCATGGCCATAGTCCGCTTGAACATGATGAACAAGACGAAAAAGGCCCTCTCCGACGCAGGAATCTCATCGATGACCGCCCGGGACGCTCTGGGGAGGGGAAAGGGCCTGGTAGATCACTCACTGCTGGAAGGGGCCGAGAAAGGCTACGAAGAAGCGATAGCCCAGCTCGGACACTCTCAGCGCTTGATCCCGAAACGACTCATATTCGTCGTCTTGCCCGACAACCTGGTCGATGCAGCGGTAAAGACAATAATAAAGGTCAACCGCACAGGGAAATCGGGGGACGGCAAGATCTTCGTAACCCCCGTTATGGATTCCGTAAGTGTCAGGACCGGAGAGTGCGGCACGGCCGTTCTCGATGAGATTTAAATGGAGAAAACGATGGCTGCAATAGACGATAGAAGCGCGGCGCCCGAAATTGAGTCAATCGATCCGAACGCCGTAAAAAAGGAACTGCTGTCAAAGTACCCGACCAAAGTGGCCCGCAAACGAGCGAAGCAGATCATCATAAACAAGGTGGGCGATGATTGTGCGGCGCCGGAAATAGGGGCCAACTCCCGGGCCATTCCCGGCATAATAACCCAGCGCGGATGCAGTTATGCAGGCTGCAAGGGAGTGGTGCTGGGACCTACCAGGGATTTCGTAAACCTGACTCACGGACCCATAGGATGCGGGTTCTACAGTTGGCTCACCAGGAGAAATCAGACCAGGCCCCCTACGTTGGAAGACCCGAATTTCATGCCGTATTGCTTTTCGACGGACCTCCAGGACGAGGACATAGTATTCGGAGGCGAAAAGAAGCTCAGGGCCGCGATCCAGGAAGCATACGACATCTTCAGGCCAAAGGCGATCAGCGTTTTTTCCACCTGTCCGGTGGGACTGATCGGCGACGACGTACACAGCGTGGCAAAGGAGATGAAAGAAAAGCTCGGCATCAATGTCTTCGGATTCAGTTGCGAGGGCTATAAGGGAGTGAGCCAGTCGGCGGGCCACCACATAGCCAACAACGGCATATTCAAGCACGTTGTCGGACTCGATGACACGCAGAAGGAAGGCAAGTACAAAATAAATCTGCTCGGAGAATACAACATAGGCGGCGACGGCTTCGAGATCGACCGCGTGCTGGAAAAATGCGGAATCACCACGGTGTCCACATTCAGCGGCAACTCCACCTATGACCAGTTCGCAAACGCCCACACGGCGGACCTCAACACCATCATGTGCCACAGATCCATCAATTACGTGGCGGAGATGATGGAGAAAAAATTCGGAATTCCCTGGATAAAGGTCAACTTCACCGGGGCGGGGTCTGCGGCAAAGTCTCTGCGAAAGATAGCCAAATACTTCGACGACCCTGAGCTTATCGCCACGGTGGAGAAGGTGATAGCAGAGGAGATGGTGGAAGTGGAAAAAGTGCAGGCCGAGGTCAGGCAGCGTTGCGAAGGAAAGCTCGCCATGCTCTTTGTCGGAGGCTCCCGGGCTCACCATTACCAGGACCTTTTTGCGGAGATGGGCATGAAGACTATTTCCGCCGGCTATGAATTCGCCCACAGAGATGACTACGAAGGCCGCAGGGTGCTGCAGGACATAAAGGTAGACGCGGACAGCCGAAACATCGAGGAACTGCACATTGATCCGGACCCGGACAGATACCGGCCCAGGAAGAGCGCCGAGCAAATCGAAGAGCTTGCCGCGAAAGGTTTTTCCTTCAAAGACTATGAAGGAATGATGCCCGATATGAGTGATGGGACCCTCGTCATAGACGACATCAGCCAGTATGAAACCGAAAGAATGCTCGAGATTTATAAACCGGATATCTTCTGTGCCGGAATCAAGGAAAAGTACGCCGTCCAGAAAAAGGGCATCCCGATGAAACAGCTTCACAGCTACGATTCCGGTGGCCCATATGCAGGATTCAAAGGCGCGGTAAATTTCTACAGGGAGATCGACCGCATGGTTAACTGCAAAATATGGTCTTTCCTCAAGGCGCCCTGGCAGACAAATCCCGAACTTGCCGCAACTTATGCGTGCGAGTGATCAACACCAGTATTCCGGACACCCGGATTAAACCACTTCCGGGACAAGCTGCGCCGGAATGACGAAAGTGGAGAATAATCTCATGCTGCTTCGACATACACCAAAAGAAGTCATGGAAAGAAACGCCCTCACGATCAATCCGGCCAAAACGTGCCAGCCGATCGGGGCGATGTACGCCTCCCTTGGCATTCACGGATGCCTGCCCCACAGCCACGGCTCCCAGGGTTGCTGTGCATACCACCGCAGCGCCCTTACCCGGCACTACAAGGAGCCTGTCATGGCCGGCACCAGTTCCTTTACGGAAGGGGCATCCGTATTCGGCGGACAGGCAAACCTCATCCAGGCGATAGACACCATTTTTTCGGTCTATGACCCCGAAGTCATAGCCGTACACACCACATGCCTGTCGGAGACTATCGGAGACGATATCCCCCAGATAGCGCGAAAAGCCGAGGCCGAGGGTAAGATACCGAAAGGCAAGTTCATCATACACGCCAATACGCCGAGCTATGTGGGCACACACGTAACCGGCTTCGCCAACATGACCAAAGCCATGGTTACCTATTTTGCCGAGTCTAACGGCAAACGCTCGGAGCAGATCAATATTATTCCAGGATACGTGGAACCCTCCGACATGGAAGAGATCAGAAGGATTGCAGGAGAACTGGGAATCAAGACGGTCATGTTCCCCGATACTTCCAATGTTTTGAACCGGCCGCAAACCGGAAAATTTGAAATGTATCCCAAGGGCGGCGTAACCGTCGGGGCACTCAAGACCATAGGTGAGAGCAAGGCTACCGTTGCACTCGGCCAGACCGCCTCGTGGCCTGCCGCACGCGCCCTGGATGTCAAATGCAACGTTCATTGCGAACTGCTCGATCTTCCCATTGGTCTCAAGGCGACGGACAGGTTCATCGATACGCTGAGAACAATTGCAGGGGTCAGCGTTCCCGATTCGATCAACCTCGACCGTGGACAGCTGCTCGATATCATCACCGACATGCACCAGTATTTTTATCAAAAGAAGGTGGCGCTTGTCGGAGACCCCGACCAACTCGTCGCACTTACCGAGTTTCTCGTATCGATTGACATGTGGCCCATCCACATTGTTACCGGCACCACGGGGAAAAAATTCGAGTCCAAAATTCAGGAACTCACCCGGGAAATACCTCACCCGGTAAACGTAAGGGCGGGGGGCGACATGTTTCTTTTCCACCAGTGGATAAAAAACGATCCCGTAGACCTCATGATGGGGAACACCTATGTCAAGTATATCTCGAGAGACGAGGACATACCCTTTATCAGGTTCGGCTTCCCTATCCTCGACCGCGTCGGGCACAGCTATTTTCCCACAGTCGGCTACAGGGGCGGGATGCGACTGCTGGAAAAGATACTCGATACTCTCCTCGACCGCCAGGACAGGGATTCCCCCGAGGAATCCTTTGAACTGGTTATGTAATTTTAGATTGTGGATTTTAGATCAGAAACTCTACGAATCTTTTAAGGGGATTACGAAAATGCAAAAACCGGATCATCACATACTCGTTTGCGCCAGCTTCCGAGGCCTTGAAGCCAAGGGAAAATGCATCAAAAAAGAGTCCATGCAGCTCATAACCTACCTCGAAGAGGAAATTGCGGACCGAGGCATGAACGCCATCGTCTCGAGCACCGGATGCCTCAAGCTTTGCGAGGAAGGGCCCATCCTGGTCGTTTACCCGCAGGGTTACTGGTACCGGAACGTCACGGGCGAGAACGTCATAGACGAAATACTCGACGCGCTGGAAGAGGGCAAAACTGCTGAAGAGTACCTTTTTTAAAACAGTATTTGGTCGTCAGTCTTCAGAGGCCGGAAAAAGCTAGAGAAGGGATCTACGATGAGCGCTCAAGGGTCGGTAATTTTCAAGGAACGCGAAAACCAGATCCACAGAAAAGGGGATGGGGCATTTGAGATGGACTGCAACCGGGACAGCCTTGCCGGAGCTGTTAGTCAGCGGGCTTGTGTTTTCTGCGGTTCAAGAGTCGTGCTCTACCCGATCGCGGATGCCCTGCACCTTGTGCATGGTCCCATAGGTTGCGCGGCATATACGTGGGATATCCGCGGCGCTCTGTCGTCAGGCCCTGCCCTGCACAGGCTAAGCTTCTCAACCGACCTGCAGGAAAGGGACATAATCTTCGGGGCCGAGGAAAAGCTTTACCGGGCGCTAATAGAACTTATAGATCGCCATAATCCCAAGGCGGCTTTCGTCTATTCCACCTGCATAGTTGGAATTATAGGAGACGACCTGGAGGCGGTTTGCAGGCGAGTCGCCGCCGAGAAGAAAATCCCGGTCCTTCCGGTTCAATCGGAAGGAATCAAGGGGAACAAGCGCGAAGGGTACAGCGCCGCCTGCAAGGCCATGTTCCGGCTGGTTGGAACGGGAGATACTTCGGGCATCTCCGATCTGAGCGTCAATATTCTCGGGGATTTCAACCTGGCCGGCGAGCTTTGGATCATCCGGGATTACTTCAAAAAAATGGGCGTCCAGACGGTTGCCAACATAACCGGGGACGGACGGGTGGAAGACATCAAACGTGCGCATGGGGCCGCGCTTAACCTGGTCCAGTGCTCCGGCTCGACTATCGAACTTGCCAAAATGATGAAGGAGTCCTTCGAGGTCCCGTTTCTGCGGGTTTCCTACTTCGGGGTCGAAGACATGGCCCAGGCACTCTATGAAGTTGCCGGATTTTTCAAGGACAAAGACCCGGAGATAGTCGAGCGTACGCGGGAACTGGTCAGAGAAGAACTCTCGGTACTCTATCCGGAGCTTCAGAAATACAGAAAAGACCTGTGCGGGAAGAAAGCCGCTATTTACGTCGGGGGCGCCTTCAAGGCCTTTTCGCTGGTCAAGGCCTTTCGGCTGCTCGGAATGAAGGTTGTCATGGTTGGATCTCAAACCGGCACAGAGGAAGATTACAGGGACCTCCACGAGATCACCGACGAAGGGACTATCATAGTCGATGATTCCAATCCGCTCGAACTTTCCAGCTTTCTCAAGGAAAAGGATTGCGACATTTTTGTGGGGGGCGTCAAGGAGAGGCCAATAGCCTACAAACTGGGTGTGGGTTTTTGCGACCATAACCACGAACGAAAGCAGCCTTTGGAGGGATTTGTAGGGATGCTCAACTTTGCCAGGGAAGTTCATTCTTCGGTCATGAGTCCGGTCTGGCGCTTTGTGCCCCGCAGGAAAGAGAAGGCCTGAAATGGAACGCTCAAATTATGTATCCACTACCAATGCGTGTAAGCTGTGCAAGCCTCTTGGGGCCTGCCTGGCCTTCAAAGGAATCGAAGGCGCCGTACCGATGCTTCATGGATCGCAGGGCTGCGCCACCTACATGCGCCGCTACATAATAAGTCATTTTAGAGAGCCAATGGACATCGCATCCTCGTCTTTGGGGGAAAAACACGCGGTCTACGGCGGAGGTCCCAATCTCAAACAGGGACTGCGAAACATCATGACCAAGTACGGGGCCAGGCTTATCGGCGTTGCGACAACCTGCCTGACGGAAACCATAGGCGATGACGTGCCGATGATCGTGAAGGAATTCAAAAAGGAGATGGGCGAAAGTGGTTTGCACGATCTGCCTGCGCTGGTGACCGTATCGACTCCGAGCTATTCGGGAACGCACATGGAAGGTTTCCATGCGGCCGTAAGGGCTGTAGTCGAACAGGTTTCGAGCAACGAAGACTCCGCACACATACTGAATCTTCTGCCCGGTTTTCTCTCTCCGGAGGACTTGCGCCACCTAAAGGAAATCATTGATGATTTCTGGTACCCCTCGGTCATTCTGCCCGACTTTTCCATGACCCTGGACGGACCGGCCCTCAGCGACTGTGAAAAAATCCCCAGCGGCGGAACGCCCATAGAAGACATACGGCGCATGGGTGGGGCTTCTGCAACCTTTGAGTTCGGCTCAACCCTTGCAGATTTCAACTCGGCCGGTAAATTTCTACAGGAGCGTTTCGGGGTGCCTTTACACCAGATGGGGA
>CAVRZU010000108.1:0-10129 GCA_963725365.1 uncultured delta proteobacterium | reverse complement strand
TATGTCTATGTCGCGTACGCTTGACTCAGTTGCGTCTTGTTACTGAAAGCCGATAAGGGCCTGGAGCGCGGAGATTGCCGGATCGAAAGCGCGATTCAACAATTCGACGCTTCGATTGCCGTCCTGTTTGAAAACGTGGAAAAGAAGATGATGGACGAAGAGCGCAGCGCGGAGGAAAAATGACGGAAGACCAAAAACAGGTGACCAGCGTGGTAGCGGGGGAGACGGAAATTTGTGCTCCGCCCTCTGAGTCTTGTGACCTGTCCGGTGATTACCTGAACCTTAAAGACTTCGAATTTTCCGACTTCAGCGCCAGTGAGCTGGCAAACAGGTACGGAAAGATCGTTCAGCTTGCCGGAAACCTGCTGGAGGCCGAAGGGATCAGCGCGGCGACAGGAGATATCTGCAGAATTATCCACGCGCAATCGCCTCAAGAGGTCCTGGCCGAAGTGATCGGCTTCGGAACCGGGAGGACCAAACTTATCCCCTTACTCATCTAAACGGCGTCCGTCCCGGAAGCCTGGTGCAGGTGCAAAAGGCCGCAAGCGATGTAATGGTTTCGGAGGCTATGCTGGGCCGAGTGCTCGATGGTCTCGGACAGCCGCTTGACAACGGCGCGCCAATTTCATCCCGTATTCGTTATCCACTTGCCGGGAAAGTTTCCAATCCGCTGGATCGCCCCGTGATCGAACAGCAACTCGATCTTGGAGTGCGGTGCATAAACTCGCTTCTGCCGATAGGCAAAGGGCAGAGGATGGGCATTTTTCCGGGCTCAGGGGTCGGAAAGAGCACCCTGCTGGGAATGATGGCCAGATACACGAGCGCCGATGTGAATGTAATAGCCCTCATTGGTGAGCGAGGCAGAGAAGTCAACGAATTTCTTGAAAACGACCTCGGCCCCGAAGGGGTCAAGCGCTCGGTAGTGATAGTGGCCACTTCCGATCAGCCCGCGACAGTTCGCTTACGAGGGGCCTATCTTGCCTGCGCCATATCGGAATACTTCCGCGACCTTGGCAAAGACGTTCTCTTCATGATGGATTCGGCCACCCGGCTCGCCATGGCTGCCCGCGAGATAGGACTGGCGGCAGGTGAGCCTCCGACCACAAAGGGATATACTCCGAGCGTATTCAGCATGCTTCCGAGGATTTTCGAAAGATCCGGCAAGTTCGAATCGGCATCGATAACCGGTATCTACACCGTGCTGGTTGAAGGCGACGACATGGAGGACCCTGTGGCCGACACCCTGCGCGCCATTCTGGACGGTCATATCGTCCTGGACAGGGGGCTTGCCCAGAGAAGGCATTTCCCCGCCATCGATGTGCTGAGAAGCGTCAGCCGTTTGACGGACCGGCTCCTTTCCGACAGGCACAAGGAACTGGTTTCCCGCTTTGTTCGCATTCTTGCCGACTATAAGGACAGCGAAGACATGATCCGCATAGGAGCCTATGTTCGCGGCTCTCATAAAGAAACCGATTATGCGATCGAAATGATTGACAAAGCAAACGAGTTTCTCATGCAACAGGTCATCGAGTGCTGTTCAGTGGAAGAATCCATGGCTGCGATTGAGGAGCTTTTGCAGTGAACATTTAAAGATGCAGAATATTCACTATGTTCAAATTTCGTCTCAAAGCTCTCAAGACTCACCGCGAATTCAAGCTTCGCGAAGCGAAGGCGGAGCTCGGGGTCGCGGAGTCCGCCAGAATGCGAATACAATCCGATATAGAGCGGCTCGATGAACTTATCAAGCGGGAGTCCGAGCAGTTCGAACGAGAGCAGGAAAATGGAATAGGGGTAGCCAGGTATCTAACTTTCAAGAACCACTTCAGTTCTTTGGAACGCGAATTGCTTTTATCAAACAGAAAGCTGGAAAAAGCTTCGCGGGAGGTCGAAAAACGCAAACAGGCAATGATCGAATGCGATAAGTCGGTCAAGACACTGGAAAGTATCGAAACAAGGGACAAGGAACTCTACAGGTTGATTCAGTCCCGCAAGGAACAGAGGAAGCTGGACGATGTAGCCGTTTTGAAGGCCTATCGGAACCGAACGGGGAGACAAGAATAGTCATGAAAACGGGAAGAACTGGTTCCAGGTTACTTTCATTTGTGCTTTGCGCTCTTATAACCATACTTGTCGTAAAGCTGGCCGTGACCATTATCGGTACGTTCCATGCCGGAGCGGAGACGGCCGACGGAGTCCCTGAAGCAATAGCCAAGGAAGAAAAGCCCAAAGCTGAAGCCCAGGCGGAGGCGCCTGTCGAGTTGGCGGCAAATAAGGCAAATACCAAGTCCGGATCTTCGGCAGCCGATTCCCTGAGTGCTTTGCAGCAAAAAGAGATGGAGATCCGCACAAAAGAGGAACAGCTCAAAGAGAAAGAAGAGCGTCTGAGCAGGCTGGAAAAGGAAGTCGAGCAGAAGGTCAAGGATCTGCTGGTTCTTCAAAAGCAGATTCAATCCACTCAAAATGTGAAACAGGAAGTTCAGAATAACAAGGTCCGGGGCCTTGCCAAAATTTACGGAACGATGAAGCCGAAAGAAGCAGCGAAGTTGATGGAAAATCTGGACGATAAGCTGGTAATGGGTATAATCTCCACGATGAACCACCGATCAGGCTGCGGCAATTCTTTCTTTGATGGAGGTCAAAAAGGGGCTAAGATATCTGAAGCCCTGTCGAACCGATGAATAGTGAATAGCGATTAGCGGGTGGTGAATACGAAAAATTTTGAGCAGCGGACATTCAATAGTGAGCAGTAACCGGAAAAAATTTTTTACCCTTTCACCCTTCGCCCTTTTACTTCTGCTCATTTCTCAGTGCTCGGTGCTCATCACCCTCATATTATCGGGCTGCCAGCCGGCGGTTGTAGCCCCTGCCCGCCCGGCAAATCCCCCTCCTGCCGTAAATGCTCCATCCACCGCTTCTCCACCCGCACCTGCCGAAGTGGTCGAAAAAGAGCGTAGGCTACCTTGGCGCCCCCCGTACCATTTATCATGAGATCGGCCCCATGGAAACGATCTGGCAAATCTCCCGGTTGTACGGCGTATCGCCCGAGTCGATCTATTCGGCAAACAGGCTCACTCCCCGGGATCGTTTGGATGTGGGGCGAACACTGTCCATCCCGAACGCTACAATGATACGCCACGTTATAAATCTCTACACAAACCAGCGCTGGAAGTATATCGTGGTGCACCATACAGCCACCGGAAAGGGAAACGCAAAAACCATCTACATATCCCACACGGAGCGCGGCTTTTCCAAGGGTCTGGGGTACCATTTTTTGATCGACAACGGGACCCTGGGAAAAGGAGACGGCCAAATCGAGATGTCTCCCCGATGGATCCGGCAACAAGTCGGCGCTCATTGCAAAGCCGGTGATATGAACGAAAAAGCGATTGGAATCGCCCTCGTCGGAAACTTCGATTGTGAGAAACCTACCAAAAACCAGTGGAAATCACTGCTTTTTCTTCTTTCTGTCCTTCGCCCCTATTACCATATACCAGCGGCAAAGGTCCTGGGGCACTGCGAAGTCCATGGGGCGAAAACCGACTGTCCCGGCAAACTCTTCCCCATGAAGGAATTGAGGAAATAAAAGAGTTTCGAGTTTTGGGTTAACTCAAAGCTAAAAACAACAACTGAAAACTTGCAGGGATTGTTTTTAATTCCCGAATTCCCAAATCCCTGAATCCGCTTTATATTTGTGGGGGATGTGCCAGGTTGCGGGCGTGCTGAAGGGCTCACCCCACGGATAATGTTGTTGGCTTTAAGCTTTAGCATTCCCTTAATTCCAGAATCCCTCAACCCGCTTTAAAAGGAGGAATCTTATGGGAGAGGTAGTCCACACGTCTCGTGTCAGGATCGTCAGAGAAAGAGGCCCCACCAGGAGAGCAATGATCGAAGGCTTCGGTGAGCCGGTTTACTATGGCGTCCACGGCGGTATAAAGAAATTTTACAAAGTCGAACCGGAAAAGGAGCACGCGGCCACTCTCGACCATATGGTAGCCGCGACCGCCGGCTGAATGATGGGAACACTGGCCGCGTCGCTCGCCGGAAAAAAAATCCGCACTACCGAAGACCTCTACCAGGCCGATGTGGAGGGAGACGTCGAAAACGTCAACGGCATTCTCAAGATCACGACGATCCGTGTGAAATACCACCTCAAGCTCAAGGCGGATCAAAAAGAAGGCGCCGGGGAGGCTTTTGCGTCATACCTGACCCAATGCCCCACGGCTCAAAGCGTCATCGGCTGCATAAAAATCCAGGACAATCTCGATCTTGAGGAAATCGCGTGAGTTCGCGAAAGGATGGCCCATAATGGCCTTACCGGCTCCGTCCTGGAATTTGTGCCTTACTTTTCAATCCATCCGCTCGCTCGCTATTGACAAAACAGGGTCGCCCTGTTAAAGATTGCATCTCTTTGTTCCCCGGTAGCTCAATGGCAGAGCGGGTGGCTGTTAACCACTAGGTTGATGGTTCGAGTCCGTCCCGGGGAGCTCGATTTTTTCAAGGCCAGGAGTCTTCCTGGCCTTTTTTGTTTTTCGATAGAATTGATTTCTTGACCGAGATGGTTGATGTCTAAATCACGCAACCTGCGTCATAGGAGTGACTTCTTTTTCCAACCTGCCTTCCAATCTCTCTTTGGCGATCTCCAAATCATAATGTGCTTGGAGGTTCACCCAACTCTGTGCGTCAGTGCCAAAAAACCGGGCAAGCCTGAGTGCTGTGTCGGCCGTAACGGACCTTTTTCCTGCAACAATCTCGCCGACCCTCCTCTGGGGGACCCCAATGGATTTAGCAAGTCTGTATTGAGTTATCCCGAGCGGCTTCAAGAAAATCCTCGAGCAGGATCTCTCCCGGATGAACTGGCGGCATTTCTCTTTTCATCGTTGATCCTCCATCAGTGGTAATCGGTGATTTCGATGTTTTCGGCATCACCATCGTGCCATTCAAAACAGATTCTCCACTGATCGTTTATCCTGATACTCCACTGGCCTTCACGGTCGCCAGTCAGCTTTTCAAGTCTATTGGCGGGAGGCACCCGAAGGAAGCTCAAAGTGGCTGCCCCGTAAATCTGAGTAAGCTTTCGAAGGGCAATTCTCTGGATGTTCTCTGGCAACTTCGAGGAAAATTGTCCGTTAAAAATCTTCTCAGCTTCTTTGTCTTTGAACGATTTGATCACCCTCCGGCCCCATTTTTTGAAATAAATACTAACGCATCTCGATAGTAATGTAAAGCGGAATGCGAATTCTCAGAGGCTGACTCGTTGTTCCCAGTGCCCAGTTTGGTCCGTCCCGGGGAGTCATGGCCATAAAAGGATTTGCGGATTTTTCCGTAAATCCTTTTATGCCTATACAGGCTTCCAGTATCGTCTCCATGGTCTTTTCTTCTTCCAACTGAGTCACGAGAGCGCCTGCGTTTTCCGAATTGCCAAGCGAGCTCTTAGTGTGCATAATCAATACAGGAGCGAAATCGAAACAAGGAGTATCCCTTATGGGTCAGATCCAATATATTTCGGATGAAAACGACAAGGTCACCGGGGTTATCGTTCCCATCGAGTTGTGGCGGGAGATTCAATCCGAGAAGGAGACCGCTTATCTGCTCAAAAGTGTGACCATGAAAAAACGGCTGATCGAGGCCAAGAACCGAAAAGAGGGTATCCCGTCGTAAACAGCAATCCAAAATCTTGGCCTGAAATAATTTTGTCGATCGGATCGTTCTTTTCGCGCGCCATATGAAAGCAATCTGGCGCCGGCTGGGCAGCCTGCCCTATTGCTCATCCGCAAGGACCTCCTGCACCCGTCCGATCTGACCGTCTTCGAGCCGCACTTTGATCCCGCGGGAATGAAAGGCGGAGGATGTCAGTATATCCTTCACAGTACCAACCGTTCGTTTGCCGGTTCGCTGGTCCTTTTTTAGAATAATTTCGACGCGCTTTCCGGGCCGAATATCGCTACGCTGTTGACTATTCATTTCACTTTTCCCCTTCCGAATTGGACTCTGGTCGTCAGTGCCAAAAAACCGTTCAAGCCTGAGAGCTTTGCCGGCCGCAACGGCTCTTTTTCGTTCGACATCTCGCCGATCCACCTCTGAGGGACCCCAATAAACTTAGCATAGTATCCGATGTTCACTACGATAAAATTTTCACTTGCAGTCTCCCGGTTTTCTTCTATACTGCTGGCTTGCTTCAAATCCATACTGCTGCTCATATTCTCTGTTGAAATCCCAGTCGTTGAGGTCCCAAATCCATTTGGCTTGCTGAGAGAGACTCAACTCGACAACGTTGGGCTTTGTCCCCGGAAGTGACTCTGAAATCGGCTATAGAGGGAAGCGTCCTTGCTTGCCTGTTGTCCATCTACGCCCGCGGGCAGGCCGGGGTGATGAGGACGGCATGAGTGAGCCGGGACAAAACTTTTAATAAGCAAGCAGACAGGAGCAGAGATACATGGCAAAGAAAGAGTATTTCGAGTGGACGGAATCCCTTTTCGATCCTGAAAAGACCTTCGAGAAACCGGAAGCGCTGGAGGGCCTCAAAATCGTCGAGCTTTGCACTCTGGTCCTGGGGCCTTCCTTACCGGCATATCTATCAGAACTGGGGGCCACTGTTTTTAAGGTCGAGATTCCAGGGATGGGCGACACCATGAGATCCCTCACCCCATTTGCCAAGTTCTTCAAGGGCGCGGCCCTGGGATGGCTCAAGGAGGCTCGCAACAAATATCACCTGGGCCTCGACGTGCACCCCGAGGACGGCAAACAGGTATTCATGGACCTGGTTGCGCGTTCCGACGTGGTGGTTGAAAATCTGCGGTCCGGAACCATGGATCGCTGGGGAATCGGCTATCGCCAACTGAAAAAGATCAATCCCAAGCTCATCTACATCGCCCTTAACGGTTTCGGCCAGTGGGGGCCGCATATGGAACGGCCGTCCTATGACGCTATCGCTCAGGCGGAGTCGGGCATGGCCTGGATCAGCGGTTTCCCGGACAAACTGCCGATGAAATCCGGTATCTGGGTGGCCGACCTGTACGGCGGACTGAACGGGGCCGTGTCGGTTCTCGCGGCGCTAAACCACCGCGACAAGACGGGCGAAGGTCAGTTTATTGAAATATCACAGGCTGAAAACATGGTCCGATCTCTCGATTGGACCTGGCTATATCAACACTTTACGGGCAACGGACGGGAACGCTACGGAAATCGCGACGTGGCTATCTGCCCGAGTGATATCTTCCAGTGCCGGGACGAAATGGTGGCCATCGCTGCGGCTACCGACGAACAGTTCAAGGGGCTGTGCCAGGCCATGGGTAAGCCGGAACTGGCCGAGGATGGCAGATTTGCCACCCATCCGGCCCGCCTGAAGGAAGAAAACGCCACGGTCCTGCTGGAATCGATCCGCACCTGGGCACGGGAAAAGAACTATGCCCAAATCGATGAGTTGGCCGGAAAACATTACTTTGCCGCCCAAAAGGTGAGCACCAACAAGGACCACTTTGAAGACAAGCACCTCAGGAAGCGCAATTTCACTTACACCATAGAGGATCTCGTCTATGGGGAAATCACCCAGGAAGGTGTTGTGCCCAAAATGTCCGAGACTCCCGCGCGCATCAAATGGACAGGCCGGCCGGTGGGCTTTCACAATGAATACATCCTCAAGCGTGTTCTGGGATATTCCAGCGAGAAGATAAAGGCGCTCAAGGACGACAAGGTTATCGGCAAATGGGTGGAAGCGCCTCTGGGCCGAAAGCCCCCCGAGGATTGGGACGGCAAAAGCGGCCTACCTTTGGCCTAGCATTACCTTTGATATCAAGCCTGTCAGACGAGGAGAAAATAGATGTCCGATAAAGATAAATCCGAAAAGTGGAGTGACTGGATAAGGGAAAAGGATGATCCTACGAAGGCGAGCGGTAAACCCGAGGCACTGGAGGGCCTGACTGTGCTGGATTGCAGCAACTCCAGCATGTCGGGGCTTTTTGCCTCTTCCTATCTTGCCGAATTCGGAGCTGAAGTAATTCGCATCGAACCTCCCGAGGGCGACCCGGCCAGGGAATTCTCCCCGTGGGGGTATATGCACATGGGGACCGGCCTTGGCTATCTCAACGAAGGCCGCAATAAATATCATGTCACATTGAACCTCAAAGAGCCTGCGGGACAACAGGCTTTCAAGACGCTTGCCAAACGCGCCGACGTCATTATCGAGACCTTCCTGCCCGGCACTATGGACGAGTGGGGCATCGGCTACCGGCAACTCAGTGTGGACAACCCCAGGTTGATCTACTGCGCCCTGTACACCTACGGCCAGTTCGGTCCAAAAGCTTCCTGCGGCAAGGCCGACGTGGACGTAGTCAACCAGGCCTATTCAGGAGTGACCGCGGTTAGCGGTGAACCACAAAACGGCGCAGAGCCCTCACCTTCCGAGGTCCCGACCAAGGCGGGCAACTGGATGGGCTGGTACGCCGGGGGCGCCTGGGCCGGCCTGGCCATCATGGCGGCCACCCATTTCCGCCATCTCAAGGGTAAGGGACAATTCATAGATATATCCCCCGCAGAGGCCTTCGGGCGCAACATCAACTACGGAATCACCTACTGGCAGGCGTTTCAACAGACCCTTCCACGGGTGGGAAACCTTGACGTTGGAATCTTCCCTTACACCTTCTTCAAGTGCAAGGACGGCTACGCCTTTCTTGCCGGCTTTGCCGACATCAACTGGAAGGCCTTCTGCACCATCATCGAACGGCTCGATCTTCGGGAACGGTATCCCACCGTCTTCGACCGCCTCAACCTCGATAACATGAAGGTAATGTACAAAGAGATCGAAAAGTGGACATTGGCGCGCACCTATGACGAAATCTTCGAGGCCGTCATGGAATACAACAGGACCATCGGTGTAGGAGTGGTGGTTCCCGGGAAACTCTGTTCACCCAAGGATGCCATGGAGACACATAACTGGTGGGAGCGCGGTGTGCTGATTAAACAGCAGGACCCCCACTACGGCGAACTGACCATCGCCAATATGCCCCAAAAGATGACAGGCTCACCTCCACGGGTCAAATGGGTTTGCCGTCCAGTGGGCGCTGACAACGATTATATCTTCAACAAGAAACTGGCCTGGGGGCCGACCAAATTGAAGGAAATGAAGGAACAGGGAATAATTTAGGAAGATTGTGAGACCTCACATAAGTTAATCAGCCGGAGGTCAGCAAGACCAACCCCGTAAAGAACTGTAAGGTGGCTGTATCCATCAGCGCTCAAGGAAAATTTAAGACCTTGAACCGTTGGTGGACACCTTACGGTTTGGTATACCAGGTCCGACCCCGTTTGCCGTTTGCCGATCCGTTTGAATGGTTACTCGATTATGTATCGTCTTCCATGGCGGGCACCCGCCTCTCTGATCACCTCATGAAGGTTTCTCAAAAGTGGTTGCTTTGCGTCCGGCAATAGCGTCAAAATCCGTTCCATGACGAATTGCTCGGTTGCAGTACGGCCTAGAAGATTCTCGCGAAAAGAAGACGTACTCTCCTCTCGGTACAGATCAGCCATTAGAAATGAAATGGCGTCTTCGCTGACGGCCCACGGTCGCAAACCCGGGAAACCCGGAGCTAGGTCCACTTCGACTTTCAAAAAGCGCCGCGCGCTCGCCCTACACTAATCGACAAACGGGGTCGGGCCAGGTTAGACCCTTAATCCAGATCCAAATCACATTTGATCGCTTTGTTGACCTGATCCATTGTTTCTTTTTCCAAAGACCCCAGGAGTTTGATAATTCTGCTTCAGTCGAGGGTACGGATTTGATCGGCTTTGACTTTTGAGGGCTGGGGAGACCGGCCATTCCTTTGTGGAGAAATACCTCGAAAGGATAGATCTTTTCTGTGTTGCCGGATGTCAGAGGCACAACGGTTATTGTACCCGAAAACTTGTTGTTTATATTGCTTGAGACAACAAGGACAGGGCTTTTGTTGGCAATTTCTCTGCCGATAACCGGATCGAGTGTGGCCAGATAGATTCCGCCGCGCTTAATAATCATCCCAACCCTCCATGGGTGGAATCACGTTGAGTCTAATTGTATCCATATAGCCCACCTTCTGAGGCGCACAGTTTTGCACCATACAATACACACTTATTATACTTATTACTGAGTTTCATGGAA
>CAVRZU010000107.1:0-6594 GCA_963725365.1 uncultured delta proteobacterium | reverse complement strand
GTTATGCCCTGTTGCTTCGTTCCATCGTCCTTGTTATCCAAATCAATCAGCAGGCAGGTTCGCGTGAGGCATTACGGCGACACCGCGCGCATCGAAGTGGCGGAAGAAGACGTGGCAATGCTTCTTGACAGTGGGGTTCGAACACAGGTCGTATCGTTTTTGAAAAATCTCGGCTTTAAGTTCGTGACCCTCGACCTGGAAGGATATCGCATGGGCAGCCTTAACCGGGAAGTGGGAATCGAGAAGCAGGGATCTCAAAACGAATAGCTGGAAGCGGATATCACTCTTTTGATTCCTGCTCCTTGCTCCACGCCACTTCCTTCTTACGAAAGGTGATTAAAAATGGACCAAAAGCATCTCCGGAACCTGCTTGAAATGGTTCAAAACGGCCGGATTAACCTTGACGCGGCAATGCTCGAATTGAAGAAACTTCCGTTTGAAGATTTGGGTTACGCCAGAATTGATAATCACAGGTGCATCCGCACGGGTGTTTCGGAGGTCATATTCTGCCAGGGGAAAACTATCGCCCAAATTGAGGGCATTGCGCAGCGGCTTTCACAAAACCATACTAATATCCTGGCCACGCGAGCGGGGCGCGAAGTCTATGAGGCCATTCGCGGCGTGACTGATTGTGAATACTTTGAGACGGCCCGAATCGTTGTCATTCGGCCTGAACCGGTTGACAAGGCCGGCAACATTGCCGTGGTGAGCGCGGGGACTTCGGACATCCCTGTCGCCGAAGAAGCTGCCGTTACGGCCGAGGTCCTCGGCAACCGGGTCATGCGGACCTATGATGTGGGGGTTGCCGGAATTCACCGCCTTCTGCATATGTGCGATGACTTGCTAGATGCCAATGTCGCTGTAGTGGTGGCGGGCATGGAAGGCGCGCTTGCCAGTGTTGTTGGCGGACTGGTCTCCTGTCCCGTCATTGGAGTGCCGACCAGCATCGGCTATGGCGCAAGCTTCGGAGGCGTGGCTGCGCTGCTCAGCATGCTCAACAGTTGTGCCTCCGGGGTCTCGGTGGTCAATATCGATAATGGTTTTGGCGCCGGATATCAGGCCGGACTCATAAACAAAATGGCCCTGAAGAATGCGCGTCCTGAACCGGCTATTGAAGATGCCGCGCGCACACCCGTGTGACATTGCGCAATGGGAGAACAAATGAGAATCGCCTACTTCGACTGTTTCTCCGGGGCTGGCGGCGAAATGATACTGGGCGCCCTTTTGGACGCAGGACTGAGCCTCGAACGGCTTAGAGATGAACTCGCCAAACTCGGCCTTTCACATTGCGAAGTGAATGTGGAGAAGGTGGTCAGGAAGGGTATTGGTGGAAGCCGGGCGATTGTAATCGTTGATGACCTCCACCATCACGATACGGGGCGGATACTATTTTCCGCCCCCGAAGGCGGCGGCGAACCCGGCCGGCGGTCCCACCGCCTGGAGGAAATTATCGGAACAAGCAGCCTCGATGACGCGGTAAAACAAAAAAGTCTCACGATCTTCAGGCGGCTGGCGGAAGCCGAAGCCAAGGTCCGTCGGACCACGATAGATCAAATTCATTTTCACGAGGCAGGCGCGATGGATGCTGTCATCGCTGTGGTGGGCAGCGTGGCTGGGCTTGCAGCCTTGGGGATCGAGAGGGTCTATTGTTCGCCGCTCCATGTCGGGACCGGGACCGTTGAGTGCGCACACGGGATATCGCCGGTGCCTGACCCGCTCACCGCCGAATTGATCAAGGGTAAGCCCTTCCATTCCACGGGAGCCGCCGGCGAACTGCTGACACCTGCCGGAGCGGCAATACTTACGACCATTTCCTCCAATTTCGGACCATCGCCGCCAATGACCATGGAACAAATCGGATATGGGGCTGGAACCCTGGATCACGATATCCCCAATTTGCTGCGCATCATGATAGGAGAAGCACAGGGTGAACTGCGGGGCTATGAAAAAGAACATATAGCCGTCCTTGAAACCAACATCGATGACATGAACCCTCAGATGTATGACTATCTCATGAGCAGGATGCTCGAGATGGGCGCTTTGGACGTCTTTCTGAGCCCGGTTCAGATGAAGAAAAACCGTCCTGGAACACTTGTAACGGTAATATGTCAGCCCCACCTCGTAGAGCGGTTCACTGACTTCGTTCTGCGCGAAACCACTACGATTGGACTGAGGTGGAGACTGGAAAACCATCTCAAGGCCGATGGGACGATCCGGGAGGTCCGGACTCAATACGGACCGGTAAGGTGCAAAGTGGCGGAAACAAACGAGCGCATTACCAATATCTCTCCTGAATATGAAGATTGCAAACGAATCGCCCTGGAAAAAAAGGTCCCACTCAAGGAAGTAATGGAAGCGGCCAAAGCAGCGGCACTTTTTGCAAAGATAGATTCGTAAAAACGTGGGGAGCTGTGTCCCCAATGCTGTTGCCCCACCCCCTTCGCCGCTGCGCGGCTGGTTATGGGTGCAGGGGAGATTTTTCTTGCCGCCGCCGAAGGCTGCGGCAATCCTGGCTGGCGGTCCCACCGCCCCCGCTTCAGGAGCTATTGAATCCCCAACGCCTCACGCAGGTAGGGCGCGGTATGGGAATTTTTCGACTGGGCGACCTCCTCGGGCGTACCTGCCGCAACGATCCGCCCCCCGCCTTCCCCGCCTTCCGGCCCCAGATCGATTATGTAATCGGCCGATTTGATCACGTCCGGATGATGCTCGATGATAATAACCGTGTTCTGCTGGTCAACCAGTTTGCGCAGGACGTGCAGGAGTTTGCTGATATCTTCGAAGTGCAGACCGGTCGTTGGTTCATCGAGGATATAGAGGGCCCTTCCCTGTCCACGCCGGCTAAGTTCAGCCGCCAGTTTGATCCTCTGGGCCTCACCCCCCGAAAGAGTGGTGGCCGGCTGGCCTAGCCGTATGTATCCCATTCCGACGTCTATGAGGGCATCGAGCTTGTAGCGGATAGCCCTGAAATTCGAGAAAAAGACGGCTGCCTCGTAAACCGTCATCTCCAGGGCCGAAGCTATGGAGTGGCCCCGATAGGTAATGTCGAGTGTTGCCCGGTTATACCTGCTTCGCTGGCAGGCCGGACAGGTGACGTATATATCAGGCAGAAAATACATTTCGATTCGTTGAAGGCCTTCGCCTCGGCAGTTCTCACACCTGCCCCCCTTTGCGTTGAAAGAAAAGCGTGCGGGGGAATAACCCCGGGCTCGGGCTTCGGGCACTTGAGAATAGAGTTGCCTGATGAGGCCAAAGACTCCCGTGTAGGTTGCCGGAATCGAGCGTGGCGTCCTTCCGATGGGCGATTGATCGACAAGGATCACTTTTGCAAGCCGCTCGGCGTTTTCAAGGGTGGAGAACGGAGCGGGATTGGTTTGAACATTATTGATCTTTCGAGCAAGCGCGCGATAGAGAGTATCCAAAATGAGAGTGCTTTTGCCCGAACCCGAGACCCCTGTTACGCATGTCATACATCCGTATGGAAATTCGGCGGAAATGGACTTGAGGTTGTGGCCTGATGCGCCGGTCAGCCGGAAAAAATCCCCGCTCTTTTTACGGTGTCTGGGAGTTTGGATCTGTTTTTTGCCCGAGATATAGAGCCCGGTGAGCGAACCGGGGCAGTTTGCGATCTGATCGGGCGGCCCCGAAAAAACAACCTCCCCTCCCTGGGTCCCGGCTCCCGGCCCCATATCGATGACGTAATCGGAGCGAAGGATCGTCTCCCTGTCGTGTTCGACCACAACCAGGCTGTTGCCGGCGTCCCGGAGCCGCATCAAGATATCGAGAAGCCTTCGGTGGTCGCGCGGATGCAAACCGACACTGGGTTCATCGAGAACATAGAGAACACCGGAAAGATGCGAGCTTATCTGATGGGCCAGTCGAACCCGCTGGGCCTCGCCGCCCGAAAGAGTGTTGGAGGAGCGGTCCAGGGTCAGATAGGGTAGCCCGAGTTCAACCAGGTTATCCAATCGGCTGAGAATTTCTTTTCGGGGGCGCTCTAGAATCTGCCGCCCGGATTCGTCGAAATCAAGTCCTTTAATCCACACCGCTACGGCAGCCGGATTCAGCGCGGAAACACGATCTATCGAAAGACCTCCCAGCCGAACCGAGCGAGCGGCTTCGCTCAGCCTGGTTCCCTTGCAGGCAGGGCAGGCTGGATGGTTCGGATATCAATCCCGGTACCTCGGGCGCCTCTTCTTGAGAATCTGCCGCGGCGCCGGCAGACTCATCACAGGAAGCCCCTTCCCCGTCAGATACTGCATGGCCCAGACCCCTGCATGAAGGGCACATGCCAAAGGGGTGCTGAAAAGAAAAAAGAGAGGGTGTAAGCTCCGGTCCGGTATACCCGCATAAAGCGCACCGGGCCGACTCGCAATAGAATCGTTGCCACCCTTCCGGAGTGGCTATTCCGGCCGTTCCTTTTCCTGCCCTTAATGCGAGTTCCAGCGAATCGATGAGCCGCCTGCGCTTTTCTTCATCCAGCACGAGCCGGTCGACAACAATTTCGATAAGGTGAGAGGGCCTGCGGGGGAAGGAAGGAAGGGGGTCCAGTTCATAGATGGCGCCATCGGCTCGAACCCTGCCGAAACCGTCTCTCCTGAGCCGTTTCACAAGATTGGGCAAATTGTTTTCTAAAATCTGACCAAGTGGCGCAAGGAGCAGAATCCGGCTTTTCGGGGGCAGGCACTCCGAAAGATCCGCCACTATTTCGGCGACGGTCCAGCTCCGGACGGGTAAATCGCAGTTCGGGCAATAAATTGTGCCCAGCCTGGCGAAAAGAAGCCGCAGGTAATCATAAATCTCGGTCAGTGTCCCCACTGTCGATCTGGGATTGTGGGGCAAGCCTTTTTGCTCGATTGCTATCGAAGGGCTCAGTCCCTCGATTTCATCCACGAGCGGTGCATTGAGCCTTCCGGCCATCTGGCGCGCATAGGTCGATAGCGCCTCGAGATAGCGCCTCTGACCTTCGGCGAAAAGGGTGTCGAAGGCGAGCGAAGATTTGCCCGACCCGCTCACCCCGGTGATTACGACGAACCTGTTTCGAGGGACCCGCAGGTCGATATTCTTGAGGTTGTTCTGCCGCGCTCCATGTATGTAGATCGATTCTTCCATGCAATCTGCAGTCCCTGATTCGATTGAGAGGGAGACGTTAACTCAAAACTAAAAACTTCTAATGAATTCTATTAAAAGCGATAAATGCTGCGAGGCTTACGGCTTCCACCAGGCTCCCGGGGTCCGCTGTCCCTGTGCCTGCTATGTCGTAGGCGGTCCCATGATCGACCGAGGTGCGCACGATTGGAAGTCCCAGGCTTACGTTTACGGCCTCGTTGAAATGAACGAGCTTTACCGGTATGAGTCCCTGATCGTGGTACATGGCTATCACCGCGTCAAACTCGTTTGACATGGCGCGGTGGAAAACGGTATCCGCCGGCCAGGGACCGCTGATTCGGGCGCAAAAACCGCTCCTTGGGACGCCCGTCTCAACGGGGTCGGCCCCGAACTGTTCAATTACCGGCCTGATAACCTCGATTTCCTCACGTCCGAACCTTCCGGCTTCTCCTGCATGCGGGTTTAAGCCCGCAACGGCAATGCGGGGCGATTTCACGGCAAAGTCATTCGACATCGATTCCGCCGTGATTCGGATGACCGATCTCAGCAGTTCTTTTGTAATCAGGCCCGGGACATCAGCCATGGATTCGTGGATGGTAGCCAGCGCCACCTTCAGCCTGGGCCCGGCAAGCATCATGACCACCTTTTGAGCGCCCGTTAACTCCCGTATGTATTCCGTATGCCCCGGAAACAGGAAGCCCTGCCCGTGAAGCTTCTCTTTGTTTATGGGACAGGTGCAGACCGCATCGACAGAGTTTTCGCTTGCAAGCCCGACCGCCGTCCTTATCCATGAGACCGTGGCCTACACGGTGGAAGTCCGGCCCGCCGGCCGCGAGGACGGCTTGCGCGTGGAATTTTTTGGCGAAGAAATCGAGACGCTCACGCGCTTCGAGCCGCTGACCGGCAAAAAATCGAATCGCTCGACAGCCGTCGTGGTTTTTCCGGCGAAACAATTCGTCACGACCGAACGACAAGATGAAGCGCGCGATCCTGACCATCCGCGAGGAACTCGGCAACGCGCATCGCGGAATTCGAGCGCGACGGCAAACTGCTGGAAGCCCAGCGCATCAAGCATGCGCACGGAATTTGATCTGGAAATGATGGAGGAAATGGGCGTCTGCTCCGGCATCGAAAATTATTCGCGCCACATTTCCGGCCGCCCGCCCGGCTCGCAGCCGAACACGCTCTTCGATTTTTTCCCGGACGATTATCTGCTCGTGATTGACGAATCGCACGTCACCGTGCCGCAGATCGGCGGGATGTATGAAGGCGACCGCTCGCGCAAAACCGTTTTGGTCGAGCACGGCTTCCGGCTGCCGAGCGCGCTGGACAACCGGCCGATGAATTTCCTGGAATTCCAGGCGCATGCAGAACCAGACGATCTACGTCAGCGCCACGCCCGCGCCGCGCGAATCGGCTGGTCGCAAGGCCAGGTCGCCGAACTCGTCGTGCGCCCGACTGGGCTGATTGATCCGAAGGTCACGG
>CAVRZU010000106.1:0-10174 GCA_963725365.1 uncultured delta proteobacterium | reverse complement strand
GTTATGTGTACCTTGGTTTACGACTACGTATTGCTTTCATCGTGCACTTTCATCTCTTGCGGTGACCCAAGGCCTGCCAGAATAGGCATTACTCCCGGAATCGGATTATCTTCCCGGTGCTGTATGTATTTCAGCACTTCTTTGCAAAGCTCCATGAATTCAGCCGGCCGGGCAAGATTCATGTCCTTTGTGCCGCGCACGGCTATCGCCTTTACTCTCTTGTCCCCCATAACGGCGCCTATTCCGCCTCGGCTGGCGCTGAGTATGCCCTGCTCGATGGAAGCAAAATAGACCCTGTTTTCGCCAGCCAGGCCGATGGCAGCCACCTGGGCGTTGGGCTCCTTCAACTCATTGCGAATAAGCTCGGCGGTTTCAACGGCGCCTTTACCCTTCAAATGAGATGCATCGCGTATTTCCACTTTGTCGTTGTGTATCCACAAATAAACCAGATCGGGGGACTTGCCGCGAAGGATCACTTTGTCGTAACCGGCGTGCTTTAATTCCGGCGCCCAAAATCCCCCCATCATCGAATAGGCCATTAACCGGGTCTGAGGAGAAAAGGTGGAAACGATGGTGCGGTTGGCGCCGGTAGCAGGCGTGCCGCATAAAAGGCCAGTGCTGAATATCAGTAAATTATCGGGAGAAAAAGGGTCTGTTTCAGGGGGGACCCTGTCCCACAATATCCGGGTGGCAGTGCCAAGGCCACCAAGGTGAAGCTCGGTCAATTTTGGGTCGGTTTCCACCCTCTCGATGTTTCCTCGGGACAGATCGATTTCCAAATTAAACCCGGTCTCCGCATACCTCATCTTTTTACCCTTTCCAGGTTACCTGAATTCATGACATGCTTTCTTGACATGCAGGCGGTTAACTCAAAACGGTTTCCGCCAGTCGGATGAGGTGGCTGAAGTCATTTTCAGCCAACATCCATGCCATCGGTTCAGCGGCCATAAGCCGTATGTTTTCGGCAGCCTCGCAGCAAGTCTCCTGCCTTAACCATTAAGTCGCAATAAGCCACTATATAGCTGCGATGTAGTTATATGATAGCTATGTGGCGAAGTCAAGGGAGAATCTAAAACCCCGGGGTTATTCAGAATAGCACGACAGCCGCGTTATGTCAACGAAGACATAACGAAAAACCAATTAGAAATTAGGAGTCAGGAATCAGGAATGAACAAACCCCCGCCACAACCCCTCTTTGCCCTTCTCAATGTGACCTTCTGCCTGGCGTCTTCGCGTTAAGAAAAAGTTAAAGCCACAGGATGGAGCCACCCTCTCACGTTCAGACTGGAAATGGGGTCCCTCCAAAAAGAAAATTTGCAAACGGCTCACTTCCCGGCACTTCCCAGTTCCATTTTTGTCGACTAAAATGTTCCAGCAAGCGTCTTCATATACAATCCGCAATTAATTGGACGGGAGGACTAATGTGATAAGGCGTGGGGTTATTATAGGAATCGGAGCGGTATTGCTGGGCGTTGGCGTTACAGGCCTGGCCCTGGTGCAGACAGGAGTGATTTGTCCGTTGGCAACAACAGGGCCTGCAAGGCTTGCCGAACTCAAGTTACCCGAGTCGCCTGCGCAGATGCCTCAATCGGGCGGCGGCCCTTCTACCCAAGTGGGGCAGCAACAAAGAGGCGGAGCTGAAAGCAGCGCCGAATCAGGCAGGCGGCCCCACCGCCAGGGATTTGACGAAAAGCGTCTCAAGGCCCAGCTCAAATCCGAATCGAGACGTTATGCGGCCAAACCTGAATCAAAACAGCTCGACGGCGGGTCCCACCCGGTTGTGATCAGGTTCAATTTCGATCCCGCGAAAGGCCGCCGCCTTAATGTGGCGCAAGTGCGCCTGGGGGACAAAATACGTGTAAAAGTGAAGAAGGTCGGACAGGTGGGCCGTAGAGTTTATTTCACTTTTTCCAAGACACTCGATTCTTCTCAGGGCGCGATATTGGAGCTGCAGACTATGTATTCGTTCGATCGCGCGAGTTCCCGGCGAGGTGGAGGCTACTATGTGATCGAGGTGAAAATATATCCGGGCAACCGGTGGAACATCCCTCCCAGGAGTTTTGTATGATACGATTATACCTTACGGTAGCGTTTGCGGCTGCTTCAGTGGCCGGTTTAGGGCTCGTTCTGTATGGGATGCTGACGGGTTCCCACCAAAGTCCAAAATCGGCCGATCCGGTCGCCGGAGGCAATATAGATCTCGGTTTTGCCGGCGAGGAATCAGGTGTCGGGATACTGGACCTCGATATCGGTCATGAAGGTTTGAAACACAGGGAAAAAGAGGCCTTTGACCCCGGCAGGTACAAGTCCGAACCCATCGAACCCAGGAAAAAGATCTCCTAGGCGGTGGGACCGCCAGCCGGGTTCGCCGCTTCCTGCGGCGGCGGCAAAAAATGTCCCCCCATGTACCATCACACGGTTCTTTTGTAGCAAGGGGAGGGCTTTATGCCCTCCCGATAAGAACTCCGCATAATTTCTGAAGTCAGCCTAGCCGTGTTTTTTTTCAAAATGTCTCATGTAATCGACCAGCGTTTTTACAGCCTCAAGCGTTACCGCGTTGTAGATGGACGCCCTGAAGCCGCCGACCGAGCGGTGTCCTTTGAGTCCGGTCAATCCGGCTTCAGCCGCCCCGGCGAGGAATTCTTTCTCAAGACCGGGATCGGAGAGCAGGAAAGTGACATTCATACTGGAGCGTGAATCGGGTCTGGCCGTTGCCTTGTAAAATTGCCGGCTGTCGATGAAATCGTAGAGAAGTTTTGCTTTTTCCTCGTTCATCCGCTCTATCCGGTCGAGACCTCCGATGGTTTCTTCGATCCACTTGAGCACCAGTTCGCATACGTAGATAGAAAAGCTGGGCGGCGTGTTGTAGAGCGATTTATCTTCGGAATAGGTCGTGTATTTGAGCATCGACGGAAGTTCCTTGGGAACTCTTTCGAGCATGTCCTGGCGAATAATGACCAGGGTTACTCCCGCCGGGCCCATGTTTTTCTGCGCTCCGGCGTAAATCAGTCCAAAGGGGCGAGGATCGAACCTGCGGCTGAAAATATCCGAGGACATGTCGCTTATAAGAGGAACAGTGCCCGGGTCCGGAAAACTCTTCCACTGCGTGCCCCGGATGGTGTTGTTCGAGGTTATATGCAGATATGAGGCATCCGGATTAATAGGCGGCTTTTCGGGGATGAAGGTAAACTGCGCTTCCTCGGAAGTTGCGACCACACGGACCTCTTTGCCCAGTGTGCGGGCTTCCTTTATTGCCTTGGCGGCCCAGGTGCCGGTATTGACGTAATCGACGGGCCTGTGGTCAACGGCAAGGTTCATCGGCACCATGGAAAATTGAAGGCTTGCACCTCCCTGAATAAACAGGACCTGATAGCTGTCGTCGAGTCCCAAGAGGCGGCGGACCCGCTGAACAGCGCTGTCGATAACGGCTTCAAAGTCCTTGGACCGGTGGCTTATTTCCAGCACCGACATGCCTGAGCCACGAAAATCGAGCATCTCCATTTTTACCTGCTCAAGAACAACCAGAGGCAGCGCTGCCGGTCCCGCATTGAAGTTGAAGACTCTTTGGGTCATGGGAATTTCTCCTGAATTACTGCTATTGCAGATATTGGATTTCACAACCACCATTGACTGGTGTATTTACCTATTCTCCCCCAAGCTTTTTTTTGTCAATTCCTTTCTCGAATTATTACATTAGTAAGAGCAAAAAGTTGACCCTGAGGGTGAGATCGGGTAGGGAATGGACCACAGAATTTCAACCAGAGGTTTGAAATGCGGATAGAATGGCAAATCGCTCCCCGTAGCGAATGGGCAACCGATGCCCTGGTTTTCTTTGTTTTCGAAAAAACCCATGAATATCTTCCCGGCTTGAGGAAATTTCTTTCAAATTCGGGTAAGTGGCTCAATCTGTCCGGCGCGCTCGTCGACTTCAAGGGCAAGTCCTGCGAGGTGGCAGTCGCCTATGCGCCTGCGGGCGAGGGAGGGGTCAGGCGGGTGATACTTGCCGGTCTTGGCCCGGCGGAACAGTTCGAAACCGAAAGGCTTAAAAACGCCGCAGCCTTCGTTTTGAGAAAATGCCGGGACTCGGGCATACACAGGCCGGGGATTCCAATTGATGCGCTAGAAGGGTTTGCCTGCGAGCCGTCTTCGTGCAGTATCCAGGAACTGCTCCGAGAGACCCTCGCCGGCGCAATGGCGGGGCTTCATCGTTTCAATGAATTGAAGACCAAAAACGCGGATGCCGGGCAAAGTCCGGAGTCCATCGTGCTTCTTTGCGATTACGATCCCGGACCCGCTTTACGGCAAGCCGCAGCGCTGGCCGAAGCTGAAGTGGCCGGCATCCTCCTTGCCAGGGACCTGACAATTTCTCCCGCCAACCGCGCCACTCCAGGGTTTATTGCAGACACTGCCTCCGAAATTGCTGAAAGATTCGGCTTCAAAATCACGATACTAGACCTGGATTCGGCGCAATCCCTGGGTATGGGGGCCTTTGTCGCAGTGGCGAGGGGCAGCACCGAGCCGTCGTTTGTAATCGTGATCGAGCATGCGCCGCCAGGGACCGAAGACGACCCCCCGATCGTCTTCATAGGCAAGGGCATCACTTTCGATACGGGAGGCATTTCGCTAAAGCCCAGGGACAAACTGGAAGAAATGAAACAGGACATGGCAGGGGCCGCATCCGTGTTGGGAGCCTTTGAGGCTATTGGGCGAACGGGTCTTGGCAAGCGGGTGGTGGGCATACTTCCCTGCGCGGAAAATATGCCCGGCGGCCGGGCATATAAGCCCGGAGACGTCTTTCGCACCTATTCGGGGCAGACCGTCGAGATAATCAGCACCGACGCCGAGGGCAGGCTCGTGCTTTGTGACGCGCTCGCCTATGCCGCGGATCGCTTAAAGCCTGCACTGATGGTCGATATAGCCACGCTTACCGGCGCATGCATAATGGCCCTTGGCAGGGAAGTCGCCGCAATCCTGGGAAACCGGGAAGACCTTGTCGGCTCTATCCGGACAATCGGGTTATCAGTCGGGGAAAGATTCTGGCCCCTGCCTCTGTGGGATTTTTATTTCGATGCGCTCAAAAGCGATGTGGCAGACATGAAAAATGTCGGCGACCGCAGCGCCGGAACCATTGTCGGTGCTATGTTTCTAAAACAGTTCGTCCCGCAACAAGTGCCCTGGGTGCACCTCGATATTGCCGGCACCGCCTGGACGGACAAAGATACCGGCTTTTCTCCAAAGGGACCAACCGGGTTCGGCGTCAGGACCCTTTTTGAAATCGCGCGAAGGTGGGGGAAACTTCAGGACTGAGGACTGAGGACTGAGGACTGAGTGAAAAACGATTGGAAACCGGAAATGATTGACTCCATGATTATTATGGGCTACAATGTAGCTCAACTGGAGGTGGCTTCGTATGGCTAAAAACTCTGTCGTTCGCGCCCGGATTGAAGATGACATCAAGGCCGAAGCTGAGGCGGTTCTTGCCTCTATCGGGCTTACTGTTTCAGACGCCTTCCGCATGATGATGATGCGCATCGCGAAGGGAAAAATGTTGCCTTTTGAGCCGCTCATTCCTAATGATGAAACCATTGAAGCTATGAAGGCTGCAAGACGCGGCGGGCTTGTCAAGGTTGGTGCCCCTGATCGTCTGCTTACGAGCCTGAATGCGGGAGATTAGATACACCAGCCGCTTCAAACTTTTTCATCGTTCTGGCTAAATCCCCAGATATCCATCGGGAGCAAGGCTGGTTGCGAGCATCACCGTGTTGATATCGCGATGATCGGTGAAAGTGGGCGCTTTTCGGTTGGCGGGGTCGAGCCAGAAGTTTTCAATGATCTCAGCCAAAGCGCGGTAGCGCATCATTTCAACTCTCCCGGCCAAAGAGTCCATCTTTTCGAAACCATGAGGTCTTTTTTCAATAAGCCTCATCAACCTTTCAAGAGCATGCAGCCCGATGGAAAGCCCAAGTTCCCGGAATGGGAGCCGGTAATGTGCCGGGGCCTCAAGCGAACCGGTAAGTGAATAGGCATAAAGTCCGGTTCGGCATGCTTCCAACATCTCCACCAACAGATTTTCGTATTGAATAGATCCCCTGGCTATCATTTTGGCAGCTCTAAAGGCATCGGATAAAAGGCCGCCAATACCGAGAGGATCATCTGTGGCCCAGTCTTTTCCTATACACATGACAGCCAATCCTTCTATCTCCCCGGTCAGGCCAGGTAATTCCTGAGCTTCATCCAGGCCTGCCTGAAGCTCACAGCAGGTGATGAGTCCGTCGAGCGGGTCGTGATGCCCCATGGACGGTACAAGGGGATAGGAAAGATCGATGCTCATCTTCCAGTACATTCGTTTCTGATTGGAAGTCGAATCATAGGTGAATTTGGCATAAGCCGTCCTGGCAAGCTCAACGGCCCATCGCCTGTAGACCGGGTCTCCGGTGATCGAGCTTGTGCGGTTGAGTGCGTGCATCCACTTGGTGAGGTAGTGATAGTACTGTCCGTCCCTGTCCCATTCAAGCCGTTCATCGAAAGGGCCGCCGGGGTTTCGTTCATTTATTTGCTTTCCGATCCTCAAGCCTCCGATCGTTGGGTGCAATTGCCCTTCCCGCTCGTCGAGACCGCTGATCCAGCCCCCTCGCCGGTCGTCGCCGCGATGGCGTCCAAGGACACTATGGACCTGGTCGACAAGCAGGAGCGAAAGATTTTTGAAATTTTCATCGTTCGTTTGCCGGTACAGCTCCAAAAAATTGCAAACCGCAAAAGCATCGGTCCACAGGTAGCGATTCTGCACGCTGCCTGGAGGAACGAGTCCGCTGAACTCGGCAAATTCTCTCATGAGCTCTGCTGGAATTGAAGGTTCTGCGCTCCATTTCATTTCGCAATCCTCACAAACGGGATTCCTTTCATTTTGAAGTGCCGGGAATGTTTATCATGGGCCACAATTCCAATACTATGCCGATATTACAATAACTTAGCAATGTGGCACGGCTTATGCCATTCCTTGATACGAAGGGCGGCGCCGGCTGAAACAGAAAGCTTATTTCGATCACCTTTTGCCGCCGAAAATTTCAAAGTGGAGAAAAGCTTAAATGAAGCAAATCAGAGTCAAGTCAAACCATGTAGATATAAATTTTAAAGATGTGGCGGCAATTGCAGATCGCATGGTCTGGACCGGAAGACTCCCTACCCCGGACGCCGTTAGTGAACAATTACGTGTTCGGAGCAACGGCATGGTTGGAAAATACCTCGCATTATGGAGAGCGGGATACAGCGGCGGTCCTGCCGACAAGACGCATATTGCAGACTTGCCTTCCGAGTTGAAGCACCTTTTGGCGGAGGATTTCGAGCGGCGGGTAGCTGCTTTAAAGGCAAAACTCGACGCCGAACGCGCCCAAATCCGGGTGGAAGGAGACAAGTTGGCCATGGTCAACGAGCAGCGTGCCTCTCAAGTCCGGGAGTTGAATGCCGCCCTCAGGGACGCCGGGTCCAGATCTGACGAACAAGCTAGGCGGATCGCCATGCTTGAAAATGAAATCGCTTCCGAGCGAAATCTCCGGATTCAGTTGGAGCAACGGATTAAAGACGCTCGTCAGGAATTGACCAAGGTGGAGCACCGGCTCGAAGATCCCCCTTCGGACATGGCTGGAGGGGCCTAGCGTAAGGCGCAAGGCAAAAGGCAAAAGGTAAAAACCTGACGGTGGGACCGCTAACCAGGTTCGCCGCTGCTTTTCGGCGGGCGGCGAGAGAAATCCCCTTAAAAGGGGGGTGATTGGCGCGCCTTTTTCCGGTGTACCGGGGGCATGGAATAACTGGATTGAAAAAATGCAATCAGTATCGATAGCCGACCTCGAACTCACTTGTCTCCCACTCGCCGTCATCACACGTCATGCACTCGTTCTGCGTGCATAACTCCTCGCCTTGTGGATACTCTTCTCCTTCAAATAAACAATATTTTGTCTCCATGTTCACTCCTTCTCATTTAAAGATAGGCATAAATAAGAAACTATAAATGTTCGGGAGGGCATAAAGCCCTGTAAATCGGGGTTACGAGTTGTTTTTCAACCCGGAACCCGCCAACCTTGCCATCCCTGGCAAAAGAACCGCGGGAGACGATGTGGCAGGAGTTGATTGGGAGGCCTTTGGCCGGTCGGAATGCGAAGTAAATAACTCTTTTAATCTGCTCATCATTGGATGTATAAATAGTTGTAGTATGTATCGGTAAGCTGCTTAAGTTTTTTTTCAAGAGGAAGCCACGATGAGTGAAGAAACAATGGCCGCATGCAAACTGGGCCTCAATGGTCTTGGCAGAATCGCAAAGCTTTCAATCTGGCACCATGTGGAGCGAAAATATTTCTCGGAGATAGTGGTCAACATAGGCCGGGAAGTTGGCACAAGACTCGCCGACATAGCGCATTTCCTGGAGAAAGATTCCTCCTATGGGGTTTTGCAGAATTTTCTCTATGGCTCACGGGCCGGCAGGGTCATTGAAGAGATAGACGAAAAGTCGGGCAGTTTTATGGTAAACGGAATAAAGACAACTTTTTTGCGCAGCAACAGGGACCCGGCACATATCGACTGGCGCAAATACGGGGTTGATCTCGTCGTAGACGCTACGGGATCTTTCCTTGATCCCACCGCCCCCCCTGATGACCCCAAAGGGTCCGTGCGCGGCCATTTCGTCTCGGGGGCAAAAAGAGTTATCGTTTCTGCGCCCTTCAAAATAAAAGATAAAGCCGGGCAAATGCCCACTGACGCCATTACGACCATTATGGGCATAAATGATTCGGAATATGATCCCAAAAAACATCTGATCGTGTCGAACGCATCCTGCACGACCACATGTCTTGCATACATGGTCAAACCGTTGCTGGATTATTTCGGGGCCGACCGCGTGCTTTCGGCTGCGATGACCACCGTTCATGCGGCCACCAGTTCTCAATCAGTGCTGGACCGCGCGCCAAAAGCCAAAGCCACGGACCTGCGAAAATCCCGTTCGGCCTTCAATAATATCATACTGACGAGCACGGGGGCGGCCAAGGCCCTCGGCCTGGTCATCCCGGAGATGAAAAAAATCGGCTTTATTGCCGAGTCCGTAAGAGTCCCCGTGACGACCGGTTCTCTTATAATCCTGGCGTTGATGATTCAGGACGACAAAACCAACCCGGTTAATCGTGAATTGGTAAACGGTATTTATAAAAAGGCCGTTTCCCATTTTCCGGAGGGCTATCTCGTTTTTTCAGAAGAACAGAATGTCTCCTCCGATATAATAGGGCTGCCCCGCGCCGCTACAGTCATTGAAGGCTCAGAGAACCACACGCGTACTTCGACGGTTCGCCTCGATCTTGGGAGCATCGCTTCTGCGCTCAAAGAGCTGGAGTCAACCGGGGCCGGCAGCGCAGTTTCTATGGACCCTGGCGTTATTGGGAAAGGGGAAAAGTTTATCGAGGTCCCGGTCACCCAGGCCGTAATTTACGGCTGGTACGATAACGAATTGGGAAGTTATACGAACATGCTCGGGGACAGAACGGTGAGCATCGCCCGGCTCATGGAACGAACGGAGCACCGTCCGGCTACAATCAGGACCTAGCCGGTTTCCGCATCGGAAACTTTCTTTCCGCCCGAGGAGAGACCCGCTTGATAGTACGCAACTGGATGTCAACCGATCTTGTGACTATTGGAAAGGATGCCTCGATTCAGGAAGCTTTGGCCCTGATGAAGCATCGATCCATCCGGCATCTGCCCGTGGTGGAAAAGCCGCTGAACCTGATCGGGTGGATTACTGACACGGATTTGCGGGGGGTGCTCATCGCGTCGATGCTCGAAGATCTGACCATCGAAGACGTGATGATCCGAAGACCCTTTACGATCAATCCCGGCATGCCACTTGAGGAGGCCGCGCGGATTTTGCTCGATAAACGAATCGGCGGCCTGCCCATCGTTGAAAATGATATGCTGGTCGGCGTAATAACCGTGGCGGACATTCTTGGGGCGTTCATCAACTTCCTGGGACTCTTCACTGAATCGACTCGATTGGACATAAGGGTTTCCGGCTCACCCAGCCCGCTTCCGGAGATAACGCGTATCGTAAGGCAGCATGGAGGCGAAATTATCAGCCTCTGTCATCTGCCTTCCAAGGAAGGGCCGGATTACGCCTATTCACTCAGGCGGCAATTGGTGG
>CAVRZU010000105.1:0-16412 GCA_963725365.1 uncultured delta proteobacterium | reverse complement strand
AGGAGATTCACTGGACGTGATCGCCTCCGGCCCGACTGTCCCGGAACCAAGCACTTTCGCGGATTGCATCCGGATAGTGGAAAAATACAAAGTTTCAGAAAAACTTCCGGCTTCTGTCATCAAACTGCTGCGTGACGGGGCCGGCGGGTTGGCCGAAGAAACCCCCAAGGCCGGGGATGCCGTTTTCGAAAATGTTCAGAACCTGGTTGTCGGAAGCAATCGTGCCGCTTTACTGGCTTCGGCACGGAAGGCAGCCGAACTTGGGTACGAACCGCTTGTTGTTTCATCTTTTTTCCAGGGCGAAGCCCGCGAGATTGCCCTGGCTTTTACGGCAATAGGAAAGGAAATAGTTTCCTTCGGGCGCCCGATCCCTGCGCCTGCTTGTGTTCTGGCCGGAGGCGAAACGACGGTTACACTCAGAGGGGATGGTAAAGGCGGCCGAAACCAGGAGTTTGCTCTGGCCGCGGCCCTCAGCCTGGAGGGATGGCCTGGGATTTCGGTATTGAGCGCAGGGACCGACGGCACAGACGGGCCCACGGACGCAGCCGGCGCTTTTGCAGACGCTGATACCTGCCGGAAGGCGGCACAAATCGGTATAGATCCTCTTGATCATCTTTCCAGAAATGACTCATATTATTTTTTCAAGGCGATCGGGAACCTTTTTATCACCGGTCCCACCCGCACCAATGTGATGGATGTGCTTTGCATGATTGTCCAGGGGTGAAGAGGTTACTTTTATGCCGACTATCCGAATTGACGATGTGACCTTTCATTATGAGACAAAGGGGCAGGGACAGCCGGTCCTTTTTCTGAACGGTCTGGGTATGAGTGCCCTGGACTGGGAGAAACAGGTTGCATGTTTTTCAAAAGAATACCAGGTCATCACGTTTGACTATCGCGGACAAGGCTCTTCCGACAATCCTGCGGGGCCATACAGCATTGCGCTTTTTTGCGACGACACCGTGCGGCTGCTCAGGTCGATCAATGCGTGGCCCGCGCATCTGGTAGGGCTTTCAATGGGCGGCATGATCGCTTTTCAAATGGCTGTGAGCCACCCGGAACTGGTCAGGAGCATGATCATCGTCAACAGTGGTCCGGAGTTCGGACTGCGGGAACATGGAGACAAAAATTTGAATTTCTGAAGCGCAGATTAATTGTGGGTGTGCTCGGAATGCCGACGATAGCCAGGGTTATCGCCGGGCGCCTTTTCCCCGAAAAGGGGCAGGAAAACCTTCGCATGGAAATAGAGCAAAGGTGGGCCCCAAAATAATAAAAAAGCCTACATTAACTCGTTTCTGGCGCTAAGGGACTGGAGCGTTTCGAATTATCTGGAACAGATCCGCTGTCCCACCCTGATCATTTCTGCCGACCAGGATTATACGCCTGTCGGCTATAAACAATTTTACATGAGTAAAATACCAGGGGCCGAGTTGGCGGTTATATCCAATTCCCGGCACGCCAGCCCGCAGGACCAGCCGGAGAGATTCAACAGCATAGTGGCTGAGTTTTTGAGAAAACAGGCCTGAATAAAGGGTTGCGGGTTGCGGGTTGAGGAAGCAATTTTGGATTTTAGATTTTAGATTTTCAAAATCAGCAATCTGCGATCTAAAGTCGAGTGCGGGTTGAGAGTTGCGAGTTGAAAACCAGGACCGGACATGCTGGAGTTTTGCGAGCGGCGGAAGTCCAACCCGGCGGGCGGTCCCGCCGCCTAGAACTCAATTCCCTTCATGGCCTTTTGGCCCCGGTGAAAAGGATGTTTTATTTCCTTCATTTCGGTAACCATGTCTGCCAGTGCAATGAGTTCGTCGGGGGCGTTTCTGCCGGTTACCACGATGTGAGGGCAGCGAGTCAGGTTTTTTAGGGTTTCCAGCACCTTTCGGCAGGCAAAAGCCCGTGTGACAGGACTACGTTCAACTCATCGAGTATGATAATATCGTAATATCCTCTTTTCATTTCGGAGACGGCCTCCTCCCAGCCTGCTTTGGCCAGGCGGCGGTCTTCATCGAGGCTTTCCTTCTTCCAGGTAAATCCGGTTCCGAGCGGTTTGATTTCAATCTCTTCCATTTTCCCGCACGAGAGAAGCTCGCCGTAAGCCCATGAGCCCTTTATAAACTGCAAGATGAGCACTCTCATGCCATGTCCCGCCGCCCGCATGGCCATTCCCAGCGCCGCGGTAGTCTTTCCTTTTCCCTGTCCCGTGAAGACTATCAGAAGACCTTTTTCGGAATTCACTATCCTGCCCCATAAAAAAAGCGGGCCGACGCCCGCTTTATGCTTTCGAAACTGCTGAACTCACCAACTCTTGCCTACACCTTATGAACTCTTTGTCGAAGATGCGCTCTCGGAAGATGCGCTCTCGGTTTTGGCATCAGCCGAACTCGTTTTGCATTCCGCCGGCTTTGCCGTGCTCTGGTTTTTGCCGGCATAGTCGGTTGTATACCAACCTGAGCCCTTAAGGTGGAAAGTACTCATGGAAATCAACTTCCGGAGCTGGCCGCTGCAGTCTTCGCACTGTGTCAACGCCGGATCGGAAAATCTTTGCATTGCTTCTTTAGTCTTTCCGCACTTCAAACATTCATATTCGTAGATTGGCATATTTCCGTCTCCCTCGCTTGCATTTCAACTTACCAGCCCAAAAAATCAATCATATGAATTATAAATCTAACCTTTTATCTGTCAAGTTTTATGTGGCGTCTTCAGGGATAAACCTGATTAAGCGACCCGCTTACGACCTGTAGAATTGAATATTGCCGTTCCAGATCTCCCTTGGAATTTATCGTGTAATTACCTGCAACACCACGGTAATGCTTCAACTGCAGCAGGTTTTGGAACAAAGCATTGCGGTCCTCCGCGCCCCCCTGACCGCTTCTTGCCTGAAGCAGCATCATAAGCGCATCATAGGACTGTGCCTCAAGATAAGAAGGGGCCGAGTTGTAGGTGGATGCGAATTTTTCACTGAACGCTTTTACCTCCTGGTTCTTGCTTTCCGGGAAAAAGGAGGTAGCAAACAGGGCCTGGTCAACATATACGCCTCCGGCCTGCACCAGGGGCGCCTCGCTCCACAGATTGGTGCCCAACAGAGTGACTCCGACTACGTTATTATAGGGAAGCTGCGGTGCTATAAGCGAGACGGTGCTCACCTGGTCGGGTATGAAGAGTGCATCGAAGGGAGTCCCTTCGGTGGCCGCCATGGGCGAATTTTTCTTGGCTATATTCATGAGTTTCTGGATAGATTGGCTGAAATCGGTGCTTTTTTCGGTATAAGAAGCACTGGCCATCATTGTTCCGCCTTGTTCCTGTACCGTTTCAGCGAAGATTTTGGAGAGTCTTTGCCCATAGCGGTCATCGGGGAAAAGGCATGCAAACCGATCGTATTTGAGTTTCTCCCGGCAGTAGCGGACGAGGGCTTTGACAAGGTCGCGGCTGTCGATGAATACGTGCAGTACGAAAGAGCTGTCCGAGGAATCTTCTTCTTTTTGGGTAAGGGAGAGCAGGGGGACCCCGTCACGATTTGCCAACGGGACCACGGTCTTATTTGCCTGGGCGCCAAGCGGGCCCACTATGGCTAAAACGCCTTCCTTTTTAACCAACTCTTTATAGGCCCGGGCAGCGACGTCTTGCTCCGAGCCCGCGTCCTTTATAACCAGAGAGACTTTCTGACCGGGATGGGCCTCCTTCCAGTCGGAAAGCACCAGGTTAGTCCCACGGATCACCATATCTCCGTATTTTCCATTAGGGCCGTTTAGCGGGACCAGTACCCCGATTTTATCGGGATTCAGAGGAAGGCCGGCTTTGGCAACACTTGTTCCCCTGATGGCGGACTGAATCTCGGCAGTAAGTGGATGGCCGGGATTTTGCGCAAGGTCGGCTCTCAATTGCTCCTGGACTTGATCGCCCTGTCCGGCGGCGATTTTGATCTGAGCGTAGCGGAAATCCAGAAAAACCTTCATGAAACCGGAAGGATTCTTCTTATAGAGTTTCTTGACAAGCCCTTCGTCCGCCGTGTTCAGCATCTCTTTGGTCTGCTTGGCCAGGCTTTGTTTCTGTTCCGGGGTGCTTGCAACCGAAAAGCCGGAGGAACTCCAGTCAAAAGCAGTCTCAATATCGTTTTCGGAGGCGTAGGCCCGGACCATCAGCTCAGCCAGGCCGAAGCGTACTTCGGGATGATCGGCAGCCTTTTCCCAAAGGGGAACCGCGTCCTTCATCGCCTGTTTTTGCTTGCCCGTCTGAACAAGGAGCCTGAGTTGGTTGAGTTTGGCGGCAGTGATGCCGTCCCAGGTGGGGTAGGCATAAACAAGGTAATCAAAATACTTGGCCGCGATGTCGTTGCGGCCTTGCGCCATATTGATCTCACCGATTCTATTAAACGATTCGGCAGCCACGGCTGTACTCGGATACCTTTGGGTGATCCGCTCCCAAAGGCTGATTGCGTTGTTGACCTTGCCGGCTCTGTAAGCCTCTTCAGCCTTGCTATACAGGTCTTCAGCTTCCTTCGGGGAGACAGTGGTGAAGCTGGACGACAGGTTTGGGGGCGGCTGTTGGCCGCCGCCGCCGCAACCGTTGAGAATCAAGATATAGACAAGGAAAAAAGCCGATGTTCCCTTCCAGACTGTTTTCATAAAAGCCTCATGCAGGGATTTAGGCCTCCACTCAGGCAGGGAGTGCAACCAATCCCATAATTTCCAAAAGTTCCGGTTGCCCAATCCTGAAATAAACAGGGCACGCCTGTTCGCGCGCCCCTTAATACATCGAAAAACATTTCAAGGAAAACCTTTTTTCCGGCCTGCCACTAACCACTGACGACTGACGACTAACTATTATTTCTTCACTTCCTCGAAGTCGGCATCGACCACATCCTCATCGGATTTTTTCTGCTGCTGAGATTCTTCTCCAGCGGCCCCCGGTTGGGCCTGCGCGCCGGCGGCTCGTTTATAGGCCTCTTCGGCCACTTTGTGGGAGAGTTGCATCAACGCATCAAGATCGGCCTGAATGGCGTCTTTGCTATCGCTCTCCATAGTGGCTCTGAGCTTTGCGATTTGTGCTTCGATATCAGCTTTTGTTTTCGCGTCAATATTTTCCCCCATCTCACGCATCGTTTTCTCCGTGCTGTAGATGAGAGTATCGGCCTGGTTCCTGGCCTCAACGAGTTCGCGCTTCTTTTTGTCTTCCTCCGCGTGCTGCTCGCCCTCACGCACAAAATTCTTTATCTCTTCATCCGAAAGGCCGCTCGAAGCGGTGATCTGGATCGACTGTTCTTTCTGGGTCGCCAGATCTTTGGCCGAAACGTGCACTATTCCGTTTGCGTCGATGTCGAAGGTGACCTCGATCTGCGGGATGCCTCTGGGCGCAGAGGGAATCCCAACGAGTTCGAACCTCCCCAGGGTCTTGTTATCAGGGGCCATTTCGCGCTCGCCCTGAAGCACGTGGATGGATACCGCCGTCTGATTGTCGGTTGCGGTCGAAAATATCTGGCTCTTGCGTGTCGGGATCGTGGTGTTTCGCTCGATCAGCTTGGTCATGACGCCGCCAAGCGTTTCGATCCCAAGGGATAGAGGAGTCACGTCGAGCAGCAGAATGTCTTTGACGTCGCCTCTGAGCACGCCGCCCTGAATTGCCGCCCCAATGGCGACAACCTCGTCGGGATTCACTCCCCTATGGGGCTCTTTGCCGAAAAAGTCCTGCACCATTTGCTGAACTCGAGGCATGCGGATCATTCCACCCACGAGTATAATCTCGTCAATCTCGTTGCGCGAAAGGCCGGCGTCCTTGAGTGCCTGTTCCATCGGATGGACCAACCTGTCGATGAGCTCTTCGACCAATGACTCCAGTTTTGCCCTGGTCAGCTTTATGTTCATGTGCTTGGGCCCCGAAGCATCGGCGGTGATGAAGGGCAGATTGATTTCCGTTTCCATCGTGGTTGACAGCTCGATTTTTGCCCTCTCCGCTGCTTCTTTCAATCTCTGAAGGGCCATTTTGTCGGTCCTGAGATCTATGCCGTAATCTTTTTTGAACTCGGTGGCCAGCCAATCGATAATTCTCTGGTCGAAGTCTTCCCCGCCCAAGTGCGTGTTGCCGTTGGTGGATTTGACTTCGAATACCCCTTCGCCGATTTCAAGGATGGAGATATCGTAGGTTCCGCCCCCAAGGTCGAAAACAGCGATCTTTTCATCTTTTTTCTTGTCCAGGCCATAGGCAAGGGACGCGGCGGTCGGTTCATTGATAATTCTTAAAACGTTCAACCCGGCGATTTTACCGGCGTCCTTTGTGGCCTGCCTCTGGCTGTCGTTGAAATAGGCGGGTACGGTTATTACCGCGTCGGTTACCTTTTCGCCCAGGTAATCTTCCGCCGTTTGCTTCATTTTCATCAGGATGAAAGCTGAAATCTCCGTCGGGCTGTAATCGCGGCCCCGAATCGAGAGATGAGCGTCTGCGTTAGCGGCGCGCACGATCTTGTAGGGGAGAACTTTTGTGTCGGCCTGGATTTCCGGCGTATCGAACTTTCGGCCTATAAGCCTTTTTACCGCAGAAACGGTATTTTCGGGATTGGTAATGGCCTGTCTCTTGGCAACCTGTCCCACCAGGCGTTCGCCGCTTTCGGTAAAGGCTACCATGGAAGGGGTGATGCGGGCGCCTTCCGCATTGGTCAAAACCTTCGGCTCCTTTCCTTCCATGATTGCTACCACCGAATTGGTAGTGCCGAGGTCGATTCCTATAACTTTACTCATTATAATTGCCTCCTTGGGGTTCCCTGTAATCCGTGTCTCACGGAGCGCGGAGTTTGAAGACTCACGGCTCCGCCATTAAGTGATATTCAGCACTTGTCTTCTTTTGTGTTTCTTGCCACCCCGACCCTTGCGGGTCTGAGGAGCCTGTCCCTTAAAGTGTAGCCTTTCTGAAGTTCCCTTGTGACGGTCATATCCGGATAATCGGGGCTCTGCTCCTGAAAAACCGCTTCATGCCGGTTAGGGTCGAAGATCGATCCCACCGATTCGAATGGCGTCGCGCCGAACCTGGCAAAGACATCGGCAAAGCTTTTCAGGGTCATCCGAACTCCATCAAGAAGGCCTTCACAGCTCTCGTCCTTTTCTCCATGCTCAACTGCCCTCTCAAGGTTGTCTATCACCTCGATGAGCTGGCGCATAATGCTTTCGTTAGCATACGAAATGCCTTCGGACTTCTCCCTCTCCAGCCGTTTCCTGGTGTTGTCCAACTCTGCACCAAGCCTCAGGATTCGGTCCTGCGCCTCTTTTAGTTCCTCTTCGCGTTTGGACAGAAGCTGCGGACAATCATTCTCAGTATTTTGTGATGCCTCGACCGTGGTTTCAGCCTGATTTTCAGTATCGGTATGTTCGTTTGCATGCCTTTTTTTAACAGGTGTCAAACTGGTGCCTCCATTTAATGCCAACTCAATAATTCCTGACAATATAAGTCACATTTGGGCAATTGCATAACTGCGGAAGCCGCTTTTTCAGCCCTCATCGGTGATTTCAAGGACCTGGGTCAGAAACTGCGCCGTAAACTCGACAATCGGTATAATTCTCGAATAATCCATGCGCAGAGGGCCGATCACGCCGACCACACCCAATGGACCGGTTGCCCTTCCATAAGGGGCCGAGATCAGGCTCATTTCCTGCCATTCTCTCAGTTCTCCCTCCGTGCCCAGGAGTATCTGGATTCCCGTGGAAACCTTCAAGGTTTCGTCGAGCAGGCGAATCATCCTGGACTTATCCTCAAAGGTCTGAAGTATTCGCCTCATTTGTTCCACGTCGGCAAACTCCGGATTGTCCAGCAGATTGGTCCTGCCCTCGATATAGACCTCGCTCTGGTCGATCGACCCCTGAATAGCCCGGTGCGCCATTTTAAGTGCGCGGGAAAAAAGCTGGTCAAACAGCGTCTTCGCGCTTTCCATCTCCCTGAGGATGCGCTCCTTTACCTTGGACAGGGGCACATCCTGAAGAAGCTCGTTTATATACCGGCCGTATTTGTCAAGCTCGACCTGAGTGATCTCTTCGGCGGATTGGATGTGCGACTGATGAACCAGACCTGCCTTCGAAATAAGGACCACCTTTATGTCAAAAGGTCCAAGCCGAAGGAATTCGATATGTTTGAACGATGTGATCGAAAGCTTCGGCCACAGCACAACTCCAGCCTGCCGGCAGAATTGGGAAAGCAGTTTGGATGTCCCGTGCAGCAGCTCCCTTATGTCTTGCTGCCTGGTTTGCAGTGCATCTCGAATTCTTTCCTTTTCAGACCCTTCGAGCTGTCTGGAGCGCATAATCGAATCGAGGTAAAGCCGCAGGCCCTTCACCGTTGGAATCCGGCCCGCCGATGTGTGCGGCTGGTGCAGCAGCCCCATTTCCTCAAGATCAGCCATCACGTTTCGTATAGTAGCAGGGCTGACGTTCATGAAGCTTCTTTTGGAAATGGTCCTGGAGCCGATCGGTTCCCCGGTCTCTATATAATCGGTAATTACGGCTTCCAGAACGATCTGATCGCGTTGTGTTAGCTCGATCACGCCCAACTCCTTATTGGTAGCACTCACCACAAAAGAGTGCTAAAGAAACCTAGTGCTATATAAGCCGTTTGTCAAGGCGCAACAATATAAATCATGCAAATTGCCTCACTATCCGGCAGAATCCCTTGAGCAGAGCGAGAACGCGCGCGGCGCTTTCTTCGGGCAGGCTGCCGCAGCCGCAGCTCGGGGTAAAGAGCGAATGAGCGATTATCTGCTCTATGTCCATTTCGTCCGAGGCAAACTCTCTGACCTGGCCGGTCCACCTGCGGGCAAGGCTTTCGGGGGACTGTGCCCCGATCACATCGAGTTCGGTGGTAGGTACTATGCCCCAGGCTATGTTGCCGCCATCGGCGATAAATTTGAGGCATTCTTTCCGGTAAAGGGCAAACTTGTCGAAATAGCCATAGGAGTCGAAATTGATGATGTCGAAACCTGATTGGAACGCCAGCAGCCAGTCGGTGTTGGCGCAAACGTGGACCCCGGCGATTCCGCCTGCCCGATGAACCGCGTTGACCACTTCGGAGAGTAAATTACGGACCAGTTCGAAGGAGAGCGATATGAGCGCCGAGGAGCCGAATCCGGCAAGCCCGGGCTCATCGAGAAAAATGATCACCGGGACCCCGAATTCCTGCATGAGTTCGATCTGCCACCTGGCTTTGAGGCCCAGAAGCTTGGGAACGATATCCAGGAATCGTTCGTCATAAATGAGAGCGCGGCCGTTTTGGTCCTTCAGGCCGCAAAGAAGGGTAAACGGCCCGACTACCTGGCCTTTCAGAGCGCGAAAGGAAGCGCCGGCATTCCTGATAGATTGCAGAAAGCAGCGGAAAGTTGCGCCGGTTTGTTCACCCAACCGGAACTGTGAATCATCGATCCGGAGGGTCCCTTCATCGATGGCAAGGTATTGTTCATAAAAAAGAAGCGCCTGCTGGTCGAATTGGGGCGTATCGGAGCGGACAAACTGTTTGCCCTCTTCGTCGGCGAAAAAACCAGGCAAACCTTCGATATACTGCGCCAGCATCTGCTCGGCAGGATAAACGGGCAACTGAGGCCATGCCGGTATTTCCGGCGCAGCCTCAAGCGCCAGCGCGACGGCATTTTCCCTGTCCTTTTGAGGCATGCTGCCTATCAAGGTGGCGGACCCTAGTCCCTTAAAATTCTTCAAAGCGCGGCTCCTTTTTAGCATGGTTAAGTTTTATTTGCTTTTCGCTCTTTTGCTGTTTTACTGTTGTAGCAAATTTACTGCTCTGGGAGGAGGAATCAATGGCCGAAGATCTGAAGAAAATGTACCGCACTGTAATGGAGGATCATTTTCCGGACACGCTAAGCGTGAGCTTTGGGGACCAGACGCAAGTCTACAGGAAGCGCACATGGAAGTTCCCGGACGAAAAAACGGGTGAGTTGATCGAAAAGGGGCTTCGCTACGGAGAAAATCCCGGCCAGGAAGCAGCACTCTACGAGCTGGTGGGCGGCAATCTAACGCTTGGGGGCTGCCGGTTCATCGATCCCAAAAATGGTTTGGTCAGCGCCATCAGTGAAGAAGATATGCTTCAGGAAGGCAAGCATCCCGGGAAGATCAACCTGACCGACCTGGACAATGGACTGAATATACTGAAATTTTTAATGGCAAAGCCCGCTGCTGTAATTTTAAAGCATAACAATCCCTGCGGCGCAGCCCTTGGCGCAAACCTTTTCGAAGCATACCATCGCGCAAACCGCGCAGACCGAATCGCCGCATTCGGTGGATGCCTGGTGGTCAATCGCCCGGTCAACAAGGCCACGGCTGAACTTATTTCTGAAAACTACCTGGAGGTGATTGCCGCACCGGATTACGAGGAAGGGGCGCTGGCGGTCCTCAAAAAGAGGCCGAACCTGCGAATTATCCTGGTATCCAGGATAGACCGGCTTCAGGATTACATCGATAAGCGGTTTGTCGATTTCAAGTCCCTGATCGACGGCGGCCTTATCGTTCAGCAGTCCCCGCTCAATAAGATCAGGAGCGCCGGGGATTTTAAACTGGCGGAAACCACATACCGGGGCAAGACCTATAAGATCGGCAGAGCGCCAACCGAACAGGAAATGGCGGACCTGCTTTTTGGATGGTCTGTCGAGCAGGGCGTGACCTCGAATTCGGTCCTATACGTAAAAGACGAATGCACTGCCGGAATCGGCACGGGCGAACAGGACCGCGTCGGGGTGGCTGAAATCGCAGTCTACAAGGCTTATCAAAAATACGCGGATGCTCTTTGTTTTGACAGGCACAAGATCCCCTACAAGGACCTCGAGCTGGCAATCGAGAAGGGGGAGCGCCCGAAGGAGCTCCAAGAAGAAATCGATGCCCTGACAAGAGAAGCCAGGGCGGGCCTTATTGGCGCCGCAATGGTTTCGGATGCCTTTTTCCCGTTCAGAGACGGCCTGGACGTTGGAATCCGCCAGGGTATAAAGGCGGTGGTGCAGCCGGGCGGTTCGATGAGGGACTGGGAAGTGATCGATGCCTGCAACGAAGCAGGAGTGACCATGGTGCTCACGGAGCAGCGGGCGTTCAAACACTGACACTTAAAACCTTGTGAATTGGTAAATAGGTGAGTGGGAAAGGTATTCACCCGCTCACCTGAATTTTAGCGTGGTCATTTTTGATACCATGATTGTTTCTCGGCCCTTTTACTTCCAGTCCATATCAACCTGCCAATGTTTTCGGAAAGCGGGAAAATGAAAATATGATCCAAACATTGTAAGGTTCGGGATACCCCACCGCAGAACGCCATATAGGAGAGGAATGCTGAATTTTGAAGAATGGAGTTGTCAAAAAAAGGCTAAGCCGTCGCTAACCCTGCCCAATTTATAGAGAAGATAACCAGCCATCCTAAATGCTTTCTCCTAAGCCCAACCAGACTAGCCATTCCTGGACCTAAGAGCCAGGCTGCACTGCGTCCGGCAGATACCATTTTCCTGGTGGGATGAGCTTTTGCTCTTGACCGCTGCCTTTTAAATGGTTCCCCCTTCATATTGCCGTCCAAAAAAGTAATGTTTACCCTTCTTTGTAGTGAGTCGATCCGACCCGCGAACTCACACCGGAACTAGGCTTGATCTCTTCATCATGCGCTGAGCAGGCGCTATGATTGAAAAGTTTAGCCGTTTCAAGGAGAAGCAAGAATAATGAGGACCTTACTATTGTTTGCGGCCGCTTTTGCGGTCGTGTCGATTGTAATTTTGGGAAGTGTTTCCGCCTACGCGCAAGCGGAAGCATTGAACTGCGACCAGGCCTTTAGAACGTACTCCGGCGGAAAGGACTACATGAACCAGGAAGATTTTGAACAGTATTGGGTAGACGCCGGCGAGGGAAACGGCAGCAATATGAACCCGGAGATTGGAGGCTCGGGTTCTGCTTTTGAGAGCGCGAATCAGAGTGGAGGTGGCATGCTGTCGAAATCAGAGTTCTGTGATTGGGCAAAGTCAAACCCGTAAGACGCGCGCGAACGTTTCGATAGGGCGCTACGGCTTCAGCCGACATCTTCTTCCGTGACCAACAGGAAAGGCAGGGTGGTCATCCAGCTCTGCTTTCTTCACCCGACAGAATCAATCTTTCTTGCCAAAGGTTGAACCTGCAGTCCGCCTCGATTTCGTGAACGTATGATCTGGAAGTGGCAAATTTTTAGAACGTCGGAATTTCAATTTCAGGAGAGGGATGTTGATTTCTTCGACCCACTCAAGGGCTACTCGATGGTGGAGACCACGTAGTAGGGGTCTGGCTGGGTGTGGATCAGGAAGATCAGGTGATTCTGCCTGTGGGATATTCCATAGTCGAGATCTTTTGGGAGGGGTCAGGCATGAAATCCACACCGGAAACTCCGATTGATTCTGCCGGGCGAAAGCAATTTTGGAGGAAACATTCGCGCTGCCGAAGAAAGAATGGGCGTATGACAACGTCCGCCGAACTCTCGAAAAAGTCACAAAGCTTCCAGTGAATGTAAAGGTCGTCCCCTAATTCGCGATCATTTGACGTTGTAGACCAAAGCCATGATCGAGTGTTCATGTGAGAAGGTCGTCAAATCAGTGAATCAGCTGTTTGGTAATCTGCAGTAAGCGCTTTAAAATACGTTTTCGTAGCCGTTTGCTTTTTTTATAAAACTCATAATCCTATAATAGTCGTCCAGCTTTGGACAAATAGACACATACGAGTCATCAACTTTGATCTGATCAGCGAGATTAAACCATATTTTAGAAAAGTCCAATATCTCACCAAAAGGAACTGATGTCAATTCGACAGGATAGTCGAATCTGAATAATACGGACTCTTCTCGAGTGCATAGTCCACTTGTTTTGGCAGAATCCAGTGTAATCGTTCCACTTCTGCAATTCAAAACTCTTCCGTCTTGAATTATAGAACTCAGAGGAATGAAACATCGGGATTAATTGTGCATTTAGAACAGCGTCATCTATGTCATTCCGTGCCTTCAATGCCTCCAATGTTTGCCTACCACTGGGAACATCTTTCTCGTTTTCTACATAGCGCCCTATAGAGCGCATGGCAAGTATTCCTTTATTCACCAGGATGCGATCCATTTGTTCAAAAAAGATGTGATACTGCCAGAAGCCCAAATTATTCAGAACATCATCACCAAGGATAACCTCATATTGATCCCCATCTGGTTGTATCCAGGTCAACCAATTACCCCTGAAGAATTTTACACTAGAATGGAGATGCTGCGGTTGATAAGGTCCAATGTCGAGCACATGAATTGTTTCACATCCCTTTTCGAGCAAATAATCGACAATAGCCTGCGTATATCCCAGGACAAGGGCTCTCTTTCGTTCAGCTTCGCCCCTTGCAGGCCAATTCCCACATTCGTTTTACGTCTTCTTGTGATGGGCCAAGAGGCGGGACAAGAATTTTAAATCGAGGCAGCAGGGAAGACCAGATTTTCTCATTCACCGGACGGCAAAGCTCGGCCTTAAACGTAGATAGAGGCTTAGCTAGCCTCAAAAGGCGAGCAATGTTTTTCTGAGCTTGATCTATTTGAGGCCCTCCGACTTGAACACCAAGCTTTGCAGAACGTTCACCTGGGACAGCTTCCAACCTGATCAAAACTGTGCCATCCCACAAGCCGAAATCGTTCGCCGGATAAGTCCGTCTCCTGCCAAATCTTCGCTAATGCTAACCAGGACAGTGATGCCTTCTTTTTGATGGCGATTAATTAGTGTTCCAGATTTAGGCGTTACATCAATAAAGTCATCTACTATAAAAAGTCTTTTGAAAGAGCCTTTGATGCGCTTGGCAGCCAAGTAGCACTCTCTTGAAGGTATTGCTGCCCTTCGTTGGTAAAAAAGAAATGATCCGTACGCCCAACAACTACAGTAGCAAAAGCATCTTTATCAAGAGCTTGAATAACTTTAACTGATAAATCAGGAACATCATGAACATTGATTGAGAAAATGACCAGAAGCTAATTCGGAAATGCCGGTAGAAAAAGTGTGAACAAGACGGGTATATTCTTCGCGTAGTATCCAGTTCGATAAGGCTATCTCCTGGTGTTGCAATAGGATATGCTTTTCCTGTATTTTAGCCAATATTGGGGTGAAGCGTCTCGCGATGAAGCGCTAAAACTATAACATTCCTTAGTATAAGGATCAGTGCGCTAACCATGAGACCTTCAATGGGGGTGATTAGCTTTTTAATACTGCAAGGATAAATGCAATACAGATACCAAGTATCTGAATCCCGACAGATACGTTTTCTGCGAATTTGCTTAACGATACTTTCTTCATAATTTCGTATAAGTAGGCCATAGTTGCGTTTGATGTGTCGGATAAGTATCCTCCGTCAAAGTGGGAGGTCTACTTATGATTAACTAAGTTCTCCGATTGAATCGAAATCTAAAACCGAAACATGCTGTTTGGCTAATCCGGAATAGCAAGTCACGCGAACCGGGAAATAAAATAACTATCCCGCAAAGAACCACTCGCGTCTTCCATTATAGCTCGCATTGAACGGATTTTCAATACTTGTCAAGAGGGAAGCAAGCTCGTAAGCAGGCAGAAAGGAATCAAGCGAATTAGGGGACGCCCTTTACATTCACTGGAAGCTTTGTGACTTTTTCGAGAGTTCGGCGGACGTTGTCATACGCCCATTCTTTCTTCTTCGGCAGCGCGAATGTTTCCTCCAAAATTGCTTTCGCCCGGCAGAATCAATGGGAGCTTCCGGTGTGGATTTCATGCCTGACCCCTCCCAAAAGATCTCAACTATGGAATATGCCGTGGGCAAATCCGCTGTGCTTCCTGATCCACACCAGCCCGACCCGTCTACGGTGGTCTCAATCATCACAAGGTTTTGGGATGATCTATTTTGGGAGTAGTTCTAATAATAACGGATGGTTATGTCGAATGGTCATTTCCACCCCTTCCAATATCTTCATCATTTCATGTTCAGTATCGAGTTAACGTGAGGATTGAGTGTGGAATGGCCGTACCACAATCGGCCCGTCAAGCACACCACGAAGGAGGCGGTACTTATCGGCGAACGGCAAGTTGATGATTTTGTAGGTCAGGGTCTTGAAAGGGTCAGCTCCCGGACATCAGCTTGGCGAACTCGGCTTCTTCGCTTTTTCGCTGACGGAGTTCTTCAAGGTCTTTCTGCGTATCCTTCAGTTTCTGATCGTAGCGCCTTTATTTCCAGCAGGAAACCGTTTCGCTTTTGGGAGTACGCGGCTAGGTTAAACCCATCGCGTTCAAGTAGACTGTCCAGGTTCCGCAAGACGATTTCTTTCCTTCTCAGGCTGGCTTTCACGTTGCTCAGTTTTCGCCAAGCCCTCGATTTTGCCGTCCCACTTGTGTTTTCCATCGAGCAGAGGCTTGTAGTGCTGTCGGGTTCAAGGCCGAGTTGCTTGAGCAATTCAACATAGAAAACCTGCCATTCCAAAAGTTCCGCCGGTATCGAGGGAAGGGGCATTTCTCGTGACCTTTGATTTCCCGTGTTTTCGGACTTGCCTTATGCCAGTAGCAGGCGTAATAGCGGGAACGTCTCCCATCTACCCGCCGGGTTCCATATTGAGACCCCATTGTCGCCCCGCATATTCCGCACCGACACAAGTCTGGAGCAGAAACTCTTGTGCCACTTTCGATGGCCTGCCGCCCCGGGAATTGGTGCTATGCAGGCGTCTTTGTAATCTTTCCGATCGATCTCTGGTGATCAGGGATGGAGCTTCGAATACGATGTGTTCGCTTTCCGGGCGGGGATCGATACCTTGCCTTTCGCGTCAGTGAGTACTGTTCACCGTTATTTCCCCATGGTAGTCCGCGCACTTCAAATCTTGGAGAGCGTACCACTGGACCATCGCGAGGAACCGCCGTTGCGGGTTGGGACGCCTTCGGCGTTGAGGTCAAGCTGATGTCGTTTAACGACCTGCCCATGTCCAGGTATTCCTTGACCACGCGGTGGTAATTCGCCCTGGTCCAGCACAATCTCAATCCGCTTTACCTTGACGTTCCATCCGTACCCTAAGGCGGTGACCACAGAAAATCCGTTTATCTCGCCAGCGAGCAAGCCGATTTTCCTTCATGCGGGAACCGATCATTTCGAAAAAGGGTCTGACCAAGCTAACACGCTGCTATTATAATGAAAAGTGACAATAAGCATGCATTTATTCGGCTTAGAATGTTGTTTTAGGCATCAAAAGCACCTCTGTAAGCAGTCTTGGGGCTCACGAAGAATTGATTCCTTATCTGTTCTTGAATTCCTGCGGCCCTTTGCCCTGATCCGGAGCTTGGACTTTATGGTCTCCACGAAATCGCTGCTCCCGACGGCAACGCTCTCTGTCCACTTACTTTCCCGGACCTGTTCCGCGCGCGTTAGCGCCTGCTCCACCCAAAGGCTATGTGACCGGCGCAGTGCCTCGACTAAGAG
>CAVRZU010000104.1:0-10663 GCA_963725365.1 uncultured delta proteobacterium | reverse complement strand
TGCATGAAAGAAACGGAATTCGGTGGGCAATGGATCACCCTGGACTGACGGGCAAGGCCGATGTTCCAACAAATCCGAACGTCGGTTTTATCCAGGGAGACGGAACGGGTCCGACATCTGGGCTGCGGCAAGGCCTGTATTTGAAGCGGCTGTTTTGAGAGCATACTCGGGGAAAGGAAGATTCACTGGCTTGAACTGTTCGCTGGGGAAAGGGCCGCCAGGGAAAAGGCGCCGCGTTGCCCCAAGAAACCATTGATATGATCAGAAAAAGCGTGGTCGCCATAAAGGGGCCTCTCACCACGCCGGTGGGGACCGGCCTCAGGAGCCTCAACGTATTGCTCAGGCAGCGCCTCGATCTCTACGCGTGTATTCGCCCGGTCACTTATTTCTCAGGTATTCCTTCACCAGTTCACCATCCTGAAAAAGTCAATATGGTTATTTTCAGAGAAAACACGGAGGATGTCTACGCCGGAATCGAATGGGAATCGGGATCTGAAGAGGCAAAAGAAGCTGACACGGATCCTTCATGAAGATTTTAACGTCTCCCTGCCTGCCGGCGCAGGAATCGGGATTAAGCCGATCAGCCCGGGTGCGACCAAGAGGCTCGTTCGGCGCGCCATCGCTTATGCAATCGAACGGGGCCTCCCATCTGTGACCCTGGTCCATAAAGGCAATATCATGAAATTCACCGAAGGGGCTTTCCGCAAATGGGGCTATGAACTGGCGCAGGAAGAATTCGGGGACCGCACCATTACCGAAGCCGACGTCCAGCTCAGGTTCGGCGGCAGGACCCCCGAAGGCAAGATTGTCATAAAAGAGCGAATAACCGATTCGATGTTCCAGCAGGTTTTGCTAAGACCTGAGGAATACAGCGTAATTGCAACATCCAACCTGAACGGAGATTATCTCTCCGATGCTGTTGCGGCGCAGGTCGGAGGCTTGGGGATGGCGCCCGGCGCAAACATCGGCGACAATGCCGCTGTCTTTGAGGCCACGCATGGGACGGCCCCCAAATATGCCGGCCTGGATAAGGTAAACCCCGGGTCGATGATCCTTTCGGGCGTCATGATGCTTGAGTACATGGGGTGGCCTGAGGCGGCCGAACTCATAAGGCAGGCCCTCGGGCGAACGATCAAGGAGCGAATTGTCACTTACGACCTTGCCAGGCAAATGAGTGGGGCAAAAGAGGTCAAATGTTCCGAGTTCGGAAGGGCGATAATTCAACAAATGGGGTAACTTAGGATAATAAAATTACGAATTACGAATTACGAATTACGAATTGATAAAATTGTGAGTTGATGTGAAAGAAAATATAGTTCAAGAAAAAAGTTGTTACACGGAGTCGCGCGAAACTCACTATTGGTTACGCCTTCTCTACGATTCGGATTATATTGACGAGAAGGCATTCCGTTCTCTCATAACAGATTGTGAGGAGCTAATAAAAATTATTGGTACAATAACAAAGACCATGAAGACAAAAATTAGATAGTCATTCGTAATTCCTAATTCGTAATTGCATTTAATGCTTCATTCAGGTCGTCTCGCAGGTCTTCGAAATCCTCGCATCCTACGGAAAAACGGACGAGTTCATCGACGATTCCAGCTTCCCGCCTTTCCTCCGGGGCTATGGATGCATGCGTCATTGAGGCGGGGTGTTCTATCAGCGATTCGATCCCCCCCAGCGAGACTGCCAGCGTAATTAGCCGCACGCTGTTCATTACCGTGATCCCGCCCTCAAGTCCGTTTTGCACTCCAAATGAAATCATCGAGCCAAAACCGTCCATCTGGTGTTTTGCCAACTCATGCTGTGGATGGTCCGGAAGACCAGGGTAGCTTACCCATGTTACTTTGGGGTGAGATGTAAGAAACTTTGCCAGCTTCATGGCGTTTTCCTGGGATTTCTCGATCCTCAGGGGCAGAGTCCGCAAACCTCGCAGGATCAGCCATGCCTGGTGGGGGTCCATGGTTGTGCCGAAGAGGCTGACAATCTTCTTGACCCGATTGTGCAACTCTTCGGTTTTGGCTACAATCATACCTCCGATCACATCGGTATGACCGTTGATAAACTTGGTCAGACTGTTGATGACTATATCGGCGCCGAACTCAATCGGCCTCTGGAGGTATGGGCTTGCGAAAGTATTATCCACTGCCAGAAGGGCGCCGCTTTTTTTCGCAATTTCCGCTGCTCCGGCCAGATCGGTGATTTTCATGTTTGGATTCATGGGCGTTTCCAGGAAAATCATCCTGGTCTCCGGCCGCATGGCTTTTTCAATGTTGGTAAGCTCGGAGCTGTCCACAAAGGTAGTTTCCACTCCGTACCGGCTTAGTTCGCTTTCGAGAATCACCCGGGAGGAACCATAAACACAGTTGGTGGCAACCACATGATCTCCCCGGCTCAGAAAAGATATATAGACCGAACTTACCGCCGCCATCCCAGTGGCGGTCGCCACCCCGGCGAACCCGCCTTCCAGGGCCGCGACGCCTTCCTCAAGCGCGTTTACGGTGGGATTATTGAGTCTGGTGTATATATAGCCGGGCTGTTTGCCGGAAAATCGGGCAGCCCCGTCGGCAGCGCTCGGAAAAGCGAAAGTCGAGGTTTGAAAAATCGGGACCGAGACCTCTCCGTATATGCTATGTTCGAGACCTCCGGAATGGATGGCTTTGGTGGATTTGCGCATTGGCGGAGCTTCCTTTAGGGTTTTCATTCGGGACCTTCCCGGACGCGCGAAGCCCCGGGGCCCACACGCCCATAAATACGATTCCGGCCTCAATCGAGGTGGCGGAACATAGAATGGATTTAAGCTCTTCGGCAGCGAAGTCAATATGGTGAAGAAATGATCGTAAGCGTAAGCCGCAGGACCGACATTGCGGCATTCTATTCGGATTGGTTTTTAAACCGGGTGCGCCAGGGATGGTGTCTAGTGCTCAACCCGTTTAATTCCAACCAGGTCTCAAAGGTCGATATGACACCCGGTGAAGTTGATGCCTTTGTATTCTGGAGCCGTAATCCGCGCCCGCTAATGCCATACCTGGACGAACTCGACGACTTGGGGTTCCGGTACTATTTTCTTTTCACCCTGATCGGCTACCCACGTCCGATAGAGCCGGGGGCGCCGCCTGTAAGCCTGTCCATAAAGACCTTTCAGAAACTTTCAGCCAGAGTTGGCCCCCAAAGAGTCATCTGGCGCTACGACCCGATAGTATTGAGCGACATCAGCGGAACGGCTTTCCATGAGAGCAATTTCCGGATGGTGGCCGAAGAGCTTAAGGGGGCCGCCGGCAGGTGCGTGATCAGTTTCGTCAAACCTTACCGGAAAACGCGGGCCCGGATGGAGGCCGCGGCGAAAGGTGGAACTGATCCCGTGGATTTCGGAAGTCCGCAGATTCGGGGGTTTTTGAGTGAAATCGCCCGGACCGCTCGCGAAAACCATATGGAAATATTCTCCTGCGCCTCAGAGCAGGATTTGTCCGAGTTTGGCATTAATCGATCAAAATGCATAGATGCGGAGCTGATTTCAAAGCTGTTCGGAACCCGGATATGTCCTCCCAAGGACCCTTCCCAGAGAAAAGAATGCGGATGCGCGGCAAGCCGAGATATAGGGGTCTACGATACCTGTCTTTTCGGGTGTAGCTACTGCTATGCGACTTCGAGCCTGGAGCGTGCCAAAGCCAACTACGCTCGCCATGATCCTCTGGCGCCCTGCCTTCTGGGCGGAGAGAAGTAACAGGTCACCACAGAGACACGGAGGACGCAGAGAAAAGAACTATCCACAGATGTCGCAGATAGAAGCATAAAGAAAATAATCTGCGGAAATCTGCGTCATCAGCGGATCAACCGAGGCCCGTCTAACGAATCGCTGGATTGTGCGTGAGATCGAAGAGAAAAGATGGATTTGGATTATGATATATTGTAATGTGCCGGCCTTGATGGGATTCGGGGCAAGCTCTATGGGGTGGTGAGAAAGACCAAAAACTTTGACAGGATTAACAGGATTGGAAAATGCTTAAGAAAGAACTTTTGACTGAACCGATAGAACATATCGATATAACCGGTTTCGACGCTATAGGGCTCATCGAATCGATGAGCAAGATGTCCTTTAGCGCCAGGGAGCTTGCAACAGCCTCCAAAATCTTCGATCGCATGATAAGCGATGAATCATGCACGGTTGTACTGGCTCTGGCCGGCAGCACCAGCGCCGGAGGGTGCATGGCGGTCTACCATGACATGATTCGCTACAACATGGTCGATGTTGTCGTTGCGACCGGAGCGAGCATCGTAGATATGGATTTTTTTGAGGCTATCGGCTTCAGGCACTTCAGGGGCAGCACGGAAATAGACGATGGCGTTCTAAGGGAAGCGTATGTGGACCGCATATACGACACATTCATAGATGAAAACCAGCTCCAGGAGTGTGACTCCACTATAAAAGAGATTGCCGACCTGCTGCCCGGGGGCGCTTATTCATCGCGCGAATTGATAAGAGAAATGGGCAGGCACCTGGTTTCGAATTCAAAAAAGAAAGATTCGCTCGTCCAAATCGCCTACGAGAACAACGTGCCGATCTTCTGCCCGGCATTTTCAGATTCGAGCGCCGGTTTTGGCCTTGTGAAGCACCAGACGGAGAGGCCATCAGATCATGTGTCTATTGACAGTGTCAAAGATTTCAGGGAGTTGACAAAGATAAAAATCAATGTCGGCAACACTGGTCTTTTGATCATAGGTGGCGGCGTGCCGAAGAATTTTATACAGGACGTGGTTATCTGCGCGGAGGTGCTCGGAAAAGATGTTCCAATGCACAAGTACGCCGTTCAGATAACGGTTGCCGATTCAAGAGACGGGGCCTGCTCCAGTTCGACCCTGAAAGAAGCGAGGTCCTGGGGTAAGGTTGAAGCTGGAAATGAGCAGATGGTCTTTTGCGAAGGCACAATTGCCGTACCTATACTGGCCAGTTACGCATATCACCGTGGGCACTGGAAAGACAGGCGGCGGCGAAACCTTGCCGAATTATTCTCACGTGAGTAATTTTCGCGCGAAGAGGCGAAGGCATTAAGAAATTTTGAGCGTTCATCTCAGAAGCACGGCAAAAAGGGAAAACAATTCACGCGAAGGCGCGAAGGCGCGAAGGAAAGAAAGGCAAGAGTGGGAATTTGGCTTTTCTTCGCGCCTTCGCGTGGAAAATAAACCTTCGGAATTGTTTGGTCGATACTTTTCAGTTTTGTCCTGCTTTGCTTCTTTGCGTGGAAAAGATCGGCATGTCAGCCTTTTCTTTCTTCGCCTCTTCGCGCGGAGTAGACTGACAAAGTCTCCCTGCCGCACTTTAGCTTTTCTACCGGGAAAAACCGCTTCGGTGGGAAATGAGGGCCGTAAATAATAAGGGCGCCGTTCCAACCTTGGAGGCTCTTCTCAATGGCGTCGATCGGCTTGTCGGGATAGACGAAGAGACAGTCGGCTTCCTGTATGCGCTGAGTCAGAAAATCGGCGCAGATGAAGCCGACGCGGTCCTGGAGTTTCAGGTCGAGTGCGGCGTGTGCGGCGCGTGATACCAGAAAAGGATCGGCTTCTATTCCGATCGACCTGGTGAACAGGCCTGCTGTGCAGCAGGCAACCCCGTCCCCGCTGCCAAGGTCAATAAAAAGCCTGAATCTGGACAGATCGACTCTTTTGAAAAAATTGAACAGGTGCTCGGGCCGCGAAGCAGCCCAGGCGCCACGGGAGGTCAAACGATATGGAAGCGCCTCGGCATCATCTCCCGGTCCGCCGTGACGTTCCTGGAAATAACTGATAACCTCGGCTTCCTTGGCAGTCCATTTCATATCTCATTCATAATTCGTAATTCCTAATCCGCAATTGTATTTGCAGCTGTCACCTGATAACCGAGTCTGGTTCGTAGTACCCGGCGCGTACGGATATAAGCGGGAAAACCTGACAGCCTTTGCCCAGGACGGTCCCGGGGTTTGTCACAGAGTTGCAGCCTGTTTCCACACGGTCCCCAAGGATTGCGCCGAACTTTCGCAGGTTGGTGACAATCCTCATGCCGTGAGCCATCACACGAATGGTTTGGTCCCTTATTTTGAGGTTTGCCAGCTTGGTGCCGGCCCCCAGGTTCGCTTCATGTCCCACTACACTGTCGCCGATATAGGCAAAATGCCCGGCCTTTGCCCCATCCAGCATGATGCTTGACTTCATCTCGGTGGTGTGGCCGACTACGCATCCGGCGCCGACCAAACATTTGCCCCTGATATATGCGCCCTGGCGCACCTCGGTTTGCGCCCCTATGATAGTCGGACCTTTCACAAGAGCCCCGGGTTCGATAACCGCCCCAGGGCCGATGAAAATCGCTTCGTCCCACAGCACGGCCCCCTCACAGAGCACTGCCGCCTCGCTGGTTTCCTCGCTGCCGATCCTTACAATGAATCTTCCTTTGGTGACATCTCCGCCAATTATTTCGAAACCATTATCCATGATCTGTCCCTGCCACAATACCACCGTCTTTGGCAACGGGCGCCTGAAACACTTCAGGGCTCCTACATTTGGCTCGAGGTGCTCTTCGAGGTAGCCGGAAATTTTGTTCAGGACGTCCCAGACATATTTGTTGCCTGCAAACACGTCACGGTGGGCGAATGAAGTAAGATCGAAGAACGCATCGGGGCTCAGATAATCCATAGATACTTACCCTTTCAAGAAAAGATTAAGTCCGCAAGGCCTGAAAATTGCATATTTATGGTCGGATTCCTCTTCGCCGATCTATTTATAACAACGAATCGCAGCCCACCAGAAATTTTTTGAACAGGAGACGAACAGTGAAAGTTAAGTGCAAGGGTTGCCGGATTGAATTCAATATACCGGATGACAAAGTCCCTGATGGCAGGGCGCTCAAAATTCTGTGTCCAAAGTGTAAAAGCCCTGCGGAAATCAATGGAAAAGCCCCCGCTGAAACTTACGATCATTCTGCCTGTCTCCCGGAGAGTCCTCAACCCGGATCAGGTGCAGACCGCCTGTTGGATTACGCAAATGCAATCGACGTAGTAGATGAGGGAGTAAAAACCGCTCTACTCTGCGACACTAATGTTAAACGCGCCGAAAGGATCGCGCAAGCACTCCAGGAACTTGACTTTTGGGTCGTCCATGCACTGCGTCCAGCGTTCGCCTTGGGCAAACTGCATCATAATAACTACGATCTTATAGTTCTGGAAGAGAATTTTAATTCCGGCAGGGACTCGGAAAACCTGGTTCTCCACCACATGCAAGTCCTCCCCATGCACCTGAGGAGACAATTCTATCTTTGCGTGCTTTGCCTGGAAAAACCCACTCTGGACGTGAAGCTGGCATTCAGGATGGGAGTGAATCTAATTTTGAACGTTAATGATCTGGAAAAGGCAAAAGTGCTTTTCGCCCGTGCAATGAAGGAATACCGGAACTTTTATGGCCTATACAATACAGAGCTGGTCAAAAAAGGGTAGAAGAGTTATTCAGTTTTGAGTTGTCAGTTTTTAGTTTTGAGTCAAAGCCCGGTGTGCTTTATCGCTGTGGTCGGGCAAGACACTGCATCCCGGCTCAAAAGCTCTGCCGCAATGAGGGAGCGTTGTTTCCCAGCACGCAGTGAACTAAAAACTGAAAACTCAAAACTTTTTTAACGATGTCCGCCACCGCCGCCGCCACCGCCGTGGGAGCCACCGCCTCCGCCACCGCCTCCGCCACCGCCGTGATAGCCGCCCATGCCACCGCTGCCACGATAGCCGGCCATACTGCCCGGGCCGTTGCGGAAGCCCCCGGCGAAGGAACGAGGAGCGCTGCTGTAAGTCCGGCCGCTAAACGACCCATGGACAGCGCCACGGCTCAGAGACCCGCCAGGGCTGCCTGCCGCCGACCTGTTCATATTCTGCACGGCGGTAATCGGATTTCGCCCCGCTTGCCGGCTCATTATTGATCTTGCGCCTGCCTGGGCGTTAGTGGAGCCTAACCGTGAGCCCTGCGCAGACCTGCTTGCGCCGGCAAGGGTCAAGAACGCGGGTCTCCCGCCGTTGCTGTCGCCCGGGTGACCGCGTTGACCCTGGTAACCGTCCCGTTCGCATTCGTTACATGATTTGTAAACCTGTGGTAATGATCGTGCCTGTCGAAATCGCCAAGCATGTAGTAGCCGCCGAAGCCGTATCCTCCCCACCAGAATGGCCCGGGGACCCAATCGTACATATAGGCGTAGTCCCACGGCGGTGGATAATAAGTCACGATGGGAGGTCCGTTATCGTCGTAGTATTCATCGACGGCGGAGGGTTCCTCATTTCCGTAGACTTCGGGTGAAGCGGAGCCTGACTCGTATCCTGAACTGAAATCCGAGGTGTAATCTGAATTGTAATTTGAGGAGCTGTACTCTGAACTGAAGTTCGAACTGGAAGCGGACTCGGAAGAGTAATTGTCACCGGCTGTTTTGATCGGAAGATTCATTGCGATGCCGACGCGGTTGACTGCGCGGGTCGCATCAGATTCTGACATATTGAGGCTTCCCGCTGAAGCCGATCTTGCGGCGCTATCCCTTATCTCGACAAGGATGTCGGGTGTTATCGGATAGTCGGAAATCCATCCGTTTCGAGGCGCTATGTTCATTGAAGACAAAGCGTTTTCTGCTGCCGCTTCATCGCGCGAAGCTCTCAAGTTGAATGCTTTTGCCAGTTTCACGGCAAACTCGCCTTCACTGATCAGTGGCTGTTCGATAGGGGGACGATTCGTAGATGATGCCTTAGCGTTCACCACGTGGGCAAGCGGCATCAAAATCAGGCTTGCAGCAAGAAATATCAGGAATGATCTTCTCAATTTCAACTCTCTCGGACCGGAGAACTGTTCGTCAACGGAAGGCCCGTCGAAATCCTTTGCATCCAGTGCGGCTATCACTCGATACTTAAGATGATTTCTCCTATCAGTTTAGTCTACAAGTTTGCATGCACAATGGTCATTTAGTTGAGCGAATTTTTTAGCTTACCTGGCTGGCTCTATACGTTATACTTTGCGGTCGTACCGACTTTGCAATCCGTCCCGGGTCATGCTAGGCAATTCGGGCCGTGAAGAAAGCAAAGAAAATCTTGTGAGGATCGATGATGTCATGCCTACCTTCTTACTGTTTTAGGCCTTATATGTTTCATAGAGGGCCTTCCATACCTGGCAACCCCCAAGCAGGTCAGAAAATGGCTGAATTGGCTCCTTTCAGTCTCTAACCTTTACCTTAGAATCCTGGGAGCGGCCTTGATGGTCGCGGGACTGCTCCTTGTTTACCTGGGCCGCAAGCATGGCGGCTAGACAGCAGATTTCATTCAGGCTCGAAGACTATGACTACGATCTTCCGCCTGTACTCATAGCACAGCATCCCTCCCCGGAACGCGACCGGTCGCGCCTTCTCGTGCTGGATCGTTTGAGCGGCGCAATCGAGCATTCCTGCTTCGATAGAATCGAACAGTACTTAAGGCCGGGCGACCTGCTGGTTGTAAACGACACGCGAGTGGTTCCCGCACGGCTCACGGGCCGCAAGAGCACCGGGGGTATGGTCGAGCTTCTGGTGCTGGACGCCTACAAGCCCTGTGAGGTTGGAGCTGTTGAAGGCTACTGCTGCCTGACAAAGGCCTCAAAGGGCATCCGGAAGGGGCAGGTGATCGAGCTTTCGGCGGGCGTTTGTGCGGAGGTGATTGCCGCCCCGGTGGATGGGAAGGCACAGGTCTGTTTTCACGGGGCTTCCCATATCGTGGACATTCTTGACCGCATAGGTCAGACGCCTCTTCCGCCTTACATCGAGCGGAATTCAGGGCAGGCAGCCGAGGATGATCGTGTCTGCTATCAGACCGAATATGCCGCAAACCCCGGTGCCGTAGCTGCTCCTACCGCCGGCCTGCATATTTGACGAAATCACTCCTGAACCGGCTTGGTGACTCGGGAATCCAAATCGTTGCCCTCACCCTTCACGTCGGTTACGGCACTTTTTCGCCCATAAGATGCGCAGACATTCGCGAACACCGAATGCATCCGGAATTTATTGAGATTGGAAAACAGACCGCGGAAGCGGTAAAGAGGGCCAAGCGCGAACAAAGGCGGGTTGTTGCTGTCGGCACTACTGTCGTTCGCACACTGGAGTGGCTTTACGAAAAGGATGGGGAAATAGCTCCTTTTCAGGGAATGTGCGAGCACTACATCTACCCGGGACGCCGATTTGCTGTTGTAGACTGCATGGTGACCAATTTTCACCTTCCCAGGTCGAGCCTGATGCTGCTGGTATCGGCTTTCGCCGGGAGGCCGCTGATATTGTCCGCCTACCGGGACGCTGTGCTGGAGCGCTACCGTTTTTTCAGCTACGGGGATGCAATGCTGATCATGTGATGAGGGGGAAGCAGGGAGCAGGGAGCAGGAATCTTTTCGATCCCCGCTTCCCGCTTTCCGCTTCCTTTTATTGGGTGAGCAAATGAAATTCCAAATTGTTTCGAAAGATCCGGGATGCAGTGCACGCGCCGGGAGGATTGAACTCGCCCGGGGCCATATCGACACTCCCGTGTTCATGCCGGTGGGGACGGCCGGTTTGGTCAAGAGCATTTCCCCCGAGGAACTGGAATCACTCAGAGTGCAAATCATTCTCGGAAACACGTACCATCTCTACCTGTGTCCGGGGGACGAAAGGATCGCCCGCCT
>CAVRZU010000103.1:0-19770 GCA_963725365.1 uncultured delta proteobacterium | reverse complement strand
CCGGCAATGATTCGCTTAATACGAGTTGAGAACAGGTTGGACTTGATCGACTGGTCGAAATTGCGCCCTTTCAGGTGGGTCCCGATTGCTTTGGCGGCCGTTTATGTTATCGGGGGGTCTGGGTTCAGATAATCCACCGGCCTCAAGGTGATTCAGGCTGCACTTCGAGCTTGGAAAGCTGCTGGCCGGGGGGCATTTTATATATGCAGGCAACCTCGATTTCGTATACCCGCCCTTCTGGCGCTGGTCCACGCTCCAGTCTTTATTTTTTAAGCCTGCATGCCGCCCAGATAATCGTCTATCCTTTGGCCCCCAGCCATTGCGTTGCTGATCGAAACTCTGCGGCGGCTAACGGAACCAGAACCTCCCGCTTTCACCGGATTCGCTTCTCCTTCTGGTCCACAACGCTTGCCATCCTGCTGGGAAGCCTTTCTTTGGGCGTGACCTCCCCGAGGTTGGAGTCAATACCGCCCTGGTCGCAATGTCCTGGTTGTCGGTTTACTTCTGGTCAAAGGAACGCGACATTACCGGCGGGGTTGTGTTTGGTATGGCGGCAGCCATGAAGTGTACGCCCCTTCTCTTTGTCGCCTGGTTCATACTCAAACGGCAATGGAAATCGCTGCAACGGCATGCGCCGCCTTTGTGCTGTTCACTTTGAGTCCGATCCTGGTGAGCGGTCCCGGTCAATACGTCCGAATGATGGATACCTGGATTTCCGGGGTGGTAAGGGGATTGAGCGACCCCGATCCATCGCACGGTCCATTAGGAGAGGAAAAGGTTGAGAACCTATCGCTTCGACCCGCTCTGGCCGCTACCTGATGCACCTGCCATACGGTCATGGGGGCAGGCCCGAGACATCGGATAACCCCAGTGTACCCAACGATCCCCCCAGTCCGTACTACTGTCAGTTCCTGAATTTGACTGCTTCCCAGGCAGGAATAGCGATCCGCATTCTTATGGGGTTGCTCCTCCTTTGGATGATCTGGCTGATGCGTCACAAGCCGGTGGACCGCGGTTCCATCGAAACAGTCCGGGAATGCGCCGCCGTATCGCTCCTGATTCTGCTCTTCTCCCCAATCACCTGGGTTCAGCATGCGGTCGGAGTGCTTCCGCACTATATCTGATATGCCGGTCCACTTTCTCCGGCTTTAGCCTTTCGCGATGGCAAACTGCCGCCATGGGGTTTTTCACTCTTTTCTGGCTGATAATGTCGAGGTTTTTTTTCGGACGGGATTTTATAAAACTTGCCAATTCCTACCGAGTGAAGACACTGGGCATTATTCTTCTTTTGAGTGTCGTTCTATCTTGCATGCCACGAGCGAAACACGAATGAGCGAACGGCTCTTATGATCCGTGAAACTCGAAGACGGGTTTACCTTCGGTTGCGCTGCCCTCACCTCATTTTGTCTGTTTCGGATTGATCGAACATCCTTCTTCCGTTCTCTGATAGTATGAGCGCAGGTCTATTTTCATGTCGCGCTCAGGATTACCCGATAAGCCCGGATCGGAGTCCGTACCTGATTGTATCCTCCGGGCTGCTGTTCCGGCATCACCATCTCTTTTTTGCTCCTTCCCCTGTTGCAAAGGCTGGATTGTGCTCAGAAACAGGATAGCGAATCCCATTGCGAAGATCTTCAGCCGTTTAGTGTTCATTTTCTCACTCCTCCATGATGTCCTGTTATTAATAAATAACCATCAGGAAAGAGATTTGTCACACAGGGATTGTCTTAAAGAAAGTGATCAAAAATGCCGAATAAAATATAGATGCGAAAGGGTCCGGCTCCTTTGAGCCTGCAAGCTGTTGTCTTTTTTCTTTCGGCCGGAGCGAGGAATAATAAATGTTTGAAAAAGATCTAAACGGGGTTGGAACTCCGCCGGGTTTTTTTCCAAACCTCGGTGACAAGCGGCGGATCACGCTTTTCAATACGGGGACGGTTCAAACGCTTGCAGACACGGATCTCCTGTTCAAAAAGGGAACACCCGGCAAGACTATATTTTATGTTCTAAGCGGCGCCTTAAGAGTCGTATCTGCCGATTCGTGCTCGCCGGGCTACAGGTTCAAGACGGGAGACGTCATTGCAGAGACCTCTTTTTCAGCCGGGGAGGATAGAATATCCTCCATTGCGGCAGAAGGGCCCTCGACCGTATTCTCTTTGGATCCTGCCGGGTTTGAAACGTTGGGCGTCGAGATCAGGTCGGCTATTCTTGGAAGGCTTCATGATACCGTGCTTTCAAGGATAAAGTACCTGGACAAACAAACAAAGTCCGCTCAGTTCCGGCAAGCCGCATTGACAAAGTATATCGTGAAGTCGCGAAAACACCTGGGAAACTACGGACAATCGGAAATAATAGTAAATATCCTCAAAAGCATTCCAAGGCTCCCGCTGCATATCACGCAACTGATCGAATTGCTGTCCGGCCAGAGGGCTTCGGCAAAAGATGTTGCCGCCCTTGCAAAACAGGATCCCTCGCTCGTGGTGGATGTCCTCAAGGCGATAAACTCCGCGAGGTACGCGCTCCCGACGAAAATCACTGACGTCTCTTATGCAATTACCTACATGGGTTTCAATGAGGTATATCAGATCGCGTTATCACGCGGCCTCATGAAATCGATTCCAGATTCCGTTGAGTTCAGAGAGGTTTACCGCCACTCCCTTTTTCTCTCCTTCATCGCATCGGAACTATGCCAGTCATACGACAGGAACAGGGCGGCTCTTCTAAGCACGATCGGCCTTCTGCACGACCTGGGACAAACAGTGCTTCTGCTGCTTCGAAAGCAAAATCCGAAATGGTCCCTTTTTATCGACACGCTGGACTCAGCCAAGCTTGGAGCTATGCTTCTGGCACAATGGAATATCCCGAAACAGATCTGCTATACGATAGAATATCAGGCATGGCCGGCCTTCCGCCAACCCGCCGATATCCCGTCGGACCAGAAAGAAAATATCGCCCTGCTCTATGTCGCCCACGCCGTCTACGATCACTTGGCAAACAGGGCACTCGACGCCCTCGATCACCCATTTTTAGACGAATATTTGCGCCTGCTCGGGTTTGATTGCCCCGGGATCGCCGAAATTTCAAGGGACATAGTCCTGGAGGGTCTTAGGAGAAAGTCTCAAAGACTGCCGGATTTTGTGCGAAAGCTGATTGGGCCTCCGGAACCACGAACCAACCTTCGGGTGGTTTAAAAGAACGCCCTCGTGGAAGGCGGCGCTGCCATGATGATTTATTTTTGGGACTTCGCCGGGACAAGGTTCACCGTGGACATTTGATTAAACCCTCTTGCGCAGAGCCTGGGTTGGGTTTACTCTAAGACCGCCGGGTTGATTTAATTCCTAAATTCCTAAATTCCTAAATGTATTTTATGGTCGAGATCACAAACCTCAGCAAATGGTACGGGGACTTTCAAGTCCTGACCGAAATAAACGAAACGATCGGTCGTGGGCAGACAGTAGTGGTTTGCGGGCCGAGCGGTTCGGGAAAAAGCACTCTTCTTCGATGTATAAACGGCCTGGAGTCTTTTCAGAAAGGCGAAATTCTCGTTGACGGCCTATCGGTAGGCGACCCCGAAACGAACCTCTACAAACTGCGCCGGAAAATAGGGATGGTTTTCCAGCGTTTCGAACTCTATCCGCACATGACCGTCATAGATATGATCACCCTGGCGCCGATCAAGGTGAAAAAGAGATCGAAACGGGAAGCGGAAGCCAAAGCGATGGAACTGCTCGAGCGGGTGGGCATTCCGGATAAGTCCCGTGCCTACCCGGCAAGTCTATCCGGAGGCCAGCAGCAGCGGGTTGCAATCGCACGGGCACTGGCCATGGAACCTGAGTACATGTTGTTCGATGAACCGACCTCGGCTCTGGACCCGGAAATGATCCAGGAGGTGCTCGAAGTCATGATCGATCTGGCAAAAGGAGGAATGACGATGCTTGTGGTGACCCATGAGATGGGGTTTGCCAGGGAAGTAGCCGACGAGATAATTTTTATGGATGGTGGACGGATTATCGAACGCGGGACCGGCGAGGGGTTTTTCAACAATCCCCGACACCCGCGGACCAGGGATTTTCTCGACAGGATACTCAGGGTATAAGTGTGCGCAACCCCCTACTCCGCCTTCGCATAGTCGGGCAGGCGGAAGCGCAGGACGCGCCCTGGATCGCGCGGGGCCTTTATCGTCTGCTCGTTCCATTTCATATGGACGCCACCCGCATTGCCTATTACGACCTGTAAAGATTTGTCGGCAGGCCATTCCCTCCGGTCTCCGGGGCCGAGCATTGCGCTCAAGGTTTCTTTATCGTCGATTCTTACCTGGACCCAGACCTTATCATCGGCCTCCACTGTAAACTTATTTCCCGAACGCTGTTCAACATCCTGGGCCGTTTCGTCGTCGGCTACCGCCTCCTCGGTCGAACTGCTGAAGGCAAGGCCCCCCGTAGCACCATTATCAGCCATGGCATCAACGGTTGATTTTTCGCCGGCCTGTTCAGACTCGTCGGCCTGTTCCGCGGCTTTTTCCGCTTCCCTTATGTGAATTTCGGCGGTTTTTATCGCCTCATCAGCTTTCCGCAAATCAGGGACGGGCTTCTCGACCCGTGGCTCCGGGCTCACGACCGGCAGCTCGTGCAGTTCGGCGGGAAATTCCTCCTGGGTGATAATCCTGTCTGCCTCCGGGGGGGCAAACAGCTCGGAGCGCTTCTCAGATACCCAGGAACCCCCATAGAAAACCCCCGCTGAAATCACAAACAGGATAAAGACCGGCAGGCCGATCATCCTTTTCTTCTTGTGCAGCAGCAGCATCTGCTGCCCATATCTTTTTATTCCTGCATCCTGGATGTTGCATGCTTCGATTTGGGAGGAGAATTTTTGAATCAGCGGTTCAGGCTCTATCTGTAAGGCCTCGCAGTAAGCATGGATGGTATTGCGGATTAGAAGCGAGGCGCCGAAGCGATTGAAGTCGCAGGCTTCGAATGACTCGAGCATTTCGACACTGGTCCCGCTCCGTCCGGAAATCGCCTGGAGCGTCAGATCGCGATTAAGCCTCTCGGTTTTGAGAAACTCTGCAAGCTCTTTCATCAATTGATGGCCCGTCTAACGAAATCGTTAGCAATTTTCAGTCATTTCTCCCACCAGAGGACCCTTTTTCATCACCATGCTAGAGGGAGATCTGGATGAAAGCTTTTGATACCAGATCACGCGCCCACTCTTCGAACTTGCGGTTCATTTCCTTCTCGTACAGAGTTCTCCGGACTTTTTCCCGCAAAGCCGGGTCAGATTTCTCGACCCTCTTGGTGTCAGTATCAAAGACTTTCATTATATAGTATCCGGCCGGCCCCTCCAGCAACGCGGATACCTGGTCCTTCTTAAGGTTATGGACCCCTTGGGCGATAAACGGTGCGAGATCCTCGGGCGCCATGTACCCCAGGTCCCCCCCATCCGAGGCGGTGGGTCCCTTTGAATACTGTTTGGCCAGGTCCTTGAAATCGGCTCCGCCTTTGAGTTTCTCCACTATTTCATGGCCTGTTTTCGCAACCTCTTGCGGTTTTCCATATTCGTCGCCGACCGGAAGCACAATCATACCCAGATGGATCTTCTTAGAAGTCGTAGCGGATTCCCCCGTCTCACCCCTGAGATAAGCTTCGACCTGCTGGTCGCTTATCAAAATCTTCGACTTGAGCACCCGATTCAGCAGGGCCTCACGCTCCAAGTCCTTTTTTACCTGCTCACGATATTGATCGAGGGTCTGGCCGTTGGCTTTCAGAGCAAGTTCAAGCTGTTCCATAGTCATATGGTTCTGCTCATTGATTTGTTGGATCTTTTGCTCAATATCCAACTTGGCGACTGAAACCTGGAGCCGGACTGCTTCCATGTCGGCAAGTTTTTGCTGGATCATTTGGTTGAGCACCTCACGTTCAATTTGCGCTCTCTTTGCCGGGTCTTTAGCGTCGAGCGTCGGCATGTTTTTTTCCAGCATTTTGATCCGGTTTTGCAGCTCGCTATAGAGGATTATCTCTCCGTTTACATTTGCCACGATGCGATCCACCGTTTCGGCCCGCGCAATTGCACATGAAAAGACAACTGCCACAATCATACAAAACGCACTCTTATAAAAACGGTTCATCTTGTTTCCTATTTTTTACTTTTTCTTATCGGCTATTCATTAATTATTACATTTTGTCAATGAAGTTCACAACCTCTAGCATTTTCGTCGAGTTCTTGCAACATTCTTTTAAGCCTGAGGATTCTTTGCTGAAAATTACGTCCCCAAATTTCCACTTTGATCTTGCGCTCGGATTCCGGGGCGAAGTTTAGCTTTCTCTGCTCAAAAAAAGACATCACCGGCCAAATATCAGTTCCCTGCGCGAAGTGCAGAACGAAGTTTTCCGCATCTCCGTCAAGCCGCACGATTTTGCGCCGCTTCAGAAGGAGCCTCATCATAGCCATCAGGATGAGGCTCTTGGCCGTTTCGGGCAATGGACCGTAGCGGTCTCGCCATTCACCGGCAAGCTCTTCAATGGATTGCTCATCGGCAAGTGTGGCCAGCCGTTTATAAGCGATAAGCCTCTGGTCCGTATCGCAGATGTAGTCTTCGGGCAAAAAGGCCGAAACCGGCAGATTTATCTCCGTTTCGATCACCTCGGACTGTGATCCGCCATCCTTCATGTTCTTTATAGCCTTTTCAAGCAACTCCAGGTAGAGCTCATAGCCGATCGCCGCTATGTGCCCCGACTGAGACGATCCAAGAATGGCTCCGCCACCGCGGATTTGAAGATCGTTTAGAGCAATCTTGAACCCGGCCCCCAGTTCGCTGAAATCTAAAAGCGCCCGCAATCTTTTCTGGGCATCCCTGGTAATCAGGGTTTCTCCCGGAATGATGAGATAAGCATAAGCCTGCTCGCTCGACCGGCCCACCCGCCCCCGGAGCTGGTAGATTTGGGCCAGCCCGAATTTGTCGGCCCGGTTGATTATAATCGTGTTGGCCGCCGGAATGTCCAGGCCCGATTCTATAATCGTGGTGCAGACCAGGACGTCTATTTTTTTGTGAATGAAATCGAGCATGACCTTTTCGAGGTCCCGTTCTTTCATTTGACCGTGAGCGACCGAGATTCGCGCTTCAGGCACCAGAACAGCAAACCTGGCGGCCATCTGCTGAATCGTCTGGACGTGATTGTGCACGAAAAAGACCTGCCCGTTGCGGTTTAGCTCCCGATAGATCGCCTCGCGGATTGTAAACTCATCGTAATTGGTAACATATGTTTCTATAGACCGGCGATCCTGCGGAGGCGTCTCTATGGTGCTCAGGTCCCGAATTCCGGCAAGCGCCATGTGCAGCGTCCTCGGAATAGGCGTGGCGGTAAGCGTCAGTACGTCCACCGATGCCCGCAGCTTCTTCAACTTTTCCTTGTGCCCCACCCCGAACCTGTGCTCTTCGTCGATTATCAACAGCCCCAGGTCCTTGAAAACCACGTCTTGCTGCAAGAGCCTGTGGGTCCCTATCACGATATCCACCGAGCCTTTATTTATCTGATCGATAATTGCCTTCTGCTGAGCGGCCGACTTGAATCGGCTCAGGGAGACAACATTGACCGGAAAACCTTCGAATCGCTCCTTGAAGCTTTCGTGGTGCTGTTCGGCCAGGACCGTTGTCGGGACCAGCATCGCTACCTGCTTTCCGTCCATCACGGCCTTGAAGGCGGCCCGCAGAGCGACTTCGGTCTTTCCGAAGCCTACATCCCCGCAGATCAGCCGATCCATCGGACGCTTCGAAGTCATATCATCCAGGACATCTTCGATCGCTTTTACCTGGTCGGGTGTCTCGTCGAAGGCAAACGTAGTCTCAAATTCCTGGAAATACTGATCGGGGGCCGTAAAAGAATACCCCTCCCCCGACTCGCGCAGGGCATAGAGTTCGAGCAACTCCTCCGCCATTTTCTCCGCAGACTCCCTTGCCTTGGTTTTGGCTTTCTCCCAGGATTTGCCGCCCAGCTTGTCAATTGGAGGTCCCTGTCCCTCAAGGCCCATGTATTTCTGAACCTTTTCGAGCTTATCGACCGGCACGTAGAGCTTGTCGCCGTCCTGGTAGGCAATGAGCAGAAAATCATTTTCCACCCCGCCTGCATTCAAATGAGACAGCTCTTTGTAGACCCCGATTCCGTGGTCCACGTGAACAACGAAATCGCCATTGTGCAAATCCTGGAACGAGTTGAGGAAAATACCCGCGACGGGCTTCTGTCCACGCCGGCGGGGCCGCCTCTCGAATATTTCCTCTTCGGCTACTACCGCCAGATTGTCCGCCTGCCACAAAAACCCGTTTCCAAGCGTCCCCTGGATTATCTTCACCAGACTGGATTCAAACGACTCCTCTCCGAAACCTCGGCTGCTTACCAAAGATTCTACGCCATAGTCTTTGAGAAGCTCGGCGATTCTTACCCCGCGCTCTTTGTTCGGACAGACCAAAAAGACCGAAATCCCTTCGCCGGTCCAACTCCGGAACCGTGCGGCAAGAGGATCGAGGAGCCGGTCCCTGCTCTCGTGGGCCTTGACCGCTGCGGCGACCTCGGTGTGAGGCGATGTGCCAAGATCAAATACCTTTGCGGCGCCCTGTTGCTCGGAAAGCGAATTGGAAAGGAGCTGTTGGAAGCCGCGAGCGGCCTCCAGGGTCTTTTCCGGTTCATCAAAGAGTTCGCTCGGATCTCTTCTCCATTCGCTGCCCGATCCTCTTTCGTCCCAGGCCCGCAAAATCTTTCCCCACTGCCCATCCATCTCCCGGCGGACCTGAACCGCATCGGTCCAAACCAGGATAGCGTTTCGGTCCAGGTAGTCCCAAATGGAGGCCGTTTTTTCAAAAAAGACGGAAAAAACGGACTCGAAATCCCCCAGTTGATAACCTTCCGCTATCTTGTCCAACCAGATGTTTCCGGCCGCCGGTGAGAGCATCTCGTTTTTAACGTCCTCGTAGACCGCGTCCTGCGCCCGGCGCCTGGATTGCTCATTTAGTACGATCTCATTTGCAGGCAGGATTACCGCCTCTTCCAATACGCCCATCGAACGCTGGGTAACCGGGTGAAACAACCGGATGGATTCGAGCTGGTCTCCGAAAAATTCGAACCGCAACGGCCAGCGGTACAACGGCGCGTATACATCCAGCACGCCCCCCCGGCGGCTCAAATCTCCGGAATCCTCCACCAGCGATACCCGGAAAAAACCGCGCTCGATCAGCCTGCGCATGAAACCCTCCGGGTTGACGGATTCACCGGCAACCCTGTAATCCATGTTGGCAACGAGAATTTCCGGCGGGATAACCCGCTCGAGCAGGGCAAGAGCAGAGGTGACCACCACCAGCGGGGAGGAGGCCGCGCGCAAGGCATAGAGCGCTTCGATCCTCCTGGCGGTTAATTCCCCTTTCCCGAGCGCCTGGGCCTTCTGAGCGGTGCGCGAGGGCAAAAACCACACTCGCCGCCCCAAAGGATCACGGCCATTTTCCAGCCGGTCCCTGCCCGCGAAAAGGCTGATCATCTCCGCGAATTTTTCTGCTTCCCTGTCCGTAGGGGCGACCAGCACGAAAGGCTTTCGAATCTGCCGCATAGCCATCGAGACCAGGTACGCAAGGGCGGAAGGCTGGACCCCCCTCAGCACGGCCGAATCGGCAGATTTTTTCAAAAACGATACTATTTCTGCGGATGAACATTTAAAATCGGCAGGTCCGGGGACCCGCTCATCGGACGGATCGAAATGCTCTTCTCTGATTTTTTCCGGGGATCTCATTTTTACAGAAAAATCCTTGCAGCACGAATAACCGGAAGCAACGTTCGGCCCAAAATTATTTCCACCGCATCTTTGGAGCCGTTAGTCCCTAACCGGGCGGGAATCTCATTTTACTTGTCATTATACCACATATGCGCCACTGTTCACCCGGAAAAGCCGCAACAGTTCCCCCCCGGCCCGGAAGCACTGCCGGGGCAGCTGCGAGACACGGAGATATTGGAGCAGCGGAGCCGCAACCAAGAGACTCACAGACCTTAGACAGGATTAAAAATAAGAATTTCAATAACAGCACTCCCCGGCAGCAGGTCCTTTTTGACGCAATTAACCGATTATCTATGATATAAGACCAGTGGCCAGTCGTCAGTCGTCAGAGGTTAGAAAAAACCCAAAGCTGAAAACTCAAAATGGACGAAAAAAACGCAAAACAATTACTCAGGCAAATACCGGGCGTAGACACCCTCCTGGAAATGGAGGCTGTACTGGACGCGCTTTCCCGCCACCCGCGTAAGCTGGTCCTGGATGCCATTCGAGAGCAACTCGATGCGACCAGGCAACAGATACTAAAACATGATTCCGGGCCACTATCCGCAATTGATCCGGTTGAGATTGCCCGCTCGGCGGCTCAGCGCGCCGACCGCCTTGCGGCTTTCACCCTGAGGCCCGTTATTAACGCGACCGGCATTGTAATCCACACCAATCTCGGCCGCTCTCTTCTTGCTGAAGATGCCGTCGCGAGACTTCAGACTGTGTGCCGCGGGTACACCAACCTGGAATACGATCTCCGGCTGGGCGAACGCGGCTCCAGGTATGTCCACGCCGAGGCGCTCCTTCGCGAGCTGACCGGCTCCGAAGCAGCCCTGGTAGTCAACAACAATGCGGGCGCGGTGTTCCTGGTTCTCAATACGCTTGCCGGGGGCCGCGAGGTTGTTGTCTCCAGGGGCCAGTTGGTGGAAATCGGAGGCTCTTTCCGTATTCCCGAAGTAATGAGCTCAAGCGGCGCGATCCTCAAAGAGGTTGGCGCCACCAACCGCACGCACCTCGCAGACTATGTGTCCGCCATCACCGATCGAACCGCTCTGCTTATGAAGGTGCATACCAGCAATTACCGGATCGTGGGCTTTACAAAGGAGGTGCCGCTCGACCAGCTGGTGGCCCTGGGACGCGAACGCGGGCTGCCGGTGGTTGAAGACCTCGGAAGCGGGTGCTTTATCAACCTGGAGCCTTTCGGACTCCACGGCGAAACAACCGTACAGGAAACCGTCCGCGCAGGCGCCGACCTCGTAACCTTCAGCGGGGACAAGCTGCTGGGTGGTCCACAGGCAGGGATCATAGTCGGCAGAAAGGACCTGATCGAAAAGTGCAGGACAAATCCGGTCACTCGAGCCCTCAGGGTCGATAAAATGACGCTGGCAGCCCTCGAGTCCACCCTTCGCCTCTACAGAGACGAACGGGCTGCCGTTGAAGCGATTCCAACGCTCAGGATGATAGCCCTGTCTTGCGAGGAGTTGAAAGCCCGTGCCGAAGAGCTTGCCTCATCCATTCAAAAGGCAGACCCCGAATCCGTGCTCCGGCTAGAGGTCCGCCCGGGCTTCTCGCAGGTAGGCGGCGGATCTTTGCCCGCGCAGGACTTGCCCACTTTTGTAGCATCAGCCGGCTCCAGCGCTTTCAGCCCGAATCAAATAGAGGAATTCCTTCGCCGAAACGATCCTCCCATCATAGGCAGAATCGAATCCGACCGTTTCATAATGGACCTTCGCACCGTCCTGCCGGAGCAGATAGATACAATCGCGGCGGCATTCGGGCGTATGGTGCAGTCTTCAGCGGCCAGTCGTCAGTCGTCAGAGAAACAATAGAACAGTCGTCAGTGGCCGGCGATGAAGGCAAAAGTAAAGCAAAAAAACATGGGTTATGGGTTATGGGTTATGGGTTATGGGTTATGGGTTATGGGTTATGGGTTATGGGTTATGGGTCGTTTCTGACCCGAAACCTCGTTTAGCACCATTGAAAATACCATTGAAAACAGCAATCCAAATACAATGAGCGGGAAGCGAGTCAACCCTGCACAAGTACTGAAGTAATGGCGTCAAACCGCATTTCAGCCAACACTTGCGGGGACCTCCTCGTGAGGCGTTCTCCTCTTGCCTTTGAAGGCCTTCGGATCTCTAAGTTTTTTCAATACTTCGATGCTCTCCTTAAACCCTTTATAGAGCCTGGCCATCTCGATTGCCATGCCGGTCATGGCGGCCATGGCCTGAACAAAATTCAAATCATCCAGGGTGAACTCCCATGGTTCGGCGGTGTAAACGCGCAAAGCTCCAATCAACTGCCCGCCGGCCACTATGGGTGCGGAAAGAATGGAAGCAATTCCTTCCTTTTGCGCCTCCTGAGGGTACTGAATTCTTGGATCGTCGGCAACGTCATAGATGGCGACCGGCCCCATCTCGATAGACTGGGCAATTGAACGCGATGCGCTGAGCGGGCCTTTTCCAGTGTAATCGTCACTCAACCCGAACGACGCGGCCAATTCGAGTTCATCAGTGTGGCGATTGGTCAGGAATACCGCGCAGCCTTTGACATCCAGAGCTGTCTTTATACTGTCCACCGTCATCAACACAACTTCTTCGGGGTCCTTGGAATGAGAGATGGCCCCTGCGATCTTCAGCAAAGTTTCATAGTTGAGAACCTGTCTTTTCATTGCTTTTCCTCCTTGTTAAAAACCAATGCTAAAAACCAATTAGGAATTACGAATGAACAACTTCCCGTTGAGTTATCCCTTGTCCGTTATGCGGTTTTCAAAGAGCGCGGGGAGCAGGCAATTAAGGCAAAAGTGAAACGAGAAAGACAAGGGTTATGGGTTATGGGTTATGGGTTATGGGTTATGGGTTATGGGTTATGGGTTATGGGTTATGGGTTTGCTCTGATCCGAAACCTCGTTTGGCGACATTGAAAATACAATCCAAATACAATGAGCGGGAGCGGGGAGCAATGAAGGCAAAAGTAAAAAGTAAAAAGGCAAAAGTGAAACAACAACAAATGAGTCATATGATCGTATGAGAAGAAAGAAAGAGCCGGATGACGGTTTGTCAACTGCAAAAAAGGATTATGGGTTATGGGTCAAAAAGGGCAATTAAGAATTAAGAATTAGGAATTACGAATGGACAGCGACAAAAGGGCAAAAGTCCGGTGGTGGGTGAATAGGTTAAGGGGAGTCACTTCACACAATCTGCGAAAAAATCCTTGTACTCTAAATTGTAAAAAGTAATATCATTCTCGTTCCTTGTGCGGCGGCACTCTGATGTCTATTTTCTTCTCATCATTATCTCTGTTGAGCCGCCAGAGCAGAGATAGCACGGATTTGGCCTCTGGGCAGACAAGAATTCCAGAGGCATAATGCCGGTTTTTTCGTTCCAGTTTAAGCGAGCCAACGCCGATTTAATAACTTGACACTCTGTGGATCAGGGCCACAGATTGTTCGTGCTCGTACAGAGGAGTCAAGGCATGAAAGTCCAAATTACATTTACGGCAAAATTGCCGATTCAAATTACGAAAAAAGAGAAGTGGTTTGTTGCATCCTGCCCAGCATTGGATGTAGCCTGTCAGGGCGAAACTGAAGACGCGGCCAGAAAGAATATTGCCGAAGCTCTCTTCATGTTCCTGAGGTCATGTTTTGAAAGAGGAACGCTCGATGCCGTATTAAAGGAGTGCGGGTTTGAGGCTGCCATGGTGCCGGGTTCGGAGGCCCAACCGGGTGAACAGGTTAAAGGGCAAGAGTATGTGGATGTTCCTCTGTATCTTCTTTCGCAATTCGAAGAAAACCGCCAGTGTCGCCACGCATAACGCTGGAATACTTTGAGTATCTGGAGCGGTGCAAGTAAAATATCTCCACCCTAATCCGCAAATCTTGCAATATCTTCTATTGACCACGTAAATTCGTTTTTGCGATTCACCCGCTCACCCACTCACCTGCATTTATCAGCGTAGCAATTTGGCGCTCTGTCTGATACTATTTGATGGAGACCGGTTAATGCAACCGCTGGTTTCCGGTTCAGTGAATTCCTTTCCAGTATCCCATAGGAATGCCGGTCAGGTATGAGTTTCACCTATGATTTTGCAGAAATAGATGGCAAGGCGCCGATGATAGAGTTCCTCGAAGGGCTCTCCCTTAGAGAACGGGCGAAAATGCTTGCCTACATCGAGAAGCTGGTAGAGCTTAAGAATAGCGGGATACCACCGAAAGAGAACTTATCGAAGCATCTTGATGAGGGTATATTCGAGTTGCGGGTAAGCTTTGAGAGCAGGATTGCAAGGAGTCTCTATTTTTACGAAGCGGAGGGACAAATCATCTTTACCCACGGTTTTGTAAAAAAGACACAAAAAACCCCGAAAGGAGAGATTGCCAGGGCAAAAGTCATCAGGCAATCATATAAAAGGTGAGGAAAATGAGCATTGCGGAAAGGTATCTCAAGGAGCAGCTCTCCTCGGAGGAATTCAGACGCTCCTACCTTGAAGAGAAGATGAAGCTCGACATCGAGTACCGGTTGGAGGAGCTGAAAAAGGATATCCAGAAGCGCAAAAGCCCCGATCAGCTTATCGAGAAGGTTGAGGACCTGAAGAAGCTCGTGATGGGAGCATAAAATTCAGGACTGAAGACCCGGGACACAGGACTGAGGACTGAGGACTGAGTCAAAGATCTGTTCCCCACAGGCGAGGGGTGACATGACAGGACTGAGGGCGGGAGGGACTTACCTTTCCGCTGTCTGCAATCCGATATCTGGAGCAGTAAGAAATCAGGTTCCCTAATTTCCCGATCAGCGTCTCCTGTGTGTCCGCATCCAGCGGACACACATTTGACTTGCTTCCTCGCTCCACGGTGATAGATTGGCCTGTGAAGTGTTCCTTAGTCTTAGTTTCATATCTGCGAATAACCTCTAAATATTAAACAACAGCTCTTAATCGGGCTTCCCGTCATAAGCGTAAGATCGATCAATATACATTTCCTCTTTCTATTCTGCCTGGTATGGCGGGCATAAAATAGGCCGATACGGACCTTGAAATCTGCCATCTGCAGACGAAAGGGATAATCAATGGTTCACTTTTGGGCCAAGACTACCGCACTGGGGAAACCGGGCATCTCCGTTTACGAGCACATGATAAATGTCGGATGTGTGGCACGCTGTATTGCTGAAATATCGGTTGTGTCCAGGTTTTCAGCGAAAGTGTCAAGCGTGGCTTGAAGAGAATGGTCTGAGGAAGGTTGACCGCAACGGATGTTGGGATACAGCATGGAATCGGATCATGGAAAGGTTTCGCATTCTGCAGTTCAGGATTTTTTGGTGCAGCAAGGTGTGCCTCAAGAAATATAGGTCAGTATTTATCGGCAGTCCTCGTACGCACCATGGAAAAGCTGAGACTCCCAAACCAGCGTGGAGTATTGCAACCATTGCTAATCACGGGGTTAACCACCAATGGACAACATGTTGGCAAATCTCTGGGCGAAAACGGACAAGAAAGACGACGCACGGTGGCATCCCCTTATTCTCCACCTGCTCGATGTTGCGGCCAGTGCAGACACCATCCTTACGCGCGAACCGGAATCCACACGCAAGTGGATGGCTACCTGCTTAGGGATGTCATGGGAAGATGGGCGGCCATGGCTCTGTCTCCTGATTGCCTGCCATGACCTGGGGAAGGCCTGTCCCGGCTTTCAGTGTAAGTGGCCGAATGCCCCCATAACAGGTCTTCGAACCCGTCGAAGTCCGAATACCGCAATCAACCACGCCTTCGTTAGCCAAATTGCTTTAGCTGAGATATTGCGGGAAAAAGGATGGCCAGACGATTTGGCGGAACTGGTCGCTGATGCAGTCGGATGCCATCATGGCTCTCGGGCCGCCCCAACTACACTTAATGACCTGGAAGGCGATACCAGCGCCATCGGCCAGGAAGATTGGTCACAAGCGCGGTGTAATATCTTCGAAGCTTTACTAAACGTTTTCAAGCCTTCACGGATTCCCACCGAGCAGAACCTTTCCGGACCTGGCTTCATGATGTTGTCAGGGCTTACGAGTTTTGCCGACTGGATCGGCTCCAACGAAGACTGGTTCCCCTTCGGAGGCCCAGAGGACTGCGAGGATCTGGACGCATGGTTCCAAGAGCGCAGAGTCCGTGCGGAGCAATCCTTGGACGCTATAGGATGGGAATCCAGAACACCGCTATCCTCAGAGCAGACATCTTTCGAACAGATTTTTGGACTCGTTCCCCGGCCCCTTGCAGCAGGCCGTCACCGATGCAGCTGGCGACTTTATAGGAGCCCGCGACGCTGCTTGTGGAAGCTCCGATGGGTGAGGGCAAGACTGAAGCGGCCTTCTATGCTGCCATTTGGAAATGCAACGGCGTTTCGGACATCGAGGCATGTATGTCGCCTTCCAACTAAGGCAACGGGAACGCCATGTTCTTGCGGACCCTGGAGTTCCTGAAGAGGCTTGGGGTGGACCGCGAACTCGACCTGCAACTACTGCACGGGGCGACGCTTCTAAACGATAATTTCCAGAATTTGCGCCTTTCGGGAATCCACGATCCGGAAACCGGGGGAGAAATCCGCGCCGGAGAATGGTTTACGAACAAAAAGCGGGCGCTCCTTTCCGAGTATGGCGTTGGAACGGTTGACCAGGCTATTTTGCCGATCTACCGGTGAGGCATAACTTTGTGCGGTTATGGGGGCTTGCCAATCGTGTGGTGATCTTCGACGAAATCCACGCATACGATGCCTACACGGGCACGCTCCTGGTCCACCTGTTGCGGTGGCTTTTGGCGATCGGGTCTTCGGTGTTCTTCTTTCGGCAACGTTGCCTCGGTCCATTCGCTTCAAGTTAGCGGACTTGGTTGGCGCATGCTTGCCGGAGCAGGAAAAAGGATATCCTCGCCTTACGATTTTTGGTCCGGAGGGGGTCGAACAGTGCATTTCGAGGCTGATCCCGAGCGCCGACTGACCTTGAGGCTAAAAGGAATTTAGCCTGATCTCCCCGATATGCGATCTGCTCTAAAGGAACGTCTTGTCAATGGTGGAATGGGATTGGCGCTTGTCAATACGGTGCAAAGAGCCCAGGAACTTTACCAACTCTTCCCCGATGGCGAGCTTTTGGAACACTATGGCCAGCGTGTCGGCAAACGGCTTTCCGATGGGACGGAAGTGTTTCTTTTTCACGCGCGTTTTCCGGCCAATCGACGACAGGCGCGCGAGGATGTGGTTCTGAATATCTTTGGTGAAGATGGAAGCCGGGACGGCACGAAAATACTTATAGCTACCCAGGTGGCCGAGCAGAGTTTGGATCTCGATTTTGACGTTATAGTAATAGACCTGGCACCCATCGATCTGGTGCTTCAACGGGCTGGACGCGAGTGGCGCCATGCCGGCAGACAAGGCCCGTGTCCGAACCAGTTCTCCTGATAGCGGGATCTCGCAGGCGATGAGCCGCCGTTATTCGGAAAGCCCCTCTGGTGGGGGAAGGTGTATCGCGAGGATATCCTCTTGCGCACTTGGAGTCTTTTGCGTGCGAAACAGCATCTGACGCTTCCGGCTGAAATCGACCCTTTGGTTCAAGATGTCTACGAGGAGCGGGTGGATGTGCCGGAATCTCTACAGGAGCGACTCGATAAGGCTATTTTGGACGCAGAAGGAGAAGGCATTACTAAACGCGGGCAGGCAAACCAGGCGATCATTGGCTTTCCCGAGGACGCATCGTGGAACGATCCATCCAGATTCGTCCTTTACGACGAAGACGAGCCGGGTGTGCATCGAACCCTCATGGCGCAAACCAGGCTTGGCGAAGATTCAATTATCGTTATTCCGTTATGGCTGAATGAGGGATTCGACCCTGAGGCGGTGCCGGACTTCACCAGGGCCAAGCAGTGGTTCCTTCGGGCCGTGAGCCTTTCCCGCAGGGGTGTGATCAAAGGATTTCGAGCTTCGGGAGTGCCGGAAGGCTGGAAGAAATCGTCTCTTTTGCGTAATTGTTTTCCACTGGAACTGGACGCGCAGGACCGTTCGATAAAGGATGTGACGGTGCGGCTGGATGACGACTTAGGTGTGGTATACGAATCGAAGGAGGACGAATGGGTCGATTCAATCTGATTGACGAAAGAATGGATTCCGGTACGTTTTCCGGATGGAACCCGCGCTGAGCTTGGTATCCGCGACACCCTGGTGAAATCCGGAGCGATTGCGGCCATCGAAGACTCATCGCCGCTGGTAGTGGCTGGCTTATACCGGTTTTTGCTTGCGGTGCTTTACCGCGCTTTGGAAGGGCCAACCGACGTCGATCAAGCCAGAGCTTTCTTCAAGGAGGGTTCCCGGCGAAAAAATCAGGGTCTACCTGGAGAAATGGCGAGATCGGTTCTGCCTGTTTCATGAGAAATATCCATTTGGACAGATTCCCGAATTTCTGCCTAAGGATCAGATTGAACCATGGACCAAGCTCGACAGCCGAATACAATCGCCGACAATAACAAGGTTCTGTTCGATCATGCCGACGTCGAATTTCCTGGGGAATATTACTCCGAAGGAACCGTAGCCCGTTGGATACTTTCCACTCATGACTTTTTCTATAAGCTGGCGGCAAGAGCGTTAGCTATCCCATACCTTGCACCCTCAACGGCCGTCTTATGTCCATTCCACTTGGGCGTAGTCTCCATGAAGACACTCTTCTATATTGTCTGGTCCCCTCTCAGAATCGCGAATCTGCATTAACGATGACTTCCAATTTTGTGGAGATGCCTCCGAGATCTGAGGACGCTTCTCTTAAGCACGGGCCAAAGCGGATCGTCAATCGGACTATGCCGACCGGTATACATGGCAGCCCCGAATGATCTCCTGGAAGAAACGCCATCGGATGCGCGTTGAAAGTATTGCGCGTTCATTGCCGCAGCGGGTTTGAGCAACTCCGTCAATGAACAGACCTGACCCGATGGCAAGCCACGCGATTGAACGACAAGACCAAAGGAATGACTTGCCGATCCGGTTCCGAGAAGATCGGGGAGTCTGGCGAGACTTCGATTCCTTGCTTCCCGATGATTCCGGATTTCGCCCCACTGACGATTGAGCATGCTAGTCAGTTAATCTCGGTCAAGAAAAAGACACGTTTGACACCGGAATCAGTTTTGGTTCTTGGCCTGAGCCATATGAGCCTCCAAGCGCAAACGATAGAATACTGGCGCATGGAGCGATTTGCTCTCCCTGAAGCGCTAGCGGTTCGGAGCACGGTCCGCACCGAGATCCGACAACTTCTCGCAGACGCCGAGGAGGCTCAGAAATCTCTATGGGCGCATGCAGCTCATTCGCCCGTGATGTGTTGAGCCGGGGAGATAGAAAGCCACGGCAGAGGACGTCAAAGGATTCGTGAAGCAAATGCCGGTGATCGCCTGGTACTGGTCCGTCCTGGAATCGGACTTTCACGGAGTGCTGCAGGATTACGCCGTAGACAGGGACCCGGATGATATCCGCTGCGACTGGTTGAAGTTTGTCAGGGCAACATTGAGCAAGGCATGGGAGCAGCACAGCGCTGCTGTCTCGACGGGCGACGCCTGGGAAATCCGCGCCCTGGTAAAAGCTGAAGGACAGGTTCTTCGTAAACTAAAACAATTAAAGAAGAGATTGTTAAGCTCGAACCGCAAGGACCCGGAGAAGGAGGATGCATGAGCGGATTCATAGAATGGCTGGAAGGCTTGAGCGAAAAAGAAACCAAGGTAAGGGCAGTATTGAGGCGAAGTCTCGCGTTCGATCCTGGTGAATACCCACCTGCCTACCCTTATGTGGAGCCCTTCCTGAAGGATGAGGGCAACTCTTGGAGAAGGGAGATGTTTTATCTGGTGGCAGGCCTTTGGGCTTCACACTGGGCGGAAGGTCGACGGGGCTCCGATTAGCATCGGAAAGGCGTGCGCATTCTATCATTCAGAGAAGAAGTCAACAAGTACCGAACGCCGTTTCATCGCCTTGCTTGATGCAGATTGTGA
>CAVRZU010000102.1:0-15920 GCA_963725365.1 uncultured delta proteobacterium | reverse complement strand
GAACTGTTTCGCCCACAAATTTCGATGAGAAGTTCCGGAGCATCTACTGGACCATCAAAGATACGGTGGTGAGCGCCCGGTTGACTGACCTTGAAGTACCCCCGCATTCGGATGAAAAAACACCGGAAAAATAAGATCGGACCAACCCCCGCCACATCCACATCACATCGGGTTTGATGTCGTTGAGTTTGTTTTAAAGATCATCGCACCGTTGACCGATTTTTATATAACAATGAACATCAAATCCAACATGGAGGCTTCGATGAACTGCTGGGAATTCAAAAAATGCGGAAGAGAAAAAGGCGGCGCCAAGACAGCTGAATTTGGAGTTTGCCCCGCTTATCCGTCTCACGGAATGCATTGCGCCCATATTGCGGGCACGCTTTGCGGAGGAAAAGTTCAGGGAAGCTTTGCGATGAAGCTGGTAAACTGCATGAAGTGCGAATTTTATCTATCCCCCAATTATGACAAGAGGTACCGACCCGGAAAATAAGGAAGCTGAAAAATATACACATGGTTCAAAGGGGGAGAATAGCAGAAGAAAAAACAGACAGAAAGAACGGTATGAAGGAACTTTTCGGAACAGATATGCCGTTGACTGCATTTGGAATACATTGTACAAGGAATGCCACATAGCTTTTTAGCATCAGGTACAAAAAAAGTTTAATAGGGAATCCCGTTAAAATCGGGAGCGGTCCCGCCGCTGTAAACGGGGACGAAATCCGGTAAAGCCACTGTCTTTCGAGATGGGAAGGTCCGGAGAGTAGGGTGATCCGTGAGCCAGAAGACCTGCCTGATGCTGTTTGGTGAACCCGTACGTGGAAATATCGGGTAATCCACCATAAGGATCAAGTAAGCCAGGGTGCAATCCTTAGGGCGTTTTAGCTCTAGGGATTTTTTTTGGCCGAAATTCCGCTTCAGCGCAGCACTGTACAGTGCTCGACTTTTTAACAAACTTTTCTACTGCATGGAGGTGGTTCAGCTTCCGGGCACACGGCTCACACAATGGAGGTTTTCGATGAAAAAGGGCATGATCCTGTATGTCACACAAGGAAAAGAAGATGTCCCTCTGCAAGCGGCGGCGGAGCTGATCGAGACAGCCCGGTCTTTGGGAGTCACAGCCGTCTGCGTTGCACTCACGGAGGAGGATGCCGTTCATGGATGGTGGAGCCTGATCACCAGAGGAATGCAACAGGTGCTTTTTATGACGGCGGCTTACGATGCCGTCCTTGACTGGTTCGAATCGCGAAGAGTGCCAGTGCGACTACGCGGATGATTTGCAGGACGTTTATTCAAGACTTTAGATCCATGATTTTCAAGTAGTCTGACTGAATAGTTCGGAACCAGGGCATCGATTTAAGGGAAGGAAGTGCAAGGCTTCCGCCGCCCCGCGACTGTGATCGGGACGAAAGCCGCAGAATTGCCACTGTCATGCTCAAAGCGGGTGGGAAGGCGCGGTGAGTAGGATGAACGTGAGCCAGGAGACCTGATCGATGCTCATTGACTTTCTCATTATTCCCGAGGGGGGAAAGTTGGGGGTCTTATGACGAAGAATGCTGCATTGGCGTTGGTTTTCGTTTGTCTTGTGTTTCCCTTCACCTGTACGGCGGAAGAATCACTCCCAGGACCCGTCGAAACAGTTCAGTTTCAACCGAACCCGCAGGCAGAAATCAAAGCTGGACCCTCTGAAGGCGCTGGTCCGGTCCACGGCAATGGCTCTGCCGGCCCTGAGCCAGCTCCTGAAGAGTGGCCCTATTGGTTCCCTAAGCTTCTGGGAGCGCAAGTTCGAACTACATATATCAGGACATGCCTCCCTTTCACAGTCCATACCAGGGACAGAACAGCCTGAGTTTTAAAACCGGCCTTGGCCAGCAAATAACCCAGACGTATGGAGCGTATATCGGTTCACAATTGGCGCCGGGGCTCCAGGTGTATGCAGACGGCGAGCTTTTTCAGGGAAACGGAATAAGCAACGGAGAGGGACTCGGCGGATATGTCAACGGGGATGTCATAAGAGCGGGGTCGTCGAACCTGCCGAAGGTGCCCTATATAGCCCGGCTGTATTTCCGGTACTATTATCCTCTCTCCGGCGAAACCGAGAAAGTGGAAAGGTGCATGGACCAACTCCCTGGAGAGCAGCCCGTCAGCAGGTGGGAGTTTAAATTCGGGAAGATGGCTCCCACGGATGATTTCGATCAAAACCGTTATGCCAACAATAACCGTGCCCAGTTTTTCAACTACGATTTCCTCTACAATACGGCATGGGACTATGCAGCGGACACCAGGGGCTACTCCTACGGAATTGTGACGTCCCTGTATCAGCCGCGATGGAGACTGGCCTTCGGGGTCTTTATGGAGCCTGATACACAAAACGGTGCGAATTTGATGTTCTTGACACAAGAGAACTCGGATACAACCTCGAACTCACTTTGAAGCCCAACGACGCCGGCACGGTAGTCCGTTTTCTCACCTACTTCAATGAGGGACGGATGGGCAGCTATGACGAGGCGCTTGCTCTCGGCCGATCAGACCGGGCCGACGCCCGACATCCTCGACGTTGAGAAACCCGGCGGCACCAAATACGGTTTTGGATTGAATTTCGAACAGCCGCTGGCTGACGATGGAGAAACAGGTCTTTTCGGACGTATCGGTTGGAACGACGGGCATCACGAGAATTGGGCCTATGTGGAATGCGACCGGCATGCGAGCCTTGGCGCTCAGCTAAGCGACATCCATTGGAAGAGGGACGACCGCGTAGGCATTGCATATGCAGTGGACGGTATATCAACCCGCATCAGGACTACCTTGCGGCTGGAGGGATCGGCATGCTCCTGGGAGACGGCGCGCTGAACTATGGTTTGGAGCAGACCCTGGAAACATATTACCGCATTCAGATCACCTCATTTCTGGCACTCAGTCCGGACTTTCAGTTCATACAAAACCCCGGCTATAACAGGGACCGGGGGCCTGTCGAAGGTATACGGCCTGCGCTTACGGCTGAGTTATTAATTTGGCGAATTGACCTATATGGATGAGACTGGCTTCCGGAAGTAACTTTTCATCTGTTCCGATCAATGACCGCAGGAAGGAATTCCCCTTAATTTCTATCGAGTTTTTCTCGACAAGGTCGAACTAATTCTGATTTCAAGCCGGGGGCATCGGTTTCTTGCGTATCGCGTGTTCCAAAAGCATTTTTTTTGCCTGACCGATGGTTAGAGGGAGCGCGGGGAACCGGTATTCGCCGAAGCGCTCCAATAATTCAGCCAGGTGGGCTACGCGGGGCAATCTCAAATTGTGAGCGCGGATTACATCCTTCCTGGCGAATACTTCGGCTGTGGAACCGGATAGAATGATCTCGCCCCTGTCCATCACGTAAACCCGGTCGGCCATGAGTGGAACGGCGTCAACATCATGGGTCGCGAAAATGAGAGTGATGCCAAGTCCCTCGTTGATGTGATTGAGCAGCTTTATTATTCTTGCTGCGCCGATCGGATCGAGGGCGGCGGTCGGTTCATCCAGAACGAGGACCTCCGGCTTCATGGCCAGAACGCTGGCCAGTGCCGCCCGCTTTTTCTCGCCTCCGCTCAGGTTGTACGGGCTTCTGTTTTCATAACCGGAAAGTCCCACCATTTCCAGCGCCCAGGCAATGGCCTCTTCTATGCGGTTCCCTGCCACGCCGAGGTTGATTAGCCCGTAAGCTATCTCCTGACGTACGGTATTGGAAAAAAGCTGATCGTCCGGATCTTGGAAAACCATGCCGATAATGCGGCGCACTTCTTTCAAGTACTCTTTTTCGACAACCCGGCCCTTGACAGTTACGACCCCGCGAGTGGGCTGCAAAAGGCCGTTGAACAATTGAAAAAGAGTGGACTTTCCAGCGCCGTTTTGCCCCAGGACGGCCACTCTTTCGCCGGCGCTGACCGAAAGGTCTATATCGGTCAGCGCCGGCGTGGCGTCCGGGTATGCAAAGCTTACCCCCGACAGTTGTATAACTTCCACCGTTATGGCCAGCCTTTCCAGGTGACTGCAAAGTTGCAAACGAGCATGGCCAGCAAGATGAGGCCGGTCAGGACGCCTGCCAGGATATCCTTAGCCGGAATGTGACCGGTATAATAGGGTGGCGCTTTGGCGTCCTCATCATACCCACGGGCCAGCATGGCTTTATAGACTCTTTCACCGCGGCCGAAAGCCTTTATAAGAAGGTTCCCGGACAGCATCCCAATGTCTCTGGCCTGCCGATGCCATGGCAGCCCTTCGCCTCCCCTGACACGCTGCGCTTTGCGCATGGTCGCGGCAATCTCGCGCAGCGAGAACGCGTAACGGTAAATCATATCCGCCAGGTCCACAATCAGCACAGGCATTTTAAGCAAGCGAAGCGTGGCCAGAATCTCGACCATGGGAGTTGAAAAAGAGAGAAGCATGGCCAGAGAGATCGCCGCAAGCATGCGCAAAATGACCAGAAAACCGAGCGCCATCCCTTCCCGGTAAATAGGCAAGGAAATATGCCAAAAACTGACTGTCGCAATGACCGTATGGCCTGTGCTGAACATCAGACTGAGCAGCACCAGCCAGGCGACGCCGAAAGGAACGGCCATCCGCCACAGGACACCTCCCAGCCGCAGACGAAGCGTAAGCATAAGGGCTAAGGTGGCGAACAGAGCGCCGGCTGCCAGGGGCCATCTGGTCAGAACGCTGACGATGACTATGGCTGCCAAAAGGACGCTGGTCTTGATTCGCCCGTCCATGCGGCACAGGTAGGGTGCCCCGGAGGGGAACAGGCTGCGTGCGGCAATTTGCATATTCGAAATCTCCGTTGCTCTCTACTCTGACTCTTTCTCGAACAGCTTCTTCCAGTTGTGCCCCACAATCATGCCGGCGAAGAAATTGGCTACGGAAAAGGCCCCCAGCTCGGCATCCCCGGGCAGCTCGATGACAGGATGAGACTTCACCTTGGCCGCCTGGGAAGCCAAAGAGTTGACTACATCGTCGGTGCCGCTGCCCACCATTTCATGCATGCCCATGTATTTTGCGACGATGAAAATTGCGGTTAATAAGGCGAACATGATTATCAACATCCATAAGGTAAAAGGGTCAAACCAGGGATCAGTTTTAGCCGTGCTATTTTCAGCAGTTTTCATGGTTATCAGCCCTCTATTTCTATCTTTTCTCAGTTTGCCGGATTTTTTCCGGCTGCCTACGCTCGGTAATAAATCCGGCCTGCGGTTATACATAACCTGCAGCACGGCGGCGGTGAAAACGGCCTCGGCAACAGCCAGCGGTAATTGGGTGGGGCCGTACCCGGCAAAAAAAATCATCCATTGTGTGACCAACGGAATATGTCCGTGCGTGCTCAAAGCCAATTCGAGAGCGGTTGTCAGGTAAGTCATCAAATCGCCCACAAAACCGGCTACGCCGGCTGCCAGCCATAAGGGGGAATCGAAACGCCTGAGGAGCTTCCAGCAGAAATAGCCGGAAAATCCACCGGCTATACCCATGGAAACAGTATTGGCGCCGATGGTGGTGATTCCGCCGTGTCCCAGAAAAATGGCCTGGAAGAAAAGAACGATCGCTGTGATTACAATCGTGGCGAAAGGTCCCACGATAATGGCCGCCAGCGGTGTGCCGCAAGGATGTGAGCAAGAGCCGGTGACCGGTACCGGGAAGTGCATGGCTGAAATGACGAATACCGCCACGCCCACCATGGCTAGAAACGGCTTGTAGGAAAGGTTTTCCTTAATGCGCCTTTTGATCTCCAAAAGGCCCGCATAAACAAACACAGCCGTGATCGCATACCACATACCCCAGTCCCTGGGCGGCAAAATACCATCTTCAATGTGCATTTGGTTTCTCCTTTACCATCAGCATTAAGGAATCACACACAAGACCATATGAAGCACCTTCCTAAATTCTCCACCGATCAGGTTTCGCCAAAAAAAAACCCGGACCACAAGCACTGGTCCGGGAATCCGTTTTTATCCTCGGCTTATCCAACTCGGGCTCCAATCCACGGAAGCACGCGCAGCTATTAAGCTATGGGCAGGTCTTCTGGCTCTCGGATCACCCTACTCGCCGAGCCTTCCCACCCTATCGGACAGTGGCATGCTTTCGGCTTTCGTCCCCGATCACAGCGGCGGGACCGCAACGGTTTTGCACCGTTTTCCCTTATGCCCCTTTCCGGGACACCCACATCTTGTCGCGATAAATTTTGACCCAGTGCAGTTCGGAATGTCAAGAAAAATAATGCACAGAAAATAATGCACGCGTAATCATCGCCCCGGAAAGCCAGAACCCCCGACCCCGGCTTTCTCCTCTTTTACTTACCAATATTACAATTACAATCCGTTTTCCAACAATCCCCTGCAAGCTGAGGAGGGATCGGTAGGTGACAAATAACGCCCCGCCGGTTGGCGGCCAATCCCTGGGCATCAGAACGGTAAGCAAATTAACAAAACGGATGATGAATTTGAATCATGACAGATGAATCGCAGCACGTTCAACGTGGCCGCCCATCCAAGAAGGGACAATCGTACAACAGCGACCGTGGTCCTGTCGAGGTTTACGGCCTGCGGTTGAGGGTGAGTTTTTAATTCGTTTTTCACCTTCATGGATTAGTGTATGATTTTATAAGCTCCATATCTTCTTTGAAATCCCCCGGGAGGCTACTATGATTACAAACGCCGTCCTTCTTTGAAAGGGAAATCCGGTGACCCCGATTCAGCAACTTCTAAACAGAATCCGCTGGGATAGGGAATTCGGAGCGGGAACCTTCGAAATCGGTTATATCGACCATGTCGGGCAACGAATCGTTCGAATTCCGCTGGGGAGAATGCATTTCGAGGAAGGAAACCGATTTTCGTTTCAACTGGAGGACGAGACCGGCGAGACTATGGATATCCCTTTTCATCGAATCCATGAAGTGTACCGAAATGGTTTGCTGATTTGGCGAAGACCCGGCTGAAAATTTAATGCTGGCGGAAATCCGGCACGTTCATTCGAGATCTGTAAATGAAAACTGACGTGGTCATAATCGGAGCAGGCGCATCGGGCCTGATGTGTGCAATTGAGGCGGGGAAAAGGGGGCGGTCGGTCCTGGTCCTCGATCATTCCGAGAAGGCGGCAAGCAAGATACTAGTTTCCGGGGGAGGACGGTGCAATTTCTCGAACAGGATTATGGGACGGGAAAATTACATTTCGCAAAATCCCCACTTCGCCACTTCCGCCCTCTCGCGATTTACTCCATCGGATTTTCTATCCATCCTTGAAAGCCATGGGATCAGGTACGAAGAGCGGGAAGAAGGCCGGCTTTTCTGCAATGAAAGCTCCCGTGAAATTGTCGGCATGCTCCTGGCAGAGTGCGATAGGGCGGCAGTACGATTTCAGTTGAACTGCAAGATATCGGAAATAATCAAGCCTGATGGTTTTCGAATTGCAACGGACAAGGGTATTTACGATTCCGCCTCGCTCGTTATCGCGACTGGAGGGCTGTCTTATCCCAATTTGGGGGCCAGCAATTTCGGATACGCAGTCGCAAAACAGTTCGGGCTGAAAGTCACCAGATTGATCCCGGCTCTCACCCCTTTGAGGTTCGGCCCTGAGGATGCGGGGGTATTCGGCGGCCTGGCGGGAATTTCCATCGATTCCACGGTAAGCTGCGGAAAAGCAAAATTTCGAGGCAATCTGCTGTTTACTCACAACGGACTAAGCGGCCCGGCGATCCTTCAGATATCCTCCTACTGGGATCGGTAAGGGCAGCCTGACAGTCGATCTGCTGCCAGCACTGGACATTTTCGCTCTCTTTTTGGAAAAGCGCCATTCCAAAACACTTCTGCCCACCATCCTCGACCGGTATCTGCCGAAAAGATTCGTGAGGCTCTGGTGCGATCTCCACGGGGCATCAAGGCCAATCAACCAGTATTCACAACATGAACTCGATTCCATCGCCCGCAGCCTGCACGAATGGCCGCTGCGCGCAGACTGCAAGGAGGGATTCAACAAGGCCGAAGTTACGCTGGGCGGCGTCGATACGGACGAACTCTCATCGAGGACTATGGAATCCAGGAAGGTCCCCGGCCTCTATTTTTTGGGAGAAGTCATCGATGTGACGGGGCATCTGGGCGGATACAACCTTCATTGGGCATGGGCGTCCGGGCATGCCGCAGGACAGTTCGTTTGATCTTGCGGGTAAACTCGCGGTGAACCGAGCATGAAGTATGTATTGTACTTCGCTTCAATTTCACTTGTCTGCAATTTCCGGTGGGCCATTGCGAGTCGCCTCTTTCCATTGGACATATGCACCCTCTGTGAGGTAAACGTGAGCGGCGAAGAGGGGCCGGGCCGAAGTACCGGGCTTTGCCCGTTGTAACTCTAGACTCGAAACTCGAAACTCAAAACTCTTCAGAGGAGATCTGATGGAAAGAACGCTTTCGATAATCAAGCCCGATGGAGTCGGCAAGGGTGTGGCCGGAGAAGTCATAAAGCGCATGGAACAGGCCGGCATAAGGATTTGCGCCATGAAGATGCTGAGGCTCACGCCGGAGCAGGCCGCAATGTTTTACGCGGTTCACCGGGAGCGGCCCTTTTACAAGTCGCTTGCAGAGTTTATGACATCGGGTCCCATCATTGCGATGGTGCTCGAGGGTGAAAACGTGATTCAGAAAAACCGGGATTTGATGGGGGCCACCAACCCCAAAGATGCCTTGCCGGGGACAATCAGGCGCGATTTTGCAAGCGATGTCGAAAAAAACGTCGTGCACGGTTCTGACGCCCCCGAGACGGCCGTGCAGGAGATAAAGTTTTTCTTTAATGATCTCGAGATTCAGCAATAGAGGCGGTGCTTCATCTCCACCCGGGACACATTGAGATCAGGAAATCCAAATTTTTAAATAAAGAACTTGCAAGAGGAGTGGGCTGGTGGCCGATTTCCTCCGCTACTGAGAACTGAAAACTCCGAGGTTTTGAAGATGAGATGCTGGGGAAAAAGAGTGAGATCGGGGGCTGCCGCCGCAGTGCTTCTTTTTTGTGTCTGCGGCTGCGCTTCACAGCAAACGACCAATACAGCTCAACCGGCTGGCGGCGCCCAGGCACAGCAAAGTCCTCAGGCGATTGCGCCGGCCGCCGTTTCTTCCGCTCCCGCGTTCATTCCCTACATGCCGCCGCCAAACAGCATAGACCTGTGCGGCGAGCCTGTTCCCCTCGACAGTCAGGACGTATATGAACGTTTCGATAAGGAATTCACTCTGGTCGTCTACAATCACGCCCAGGTCTATCTCTGGTTGAAGAGGATGGAACGCTATTTCCCGACTATCGAAGAACGGCTTCGTTATTACGATTTGCCTGACGACTTGAAATACGTGGCCATCGTCGAAAGTGACCTGCTTCCGAATGCGTGCTCCCCCAAGGGAGCCGCCGGGCCGTGGCAGTTTATGCCGAGCACGGGGGCGGCTTACGGATTGGAGCAAAGAGGATCGGTCGATAAAAGGTATGACTTCGAACATTCCACCGACAGCGCGTTCCTCCTGTTAAACGACCTTTACAAAAAATATAATAGCTGGTCTCTTGCCATTGCGGCTTATAACTGCGGGGACAAGCGCATCCTGGACGAATCTCGCAGTCAGGGTGTCCACGGGACTACTATGACATGAAGCTTCCCCTGGAAACCGAGCGCTATGTTTTTCGAATTCTAGCGATAAAGGCGGTGCTGAGCAACCCCAAACGTTATGGGTACGAACTGCCCAAAGGATGGGGATACCAGGCAATGAAAGTGGACAGGGTGAACGTCTCGCTGTCCAGGCCGGTACCGATTCAGACGATAGCGAGCGCGGCCGGTACGACATACCGTGAAATCAAGTCCTTGAACCCTATCTTTAGATCTGATGACATTCCTGCCGGAAATCATGAAATAAAGCTCCCGCCGGGCACTGGCACGGTCTTCCAGCAGAACTTCAGGACCGGACTGGCCGCTTCCGGCAGAAACGAAAGTCAGGAAACCCAGATGGCGATGGGGCAGGATTCACCATCTTCGGGCTCACCGGCCGAGACCCGGGTTTCGGCCTACTCGCCTCCTCGCTCGGCAGCGGCCGCTGTGCCCGCGAAGGCGGACTCCCGCAAGGCAAAACAGAAAACAAAGTTGACCAAGGCAGGTCATTCCAAGGCGAAACCCAAATCCGGGTCGGCCAAAGCACGCTCACACGAGACAAAGCAGCAAACCCGGTTGGCTAAGGCAGGGTCTGCCAAGGCGCCGAAAGGGACCAAGTCGAAGAAAGCAGGGTCCTCCAAGGCAAAAAAAAAGCCGGGCAACTGAACTGGTGTCAGGTAAAAGGCATCGGATTGGCGGGGCCGGATTTTTTTTTCATGACCCCATTCGATCCACCGCTGAATTCTCTTTCCCGATTTCAAAAAACGGGTAAAATTTGTTTTTTGCTTAAGCGTTGCCTCAACAACTAAATCGGTATTCAATATGAGAAGAACAGGATTGCTTTTTGACAAAAGATTCATGTTGCACGAAACCGGTCCGGGACACCCTGAATCTCCCGAAAGGCTGGTAGCGGTCATGCGCGGCCTGGAGGATGCCGGCCTTCTGTCGCATCTCATCCGTATTCCAGCCACTGCCGCCAAATTGACCTGGATCGAGAAAGTCCATTCCCCCAAGTACATCCATAGCTTCGAGGAAGCCTGCATGCTCGACATGGGTGAGTTGGGCTGTGCAGACAATGCGATCTGCGTGCAAACTTACGAGACGGCTTTGCTTGCCGTCGGCGGTGTTCTCAATTCAGTCGATATGCTTATGGAAGGCAAAATCGACAATGCTTTCTGCGCAATTCGTCCGCCCGGCCACCATGCGGAGATGAAGGAGGCCCTCGGCTTCTGCTTTTTCAATAATATAGCGATAGCGGCCCGCTACCTGCAGCTCCGATGGAACATCGGGCGAATAGGAATCATCGATTTCGACGTCCATCATGGTAATGGAACGCAGCATATATTCGAAGACGACCCCAACGTCTTCTACTATTCAATCCATGAACATCCGTCATTTGCATATCCCGGCACCGGCCGTGAATTTGAGAAAGGTTCAGGTCCCGGACTGGGAGCGACTCTTAATTCCACTATTCTTCCCGGACAGGGCGATGACGAATTTAAGCCCAAGATACAGCGGGACCTGATTCCGGCCTTCACTGATTTCATGCCCGAAGTGATCCTTGTTTCAGCGGGTTTTGATGCGCATGTCTCAGATGACATGTCTGACATCAGGCTCACTACGGAGTGCTTTTCCTGGCTGATGAAAAAAATTGCCAACATGGCGGACCAGTTTTCCGGGGGCCGTATTATTTCCATTCTCGAAGGGGGTTATTCGATCGATGTGCTCCCGGAGCTGATAAGGGATCATGTTCAAATTCTTCTGGATCTGAATTAGGTTCGATCAATTGAAAGGGGGTCCACATGTTCATTGGCATGTCGATGAACGGAGATGTTGTAACAGTTGGTCCGGAAACAGGAATACTTGCAGCTCAGGACGCTATGGTCCGCAACGGGATCAGACACCTCCCCGTCGTCGTTGAAGATGACATCCTGGTTGGAATCATTACCGACCGGGACATAAGAAGCGCTATGCCTTCGACCATGCTTTCCGGCTCTGAAAGGGCGGCGCTGGAAGGGCGGCTCGAGGCCATGAAGGTCAAAGAGATCATGACCGCCAACCCCGTAACCGTCTCCCCGACCGATACGCTGGAAGATGCGCTCCTGATGATGCAAAAAATGAAGGTGGGCGCATTTCCGGTCGTCGATCAGGATGGAAAGCTAAAGGGCATTATATCCGTGAGGGACCTGATGCGGGCGTTTGTCACCGTGTTGGGCCTGGAAGAGCCTGGCGCTCTTATCGGCATTGTGGTCGAAGACAAACTCGGTCAGATGAAAAAGGTCGTTGACGCCATAACCGAACTGCGCGTCTCGTTCGGGAGCGTCCTGGTGGCGCGTGTGTGGGAAGAAGGAAAAAGGGCCGTTTTCCCCTATCTTCTCACCAACAACATCGCAAAGGTTAAAAACCACCTGCGTGAGCTGGGTTTTACACTTCTCGACCCGATGGAATGGTACCTGGACCGGTTGCCCAAGCGGAGCGAGGAGGACGAAACACAGATAACGGAAGGGAAGAAGTAACCTATGGCTTGAATTGAGGGATTTGGAATTATAAACCAGCTCCTTAATTCACCGGTTTTTCCAATCCCTAAATCCCTCACATGCCAAGCGCTGTCTCTTCCTGCCGGATTCGTTTCCTGAGGATGAAGATGTTTGAAATTCCAAAGAGAAGCGCTGTTATCCAGCAGCCGAAAAGGGCCGGGTAAACGAATATTTCAATCAGGACCACGGCGTAATTGGGGTGTTTGAAAAATCTGTATGGGCCCGTTCGAACCAGTTCGGCCCCGGGCAGTACGATTATCCTTGTGTTCCAGAACCGTCCGAGGCTGAGGATGCACCAATACCGCCAGGCTTGGCATAACAGGAACACGGCTATGAAGAGTGCCGGAGAGCAGAGCAGTTGTGCTCCTCTTGCCGCCGCTTCCACTGCGAATGACGCAAACCAGCATGCATGAAAGCCGACCAGGACCCTCGTAAATGCCGCCCCGGATTCCTCTCCCCCCAGTTTTCTGACGTGAATTTCGTTGCGCCTTGCGATAACCTGGTGGGTCACGCGTTCGGCAACTATAGCGATCAGAAATAAATAAGCCCAGCTCAATGCCATCCTAATTGCCCTCACACCTTCCCAGAAAAGTTTCGGAACAAAATCCAGGACCTAGGGCCGTGCTGAATATCAGGTCATCCTGCCGGAACCGGTTCGAATCGAGAAAGTGCCTCAAAACGAAAAGGACAGTGGCGCTGGCATGTTTCCGAACTTTTCGAGCACCTGCTGCATGCTTTGAATCGCGTGCTCTTCGAGCCCAGGGAGTCCCGGTACGCCTCTACGACCTTCTGCCCTCCGGGATGGGCCAGGAAGTGGGCGATGTCGGAGGGACGAAGACCATGGCTGTGCAGGAAATCCAGGATGACGGGCCGAGCCGCTTTGGTGACGACTGCCGGGATCGAGCGGGAAAAAACCACCTTCAATCCCGTTTCCACAATTTTCCAGCCCATGATGTCCAGGGTATCGGGCCAAATTACACACGATGTGGATTCTACGGAAATTCGCCGCCCCCATCTGCTTGCCTGCGAATCCCCGGCCATGACCACGGCGCCGCAACCATCGGCGAATAGTGAGCTTGCAACGAAATTGCTCTTCGACAGATCCCCCCGAATGAAGGTGAGGCCGCACAGTTCGAGGGCCACCACGAGCGCCAGCCTGTCCGGGTAGGCTCTGAGCCAGTCTGCTGCCCTGACGATCCCGGCTACTCCTCCGGAGCAGCCCAATCCCCAGATAGGCGTCCTCATGACGGAAGGATTCAAGGATATCCTGTTGAACAGATGAGCGTCGAGGCTGGGAGTCGAAATACCTGTTGAGGATATGAAGAAAATATGTCCGATCCGCTCTGCCGGAATGTCGGTCCGCATGAGGACATCGCGAACGGCCCTTTCGGCAAGCTTTACCCCTTGCTCCAGATAGACGCTGTTTTTTTCCGAAAAGGTTTTTTCCGTTTCGAACCAATCGTCGTCAACGCAAAAATGACGCTCCGAAATTCTGGTGTTCCGGAAGACGGGCAGGAGTCGGTCAACCTGGAGCGCCCCCTCTAAATATACGGGCGGCAAACTGCCTGACGTCATCCTGGCCTACCTTGTTATCCGGGACGGCTGTTCCGACATCGATTATGTAGGGCATTTATAGATTTCCTGATAGAAGTCAGTGGCGAAGACCGCCCGAATCCTTGGAAGACCTATCCCGGCGGGGGCTGATGAACTGATGCGAGGGCCGAATTTCCCCCTCATCAGTAATGGTTTGAAGAGAGCAGGGAACCGCCAATGCTTCAGGCCGCCCCGCTCTCCGGCTTATGCAGCCTTGTACATGACTTCGGGCTCGGGAACTTCGAATATTATAAATTTATTGGCGCCCTTTTCCCTGCTCTTTAGATTTATTCCGCGGAAACGTCTCATTTAACGTATAATAAGGAGAGGCCATATTGGGGTCAATTGGACGGAGGCCAGTGTTACAGTTTGGGATTCGATTTCTTTGGCTGGAAGGATTGAGCAAATGAGGATTCTGATTTTATCCTTACTGGTCCTGGCGTGCGTGCCGGCGACTTCCGGTGGAGCTTCGCCGGCGAATGGCGAAGAGGTATTCTCCAGACTCAAATGCGCCATGTGTCACAAACCTGACAAAAAGACAGCGGCCATATCACTCAAAGAGATCGTCGCGGCCTATCAGGATAAGGACAAACTTGTCAAATTCTTCAACGGACAGATGAAGCCGCTCATCGAAAGCGACAAGTGGGGAATGATGCGCGGCCGGCTCGAAAAGATAAAGGCCCTGCCGGTTGAAGAAAAGGATGCGCTTGCTGACTATATCATGAGTTTCAAGTAGGTTGAGAAGATGGAAATCAGGGAATTTTACACTCATCTGCTGGATCTTGATCCGCCCTGGAGCGTAAAGGCTGTTGCCTTCAAGGATGGGCCGGAAACCGTGGACGTATACCTCGAGTGTGAGGAGACGGTCCTGCTTCCATGCCCTCACTGTGATCGTCCTTTACCATGTCGGTGAGGATGCCGATCTGAAGCAGTTGAAACAGGATATTTTGTTCTATTATGACTTCGATCCCGAGTTGGCGCTGGAATGGCTGCCCAGTCACGGCCGAATCGACGGATTGTTCGAGCGCAAAGTGGTGCGGCTAAATGACGGTCTCAAGGAATTGGCAGATGACTATATGGCTATCGAGAAAGCATGGTCGAAGAGTAACTCCCCCCTGCTGGCGGCAAAGCTATTCCTGAGAGGCATAACTCTTTGCGAGAACATGGAAAATTTTAAGTTTATCCAGAAAATCGACCTCATAAGAGTGCGAAGAATCATGAAACAGGTCAACCCGGATTTGTTTGAGGAGTTTTTGGAAAAAATTGTATAAAGGCAGCTGGCGGTGGTTAGTCGCAGTGGTTTGCTTCTCTCTGACGACGGACCACTGACGACTGCTCTCATATAGCTACCAGTAGTAGCTCCCTTTCTTTTTCTTGCGCCGGTTCGTAGCCCAACCCAGGAACCAGCCGGTAAGCAGGACTGCCGCTCCGGCCAGGACCCACCGTACATCGCGCGAGAGCTTGAGGTTTTCGTTTTCCTGGATCAGCGTCTGTATGTTCGCCTGGGCGCTGGACAGGCTTAGCTTTGTGGAATCGTACTCGGATTTGAGCTTAACGTAATTTGCCGAACCGTCCTTGAGTTCCTCATAGGCTGAATTGAGCTTGGTGAGCTTGTCCGTTAGCTCTTTTTCTTTTTGGGAAAGCCCTGTTTTCTCCTTAGCAACCTCGTCGAGTTGAGACTTCAATTCCTCATTTTCCGTTCCAAGTTCCCTTGCCATTGACGAATTGGGCGGCCACGGACTCAGAAACCTCGATTGTATCCATCCTTCTTTTATATCACCGTCTGGTATTTGGTAGCGCACCTTGCTATAAGATTTGGAGTTCACCAGTTCGACGCCGGAGCCGGGTGGGACCATCAGAAGGATTTTGCCGTTTCCTGACGGAGTGAGGCGAAGTGGGAGTTCCTGGGTGTCAGTCGTATATGCTTTTGCAGCCAGAGTTGCGCTCGCCGGGACCATGAGCGAAAGGGCGATTGTCAATACCAGTGCGGATCTGAATCCATGCATATTCTTTTGCCTCGCAAGCTGATAATTATATTAGGACTACTGTTTGCGAACAAACAGGGGCCATTATAGATTCGCCTCCCGCGCCGGGCAAGGGAAAACCCCGAATATTGAGATTTCACCTGTTTTCATGTAGAAGGTCACAATATGCAA
>CAVRZU010000101.1:0-5836 GCA_963725365.1 uncultured delta proteobacterium | reverse complement strand
CGACTACGTATTGCTCTCATCATCGAATATCGGAATTGCTTCGGGCAGGAAAAACTTCTCATCGCCGTCCGAAAACTTCTGGATTGCCCAATCCCATCCCTTATTGCGCAACGCCCGCATTTCCAGATTCGCCTGTGAGAACAGTTCGACTATCTTTTCGTCTGCTGCGTCCTTAATAGATTTTCCGGGAGCAAGGGCGAACATCTTCACCGCGGTCTCGTTTGAAAGTTCGATCCCACCGCCGGGATTGCAAACGGCGATTGCCTGTGGAAGAGTATTCAGCACCGAAACGGTCGCCCTTTGAGAACGCAGGAGCTTTGTCCGGTTCATTTTTCTGGAACCGGGGAAGAGGTTGAAGTCATTTCATTGAATGCGAGAGGCAGCTTCGATTTAATCCTTTGAGTTCACATGGACGAAAGAAGTCGAGGTTTCCGCGTTGGATCTCCTGTACGGAATCCATAAGCCTGGAAATAGGCCTCACCATGGATTGCCAGAATATTCCAACGAAGAGCGCCGAGAGCAGGATGCCTGAGAGCACAAGGAGCAACAGGGTGCGGTTGGTTTCCGCCGCCTCCTTGCGTACCTGCCCGTCTGTGGAAACCATGTTGTTGAGGTTTATGTCGATGATTCGCTGCGCAATGTCCAACGCGCGTCAACTGCGGCGGTCTGCTGTTTCGATAAAACTGCCTCCGGTCCGTTCCTTCTGCGGAAAGGGTGAAAAACCTCTCTAACCAAACCCGGTACGTGTTCCATTGATTTGTTAGAGAATCGGTCAAATCCTGCTCGCCCGGAAGCGTTACGTTGCCCTGCTGGAACCGGAGGTGATTCACAAACTCCCGACCGGCGGCAATAGTTTTTTCGTCCTTCACACCGTCCCAAACAAATATCTCCGCCGTTCCATCCATCACCAGGATGGCGTCTTTCATCTTCAGGCATCGTCGGCGCTGTCGTAGTTTTCACGGAAAATCCTCTCCACCGTGCGGCTGGACTTTGTGATCGTTCGAGCGCTGATCAGGCCGAGAACGATCAAAATGGCGAGCGGTCCGCTGAATGCCAGAATAAGCTTTGTCCTCAATCTCATAGTCATCCTCCCGGCCGGTGCCGAGTATCCAGGCAATCTAATGCCCCGCATCCGGAGCAGGCAATAATATCCTTTAACTTCAATAAATTAAAGGAAAAGACATCTCCAGGGGCCAGGCTGAATCGCAATGCAAATTATTGCAAATCATTTCAAAATGAAATGTGGGCACGTTAACATTTCTTGACATCCGCTTTGCGAGGATTTAGAGTGCTCACGCTTTAATCGCCGAGTCCGGTCTTTGGAGCGGGGGACCCAATAACAAGGGGCGTATCGCCAAATGGCGCAGGGCAACCTCATTGGCCCGAGCCGTCAGCTAACCTCGCAGGCGTCAAGAGGGTACTTTCTTAAACGGACTGTATGAGATTGACACGTCTTAGCGTTGGGCGTGGGTCTCCAGTACAAATCCGCCAGGGTTCCCCTCCCACGCTTTTCCGCGATCTTCAACCGTTTTCTTTTTGCTTTACGATATTAAATTAAAACAAAATTGCGCCGAGGCTCAGCGAAATCTAAATGAAGTTCATCGTTCTCTTCCTCCTCAATCTGTCACTTGTGGCAACCTTCGTCTACCTCATGAGACGGCCGAATCTTCTGACGGTTTCCCAGACGGGCCGAATTTGGCTGACTTGGCTGGCGGTTGCAATAATCACCCTTATGGACGAATTTACGTCCATCTTTTATGTCCCTGCCGAAGCATTCAGATTCATCGGTTTGAAAGCCATAGTTTTCATCGCCATTACCAGCATTCTTATCCGGTTCATGAGCACGCGGTTTACCGAGATTGCTGAAATCCTTGAGCATAACGGTCTCATCGGGGGAGGAGTATATTCTTTCTCCTACCTCGTGCTTGGTCCGATGATATCCTTTGTGGCCGTTTCTTCCATTATGGTCGATTATATACTCACCGCGTGTATTTCGGCTGTGAGCGCCGTTCTTAATGCGACTTCATTTTTCCCTCATGTTGCTGAGAACCCCTCCCTTGTTGTATTTCTCGTGCTCGGGATTCTCTGGGCAATGGCAGGATTAAATATTCTTGGCATAAGAGAGAATGCCAGGTTTACGTTCCTGATTTTCATCATGGCCGCCTTCGTTATGATGAACCTCATTGCATCCGGGATAGTCGAATTGACAGCTCTGCCCTGGCGCGCCTCAAGGAGTCCGGCGGTGAAGCGTTAAAGCCGCTTGAGACGGGCTCGCTTCTCCATGATTACGGCAACTTCATAAGCCACATCGCCTTTTGTATCCTGGCCTATTCTGGAATCGAATCGGTCATACAGACAGCAGGCTTCGTGCGGAGCTGGCGCGAGATCCATAAGGCTTATCTTTTCCTGGCGGTTACGGTGGGCATCGCGACACCTCTGGTTGCAGGACTGGTTCTTTGTGCGCACCGATCAATTTCAGCGAGCATGAAGGCGACCTGGTCACCCATTATGCAACGTTGCTCAACGGGACATTATTCGGCATCCTGGTTGCCGGACTGGCCAGCATCACTTTGATTATGGCCGTCAATACCGCCTTCGTCGCCTCAAGCGAACTGATCGAGCGCGTGGCGCACCGCTACGGATTCCTGTGGCTTATCGCTACAAACCGGCGACATTCGCTATACCGGATTCACATTCTCAATGCGATTTTCTTTTCAATCGTCATCGTAATTACGAGCGGCTCTCAGCAAGTTCTTGCCGATATGTACGCTATAGGGCTCCTGGCGAGTTTTTGCATAAATATGGGATCGCTTTTAATTTACCGCTATTTTGTGGGCACCAAGGAAGTAATCCCTTATTACACCAGCCGCATCGGCACGCTTATTCTCTGGATAATCCTGATAAGCTGCTTCATTTTTCTGGCGATAGACAAGCCCCATGGAACGGCTCTGTGGGGAGGAATAACTTTTTTTGTCCTTGTGGCGGGAAGCCTGCTTGCAAAGAAAAGGGCGCCGGAAATCGTTCATATCGGCCAGGCCGACAATGAGATGGAAATGATACTCTTCCTGGCGGAATCATCCTCGCCGGACGTACATGTAATATTCCGCCGTCCCCGGGAAGAATCCCTCGAAGATCCAAAGGAAAATGAAGCTTACATAACTTTTTATACACCGCGCCAGGGCATTCCGCCGAAAATGGCGATAAACCATTTCCGTTTTCCCCTTCTGCGGGGCAAGCTATATCAGCGTATTTTGCTTGTGCTCAAGATTCTCAAATATGAGTTGCCTGACAAAAATATTACCGTTCACTTCGGCTGGCCTATGTCCTCATGGCTGGACAGACTCGCAATCGGGGTCATGGTGTTCAACCTGATGACCCTGCCCAGGAAATTCCCTGAGTTTAGCTTTGAAATCAGCTATTTTGGCTGCCGCCCCGATACGATGAAGAAAGATTAGAAAACCGCCGATTGCAACGGTATGCATCTTTCGGCCATAAACTCAACTTCAAGCGAAAGGGCCACCTGCTTAACAAGCGATTCGAACAGGTAGCGCTGATCGGGCATGAGAAACCTATCAGGATCGCCGGGCCGCAGCGCGACAACTCCAAGAGTTAATTCCGCTACCTGAAGCGGGGCATAGAGTATTTCGTTTTCCGGCTCGTGTTGGGTTCCCCACCCGGTTGATTCCCCCGTTTTGAATGCTTTGCTCGCAACATCGAGTTGCCGGACCACATCCTTTTGAAATACCAGGGAAGGGTCCCCACCGCCCGTCTTCAATCTGCCGTCCTTATCAGGCAACAGGACTATCACTTTGGAGTCGAAAATCTCCGAAATGTATTCCACGGTAATCTTCAAGATCTTTTCAACACTCCTGGAGCCGGCAAGCTGTCGGCTCAGACCATGCATCGCGGCTGCCTGCCTCTCTTGCAGACGGGCCGTTCGGGTCTGCCTGCGCATCAACTCCGTCAGGTGGCTTATAGTCAGAGAGACCGCAAACATGACGATGAAAGTCACTATGTACTGAGCGTCATCCACCGTGAACGAAAAACGCGGGGGAACAAAAAAGAAATCGAACGACAGCACGCTCAACAGAGAAATGGCAATTGCCGGTCCGCGCCCGGTCTCAATGGCCGTCACCATAACAGCCAGCAAATAGACCATTATGAGGTTGCTCAGATCGAAACGCCTGAACATCAGGAAGCAGAGCCCCGTAGCAAGCATGTAAAAAAGTAAGCCCGTTCCATAATCCGACCAGGGAATTTCACGGGACCTAATGCGATAGGGCGCGCGAAACGCCTCCCCGGATTCACCTGAGACAATCTCAATGTCGATTTCTCCGCTGATTCGCACCAGACGATCCACAGGGCTGGCCAAGAAAATACTCCGTAGTAGCGAACGACCCGGTTTTCCGGCTATTATCCTTGTTACGCCCTTCTCGCGCGCGAACCTCATCGTTTCCTCGGCAATGTTTCGACCCGTCAGGGTAGCTGTTTCAGCCCCGAGTTGCTCGGCCAGCCTCATATTGTCCATAGCCCGGTTGCGCTCCTCTTCGGGCAGCAGCATCCCGCGGGGAGTTTCCACATGCACCGCAAAAAACCTGGTGTGCATGCCCTCGGCCTTTGTTGCAGCGTATCGTATCACGTTCGCACTGGAAGGACTGGCGCTCACACAGACCAATATCTTGTCTACAGCTGCCTTTGAATCCAACATGGTTTTTCTCCACTCTCCGGGCAATAATATTTGGGCCGAAAACAAACAGTAGAATCGACAAATTCCAATGAGTTGAATTTAAAGTGATATAGGGGAGCCGGTAAGCACTAAGACACTGGTGAGAAGCAGAATTCAGGGGGTTGGGCGTATCTGTTGAAGTCCCACACGGGCCGGCAACGGCGGCGCAGGCCGACGGCCACATTTCAGGTTCCAGTAAGCCCACGAGCGGGCATCAAAAATACCGGGAGGCGCATTGTCCAGCACTTCGCAAAAATCTTCTTTCCCAACAATGCCTTTGAGGGCCTTCAAATCCTCGGCCGTGCCGTAGGTCATGACATGGGCAAGAAAATGCACCGGATCGGCAAGCGCCTTGTCGGGCTCTTTGAACCAGACGACGCGGCGCGCCACATTCAAGAGTTCCGGCGTCACGGGTAGAGGCTTCATGGTGTATGTCCGTTTTCGTCTGTCCGTCTGGCGTAAGGCGCCAACGGGGGAAGGCCGGCCGGATCGATGGTCTCGACAGCGGACGTGAGCCGCTTTCGCACATCGGCAGACAGTGTTGGCGCATCATCAAAAAAGGTAAGCGCCTTCAGCGTAATCAGAGGGTTGAAACTGCGCCCATAGATGACACGGCCCGCCGCAAGCGCGGTCGGCAGCTCAATGCCGTGCTGCAGCAGCGCATCAATATCAAGATAATCTTTTGCCTCGGCCCGTTTCTGCACCACGGCAACTTTCGTCCCGGCAATATCAAGCAGTGAAGCGACAAACAACGTTCGCCCCTCCGGCTTTTCCGGGGGCGCTGCCCGGCCAAGGCCAAGCCCGCCAAAAAATGAAACCAGGACGGGGCCGTCACGCTCGATGCGGCATTTCAGAGTGTTAGGGAGCGGCCTGCACCCGTTCCGCCCCATCTAGGTAGGGGACAGCGGCGGCAAGTTCGTCAGGGTCAAAGGACAGGTTTGAGAAAAAATCAAAATCGACGGAAGCCCGGTGCCCAAAATGCAGGGCAAGCGCCGTTCCGCCGTAAAGCGTGAAGTGTTCCGGCGTGGCGTAAAGTTCGGGCCACAACCGGAGTTGGGGTGGCGGCAGGATGGCCAGGCAGGGCTTAAAGTCATGGGCTTTCCTCTGTTG
>CAVRZU010000100.1:0-9632 GCA_963725365.1 uncultured delta proteobacterium | reverse complement strand
GTTGGAAAAACTGCCCCGCTCATCAGCAGAAAGAGAATGCTCCCGTGGCCCGAAAGGAAATAAATCTTCTTTTGCTCTTTGCGGCTGAGTTTGAGGAGCGCATTCGTTATGCTTTGTTCATCGGCGGTCAGAACGGTTTGCTTTTTTCCATACCCCTCCAGCACAATTGTGCCGTAGGTCTTTACGTCATATTGGCGTGTCAGCTCCGGACGGGTATCCGGGTCTATAAACTCGTATTTTATGTTTTTGTTGTTATAACTGTACGTATCCAGCAGGTCTTTTATCTTGTCCTTGTTTTGAGCGCCGGGCCCACTGGCCGAAATGAAAACCTTGACCTGTACAGGCTTGTCTATTTCTTTGAGGATGTTGCGGGTCTGTCCTGAAAGGCTGAAAGATCTTGTTTGGGTGAGGTCCACCCGCAATGGTTTCTGTTCGGCAATTAGAACGAGCAGGACCAGAATCCCGATGAAGATAACCGTCGATACTATCGTGTTTGTGCCGTAAGCCCATTTATTCATATTAACCTCTCCAGCGGTAGGAGCTCATCTGTCTCAGGCTGAGAAATAGAAAAAGGATCGAAAAGACAAGGTAGAACAAAATGTCTCTCGAATCGACCAGGCCTTTGGACAGTCCTTCAAAGTGTTTTGAAACTGAAACATATTCCAGAATACTTCCTGCAACTGGACCGGCCGAAGACTTTGCCTCACCTAAAAACCAGAGTATCAGCGAAACAGCGAATGTAATTATGGACGAGATGATCTGGTTCCTCGTAAGGGTTGAGGCGAATATGCCCAGAGCCAGGAAGGAGGATCCCAGCAGAAACAGCCCCATGTATCCACAGGCAATCAGTTTCCATGCGGGCTCCGATGCCAGACCTACAGCAATAACACCTGGAAGGGTCGCGGCAAGCAGAACGACAAATGTGGTCAGACACGCGGCGAATTTGGCCGTCACAGTCGCAATATCGGTCACCGGGTAAGTGTACAATCAGTTCGATTGTGCCGCTTTTGCGCTCTTCGGCGTAGAGCCTCATTGTTAAAAGAGGAGCGACAAAAAGCATAACGACAGCCAGGTTCCACAGGAAGGAGCGCAGGAACAACTCCATCATGCTGAAATCGCCCGAGTTCGGGGTGCTGGGCCAACTGAAAGCTGGCCATAACGACCTGGGACAAAATGTAGTTGAAAAAAACACCCGAAACAAGGAGGAAAAAGAAGGCCACCACGTAAAATATGGGTGACATGAACATCCCGTAAAGCTCTTTTCTAAAAACGGGCACAAAACCTTTCATTATTGCACTACCTCCCCGGGTGTCTCTTCAGTCACAAGCTGCATGAATATCTCTTCGAGACTGAGTTGCATAGTTCTCAACTCAAGCAGACCGCACCCCTTCTGTACCGCCATGGCGGCAATCTCCGGACGCATGTCTTTGGAGGGGTCAGTCTCTATTAGAAACTTGCTCGTTCCGTTGTTAACCACGGAAACTTTCTGAACACCTGCCATATTTTCTACTTCCTTCGCAAACTCCTGGCTCGCTCCGCTCACCTCCAGCACGATCTTTACCGATTTTTGAAGCTGGCTGGTAAGATTGCCCGGAGTGTCGGTTGCAATTATTTCCCCCTTATTGATTATCATCACCCGCTGGCAAAGCTGGGCGACCTCGGGCAGAATATGGCTGCTCAAAAGGATGGTCCGCTCTTCGTGCAACTCCAGTATCAGGCGCCTTATTTCTACTATTTGTGAAGGATCAAGCCCAATAGTCGGCTCATCTAAAATCAACACGGAAGGGTTGTTCAACAGCGCCTGAGCAAGTCCGACCCGCTGCCGGTATCCCTTTGAAAGATTGCGGATAATCCTGTTGGCATTTTTTTCGAGCCCACACGATGAAATGACCCGGCTTGTTTCCGCCTTGATCCTTTTAGCCCCAACTCCCTTGCAACCAGCTGCAAAACGAAGAAACCGGCTCACGGTAAGATCTTTGTAAAGAGGAACGCTCTCAGGAACATAGCCGATCCTCTGTCTGATCTGCAGGGAATTCTCGATCACGTCCAACCCGTCCACCCGGGCGCTTCCAGATGATGGAGGCATATAGCACGTCAGAATTCGAATAGTGGTTGACTTGCCTGCCCCATTCGGCCCAAGGAAGCCGACCACTTCACCTTTCTCGATTTGAAATGAAACATTTCTTATGGCCCCAATTGAACCATAAAACTTCGTCAGTCCTTCGGCTTCGATCATATCAGTCCTCATCTAAACAGCGGAAATGAAATAGCCTTGGCTTATGACATGCGCCGCTATTCGCTGTTATTATTCGGGGATTTTTGCGCTTTACGAGGTCATGGAACAATGATCCGCTGTTGTTGACTGTCGCGGACAGTTCTGGTTCCAAGAGAGGTTCTGCATGTCTGGCATAGATATTCATGCAACTCACCATCGGGCAGAATGAGCAAAAGCCGGCTGTGCACCGGCATAGCTCTTCTGCACCTTGGGCAGTACAGTTCTGATGCCCTGAATTCCTCAAACTGTTTTGCGGGGGCGGCAGGTGTCACACTTAATCCCTAACTGATCTTATGAAGGACTGATCTCCGGAGCAATGCCCGGCATCGCTTCCTTATCGGGCTCTTTGCGGCGGTTCCAGGGCCACTTCTTATTCTTGTTGTGGGCTTTGTCCTTCTCCAACTCCACGAACTCCTTTAAGAGTTCTTCCTGGCGTGGGGTAATGCGCTTTGGAATTCTTACCTCGACTTCTGCAAAAAAGTCCCCCCGGCCGTATCCTCTGAGTTTTGGGACCCCTTCCCCCGGGAAACGCACCACCGCTCCGGGCTGGGTCCCGGGTGCAATGTCCAAAGACTTCGCCCCGTCCAGGGTAGGCATCTCGACCGAGTCGCCAAGAATGGCCTGCAAAAAAGATATAGAGATTTTGCAGTAAAGATTGTCGCCATCACGCTCGATTAGCGGATGTGGCGTAACCTCGATCCTTACATAAAGGTCGCCCGCCGCACCGCCGCGATAGCCGCTTTCTCCTTCTTCCCTCAGTCTGAGCCGTGTGCCCGAATCGACTCCGGCAGGCACCCTTACCTGAACATGCTTCTTATGCCTTGTTCTCCCCTGGCCTTCGCACTGCCTGCATGGAGAAACAAGCACTCTGCCGGTACCCTGGCACCGCGCACAACTCGTGCTGATCCGAAAAAACCCCTGTGACTGAACCACCTGCCCGGAACCCTGGCAGGCGGGACAGATTGTTTCCCTGCTTCCAGGTTCAGCACCAATGCCCCTGCAGCGGTTGCATAACACATAGGTGTCTATTTCGACTTCCTTCTCGGTCCCGAAGACAGCCTCTTCAAAACTCAGTCCGAGCGTGACCAACAGATCGTCACCCGGCCTTGCCGCAGTTCGCTGGCGGGTCTGCCCCCCGAAGCCGCCACCGCCAAAGGAAAAGAAATCCTGGAAAATGTCACCAAAAGAGCTGAATATATCCTCAAAACCTCTAAACCCGCTAAAGCCCGTTCCGCGCAAACCTTCATGACCGTAAGCGTCATAGAGCCGCTTCTTTTGAGGATCGTGTAAAACCTCGTAGGCCTCGGCGGCTTCCTTGAAGTTTTCCTCGGCCTGCTTATCGCCGGGGTTCCGGTCAGGATGGAATTTGAGCGCAAGCTGCCGGTAAGATTTCTTGATCTCATCCTCTGCCGATTGCCGCGACACTCCCAGGATTTCGTAGTAATCTCTTTTCCCCATCTGGACCGGTTTCCTCCTCGAAAACAGACTTAACAGCAACACTAATGAAAAATACCATTGATGTTGCATCAGCCACTCAGCGATGTGACCAGCGCAATGCGCGCCAAGTGCACCGCACTATGTATCTATCGGTCGCCTCGGGCCATTGCAGGGTGCGTTGAGTCCTTCTGATTGCGTACAGGGAATAAGTGCCAAATGGCGATCAATTCCTAAATACGATATCCGACCTTGTCAAGTCTGGACGGACCTCGGATGCTATCGCGCAACCCAGGGCACTCTTGGCTTTTTACTCTTTCTTTTACTTCCTGGCTTCGCCGTACGTAGCGGCACTACTCTTCCTCAGGACTCTCAGGCGGCTGCTCTTCCACTGTAAGCCCGTCCGAAGCCCCATATTCGACAGAAGCTGAAGCACCATACAAACTGACTTCCTCGAGAATCTCCTGGAGGTCCGCTCTGCCGGAATCTGCCTCAGGCAAGGCCACTTCGGCGGCAACAGGCTTGGGTTCTTCGATCTGACGAATATTGTCGGCATTTATTACACCTGCCGCAATCTCACGCAACGCCAGGACAACTTCTTTGTTGCCTTTTACGTTTTCCATCCTGGCGGGCGTCCCGTGGCGCAACTGCAAAACGCGCCGGACTGCAAGGTGGACCAAACCAAAGCGGCTTTCAACGTTTTTTAGGCAATCTTCGACGGTTACCCGAGCCATCAGCAATCTCTCCTCTCAAATTTAACTGTCTGCGCGCGCCGGCTCACTGCCTTTTTGCGCACGGCGATTGTGCAAGTGCGCATCACGGCAGCGGCGGCTCGCCGCGCCAAAAACAGAGGCCATCCGAGTCGATAAATCCCTGCAAATAAATCGGCCGGACAGCCTGAGATTTCAAATACCAAATCGGTAAACTTGCTATATAAACCTGATATAAACAGTTGGCAACCTTAAAATCCCGCCAAACCGCACCGAAGTCTTCTTGTGAAAGTCATTCCCCCATCCCGGCTAATCGGCTCCGCCGCTTCTCTTGAGGTTGCCGCGACTCAGCATCACTGTTGTTTAGAAAACTCAACAGGCCCAGCTTCCCTTTCTTCTTCCGCGCTCAGTTCCATCCCCTCAAACCTCGGAAAAGCAGGTGGCAGCCTGTCCATATATACATCGCCTCCGCCGCCTAAAAAATCGGCGTAATTCTCCGTGCCCAGATCGCTCATCCATAAGGGCCGCTTCTGCCTCCTGAGCTCGGTTATGTTGAGTTCTTGCGTCCGCTCGTTCTCATTAAAATTCTCCATAGCCAATCTCCGTCGGTTATTGTTTGATATTCGATTTTTCAACATGATTAAATAAATGATTCGCAATTGGATAACCAATCGCACACTTAAGATAACCACCCGCAATCAAACGTCAAACATGAGTGTCTTACTTCCCTACTATGATCTTCCCATTCATCCCGAGCGTAGAATGAAAAGTCTTGTCGCAGTAGAAATTTGTAAACCCCCGGCTCCGGCAATTCCACATTGACGATGACGCTTCCGCCGGGTTGAAGATCTGTGGCCTTCAGGATTTTCCCTCGAAGGTCCTTTAGTGTGAAGTTGTGCTTCTTGCCGGAGACGTTCTTTATCTCAATGGCTAAAAGACCGGGTTTTTCAACGCGGACCTCATTGGGCGAGAACTTGAAATTGCTCGCCGAGATCGCTATCATGCTTCCGCCATTGCTCATCGGTGCGGACGTTTGGACCTTCACGCCTCCGGCGCATCCCGCCATGACCGCAATTACAACCAAAATGATAAATGCTGTTTTTCTTGAATCTGAGCGCATATTCCGACTCCATGCCTGGTTAGGTTACATGCAGACCCGGACTTCGGGTTAAAACAAATTAGTGATTGTTGACGTCCAATTCCATCCTGATGCGCTTAAGGTTTAAAATCCTTATAATTTGGGTGAAACCGCCGGGTACGATCGAACTCAAAACCTCATTGGGGGGCCTGACTATGGAAAAAGGTATACGCATTGTCGACCTGTTGGGAAAAGAACAGGAATACATCGGCAAAGAGGGCTCTCGTACAGGGGTGGGTCAGAACGAAACGCGACTCCAAAGCCGGCATCAGTTTTATCGAACTAAACGACGGTTCCTGCTTGAAAAGCCTTCAGGTGATAGCGGAACTGGATTCGCCGGCTTACAGCGAAGTGCTTCAAGACGATCACGACCGGCAGCGCCATCCTGGCGGAAGGCATTGTGTCGGCTTCGCCGGGGAAAGGGCAGAGCGTCGAACTCCAGGCCGAACGAATCCAGCTCTACGGCTGGGCCGACCCGGCAATAGTATCCTCTCCAGAAAAAGCGGCACTCCTTTGAGTACCTCCGCCAGATTGCCCACCTCAGGCCCAGGACAAACACGATAGGGGCTGCGGCAAGGGTGCGAAACCGGCTGAGCTACGCAATTCACCAATTCTTCCAGGACCGCGGTTTTCACTATATTCATACGCCTATAATTACCGCGAGCGACTGTGAAGGAGCGGGGGAAATCTTTCGTGTAACCACGCTCGACCCGGCTCACCCCGGCCCGGCGCAACCAGACGACCCGTATCGAAACGACTTTTTCGCCAAGCCCGCCTATCTCACCGTGAGCGGTCAACTCCAGGCCGAGATTTATGCCCTGGCACTCGGTAAAGTATACACATTCGGCCCCACTTTCAGGGCGGAGAATTCCAATACCAGCCGGCACCTTGCCGAGTTCTGGATGGTGGAGCCCGAGATGGCTTTCCACGACCTGGAGGACGACCTGGAGCTTGCCCAGGCTTTCATCAGGCAACTGGTCACCGTGGCCCTCAACGACTGTTCGGAGGACCTGGAATTTTTCGCTCGATTCATAGAACCGGAATTGATGGGCCGCCTACAGACTGTTGCCGAATCTGCCTTCGAGGTGATTACCTATACCGAAGCAATAGATATCCTTTTGAGATCGGGAGAGCAATTCTCCTTCCCCGTCGAGTGGGGAAACGACCTCCAGGCAGAGCACGAGCGCTACCTTACCGAGAAAGTTTTTAAAAAGCCGGTTGGAATCATAAACTTCCCGAGGTCGCTCAAACCTTTCTACATGCGCGTCAACGACGACGAAAAAACCGTGGCGGCCATGGACATACTGGTCCCGGGAATCGGCGAGATAATCGGCGGGGCACAAAGGGAGGAGCGGTTTGAAATTCTGCTGGACCAGATGCGCCTCAAGGGGATTTCTACCGAGGACTACCGATGGTACATCGAACTCAGGGAGTTCGGGTCGGTCCCGCATTCCGGATTCGGCCTGGGACTCGAGCGGTTGGTCCAGTTCGTTACCGGGATCCCGAATATCCGCGAGGTCATCCCCTTTCCCAGGACACCGGGGCATGCGGAGTTCTAAAGCTTTTGCGAAGGTCTATTTCCTCTTGAGGACGAAAACCTGCTTCACCGGCAAGGCTCCAAGCACCTCATGGACGTTGGCCAGCCGAGATGGCTCCGATTCCAGTTCTTCCCAGGAGTCCAAAAGGATGCATTCCCCATCTTTCCTGACAAGCAGGGGCACGGTCTTTTTGGATGGTTTCTTGCCTTCGAAAGAAATATTCCCCGACTCTTCGGGCCGAACCAGTTTGCATTCGACGCTGAAGGAGTTGACCGCCTGGTACAGGGTCGAGGCCGTGAATGCGTCTGTGGAAAACGGCTCTATTCTGCCATTGTCGAATAAAAAGATATTTTCACTCTCTTTTTGTTCGGTTTCCATGGGCTTCTCGTTTCCGTCCGTTTCAAAAAAGGAAAGCTGGCTAGTCTTGATTGCTTCGGCGTTGTCCTTACGTCTCATGACAAAACACTCCTTGAATTTTCCGGAATTCTTTAAAACATCGAAGACCCGGGCTATCTCACCCTCACAGGTTCGACCGCGAACTTCATAGCAGTCCAACCGGCACAGGATGCAACGAAATGCAGGGATCCTACACTCGTCATTTTTGCACCAGACGTATTGAGTCATTAAGTTTCACTTTACGTGGGGGTATCTCAGATAACTCTATTCTAACCGATTCCTCGGCTTTTGGGTTAAAAAAATAAAGCTGAATTATCTTGATCGGGGCATTCTTCTGTATGACAATGGATCACTGCCTGCAAATAGGTGGGAATGACTCTGGATTTGCATATTTTGCAAATCCAAATTCGGAGAGATTATGAAACAAATTGGAAAATCAGGCCTCAAAAAACTCAGGTATCCATTAATCGTGTTCCTTGCCCTGGTCATGACGTCATGCGCCTCGACCGCCAACAAGGAGCAAAAAAGGACCGAACAGCTGAGCGAATCGGTTGATGCATTCGAGAACGCCTTCAGATGGGAAGATTATTCGCAGGCAGCCATCTTCGTCCCTGCCGCGAAAAAAGAGCGGTTCTGGGCGCAGGTAGACAAGTTCAAAGGCAAAATCCGCCTAACGGAATACGAGGTGAGGGACGTGGACTCAAAAGACTGCGCGGCGGCCATAGTGATCGTTCGCTTCCAATACTGGCGCACCGACTCGCCGACCTTGAAAAACGCCACGGTTACTCAGAAATGGTATTACAACGAAAAGGAAAAACATTGGACGATAACCGATACCGGATTGGGGGCAATTTCCGGGCTTAAACTAATCAACGGCCCTGCCCGATCTTTTCACTTATTTATGATTTCGATTTCAAACAGGACCGGCCAAAGTTTGCCTGTAACGAAGATCCTGCCTTTGTCAGCGTCGTAAGCGATCCCGTTCAGCGCCTCGGCGTTGCTTCCTGAAGGTAGTTCCTTCCGCAAATCGGACATGTCGAGCCAACCGGTGACTTCACCCGTTTTCGGAGATATTATTGCTATGACATCCTTCTGCCAGATATTGGCGAAAATTTCGCCTTTTATGTACTCAAGTTCATTTAGGAGCAGGACCGGCCTGCCCTCGTCCACCACCCGCAGCGAACGTTGTGGAACCAGTCGTACAGGGTCCAGAAACAACAACTCTTCCGTACCGTTGCTCATTATCAGGCTCTTCCCATCCTGGGTCAGCCCCCAACCCTCCCCGTGATATTTGAATTCCCGTTCAACTGCAAAACTCTCCAGGTTATACACGAACCCTTTTTCCGATTTCCACGTCAACTGAACGGCGGAGCCATTCCATAGTGTCAAACCTTCTGCGAAATACCGCGGCGACAGGCTATATTTTTTGAGTACGCGCCCAGTTTCAAGTTCCACCTTCCTCAGACTCGACTTTCCATTCAAGCCGGTGCTTTCATACAGGAAGCCGTTGGCGAATGCCAACCCCTGGGTAAACGCCTCAGGATCATGGGGGTACATTTTGAGGATTCTGATTTTGAATAAAGGAGCAAAATATTGTTTAGCAGAGGATAAGGGCGTCGTTTCCGCTTTCACGGCCGGAGCAGATTGAACGCACAAACCCGAGCCTTCCCCCGAGAGGCTTTCTCTCGGGCCGATTCCAAAAAAAATAACCGCAAAAAAACAAATAGCCGCGCAGCCGTATCTAAATCCGGTCATTGGAATCATTTACAGACGTCCTTCCCACGCTGTGATAATTGAATCCCAACTGCTGCATGGCCGCCGGCCTGTAAACATTGCGGAGATCGATGAACACAGGGGCTTTGAGCGCGCTTTTGACACGAAGCAGATCGAGCGCGCGGTATTCGTTCCACTCGGTCATCAGTACCACGGCATCAGCGCCCTGGCAGGCTTCATAGGCGCTTGAACAAAATTTTACGCCCGCCAGTAGTTTGGCCGCCTCATCCATAGCCTGGGGATCATGCGCCTGAACCAACGCACCATGTTCGATCAGTTTGGAGATAATGGTTATAGCCGGTGCGTCCCTCACGTCATCTGTTTCAGGCTTGAATGCTAGACCGAGTACAGCTATTGTTTTCCCGCTT
>CAVRZU010000099.1:0-4187 GCA_963725365.1 uncultured delta proteobacterium | reverse complement strand
AAGATGCACTTCCACATCGGCAACACCGAGGCGCACAACTTCTGCGATGCCTTCGAGCAAATATCGTACCGGTATTCTTCAAGTGGGTAAAAGAACGTGTATTGCGGACGCCGGCCCGCGGCGTCTCGGGGAGCGTCCTCTGCGATGCGCGGCCAGCGTTCGCTCCACGCCGCGACCTTCCGCAAAGCCTCATCGGCGGAACGGCTCCGGCCCAGCGGCTCGAAATGGTGGGCAGCGAGCAGTTCCAGGCGCCTTCACGGGCTGCCTGGTTTTGCGCAGCCGGTCCTTCAGGTATGGGGTGAGCCAGAGTTCAGCATGTCGAGGTAATTTCATCGAGTCGATCTTCCCTAAATAGGTGCTTGTTAGAGTTTCACGTTCAGTTCTCATGCATGTGAAGTTCCAGCCTGGATTCGTAAACAGTCCGTGTGAGCAGCCTGGCAGGGTTGCCGACGCAAATCCGTCCCGGAGGGACGTCTTTTCATTATAGACTTCGGCGGCTCCAACCACAGCGCCTTCGCCAATGGTGACGCCCGGCAGTATCATTGCGCCCTTGCCCAGCCAAGCCTTGTTCTCAATACGCACGGGCCCAACATCCTAGGGGTCAACTTTTAGTCCGGCAATTCGCTTCTCAGGATCAACGGGGTAAGCCGGAGTCATCAAATCTGGCAGGTGCATTGACCTGCGATCAGCACATCGTCTCCAATCGTGATTGACTTCGCTACTGAAAAAGCGCAGCCGGCGCCAATCAAACTTACCATGATTCACGAAGTGATGGTGCTCGATCACAGTGGGCCGGATTTCGCCATGATCCTATACGGGTCCTCTCTTAAAATATGGATTATCGGCGCACTCCTGACCGGCATAGTCGTCCCCGTGAAGACCGGCAACCAACTCTTAGATGCCGGGCTGATCATCATCGGCCTTTTTGTGCTGGCCATAGTGACCGGGATGATCGAATCGACCATGGCCAGGTTGAGGCTTCTCCGTGTTCCTCAGTTGCTGGTGAGCGCGGGGCTTCTGTCGATGCTGGCGCTCGGCCTCATATTCTGGAGCTGATTATGATTCTCTTTGTCGATCCGATCATCGTCCTGCTCATTCTTACGAACCTGAGACTCATCGCATCGAGCCGCATCTCATCCTGCATCTACGTTGTGGCTTTCCAGGGGGTTTTGCTCGGTATTTTGCCGCTGATAGTAGCCGCGGATCCGATAACGGTGCGCTCATGTATGCTCTCGGGGGCCACAATAATCCTGAAGGGCCTGTTCTTTCCATGGCTTCTGCTCCGGGCCCTGCGCGCCGCAAACATTCATCGCGAAATGGAGCCGCTTGTCGGCTATACGATGTCTCTATTAATCGGCGCTCTCCTGCTGGCCATTGCGATGTGGCTGGGCAGCCAACTGCCGTTGCCCGTGCCCGCTAAATCCCCTCTGGTTGTACCCCTGGCCATGTTCAATATCATGGTCGGACTGTTTGCGATTGTCAGCAGGCGCAAAGCCCTGACACAGGTCCTTGGATACCTGGTGATGGAGAACGGCATCTATGCCTTCGGGCTTGCCTTCGCCTTGAACGAACCTCTGCTTGTAGAACTCGGTATTTTGCTCGATGCGTTCATGGCCGTCTTCGTGATGGGGATCACGATATTTCATATCAGCCGGGAATTCGACCATATGGATACCGACCGGCTCAGTATTTTGAAGGACTGAATCGCTATGATTTTGTTGTTGGTTCTCATCCCAGTGTCGGCGGGCATTGCGGCATTCTTTATCAACTCCGACAGCATCCGGCGTGGTCTGTTGCTCTTTACCACTGCAGCCCACTGCCTCCTGACCGGTGCGGCATGGTTTTACTCTACGGTTCCAGCACTGGGCGGATGGCTGCTCCTGGACGACCTTGGGCTGCTCTTTCTCAGCATTACCAGTTTTTTATTCCTGATCGCATCTTTCTACGCTCTGGGGTACCTGCGTAGAGAAGACTGGGGGCGCCGTCAGGACTTCGAACAGGGATTTCTTTTTACGAACGCGCGGGAAGCCACCTTTACAGGATGCCTGCTCCTGTTTCTTGCAACAATGACCCTGGTTACCCTCAGCCAGCACTTCGGTCTTCTCTGGGTGGCAGTCGAGGCTACAACGCTTGTCAGCGCGCCTTTGATCTGTTTTCACCGTCACCGGCGCTCGCTGGAAGCCACGTGGAAGTATCTAATGATCTGCTCCGTGGGAATCGCCCTGGCCCTTCTGGGCAATTTTTTTCTGGCGGTGGCATCCACGATCGGCGCCCAAGCTCATGTTCCCATGCTGCTGGGCGACCTTATTCGAATGGCGGGCACCCTGCATTCCCAATGGCTCAAGGCTGCATTCCTTTTCCTTCTGGTGGGCTACGGCACCAAACTGGGGCTTGCCCCAATGCACACATGGCTGCCCGATGCGCACAGCGAAGCGCCATCGGTGGTATCCGCGCTGCTTTCCGGAGCTTTGCTCAATTGCGCCTTTCTAGCTGTCCTTCGCATGCAGCAGGTAGTGGTTGCGGCCGGGCAGGCACAGTTCGGCCAAGGGCTGCTGCTGGGCTTCGGTCTGCTTTCCATGACCGTGGCAGCGCTATTTATCCTGCGCCAAAGCGATTTCAAACGTATGCTTGCCTACTCGAGCGTAGAGCATATGGGCATCCTGGCATTAGCAATCGGGCTGGGGGGCGGGGCGACCTTCGGAGCTATGCTGCACGCGGTAAATCACTCCCTTACAAAGGGTATGCTCTTTCTGGTGGCAGGAAATATACTCACTTTCTACAAAACCAAATCGACGGCGGATGTTCGAGGACTGAACCGCGTGCTGCCCATATCCGGCGCTCTCTGGGTTGCTGGTTTTCTGTCCATTACCGGTTCGCCTCCTTTCGGGCCGTTTTTTAGCGAATTGATTATTTTGAAGTCCGCCCTCGAACAGGGACGGCCTTTCGTTGCCGCGGCTTACCTCCTGCTTCTCAGCATCATTTTTGTCGGTATGGCTATGATTGTGCTGAACATGTATCAGGGCGTCCCAACATTGCAGCCTGCCGGGGACGCTCGACGCGGGAACTCCGGCGGCCCTTCGATGCCGGCCGGGGGGGAATCGTGGCTTGCGGTCATTCCCCCGATGATATTGGGCTTCGCGGTGCTGGTGCTGGGTGTCTATTTTCCGCCCATGTTAAAAAATCTCTTGGAGCACGCGGCCAGGGCAATCGCGGGCTAAATCTGGAAGATTCCAATCAAAGTCTGTGTGTTCGTAACCGGTTCTCCTTTTTCAGGAAATTGTCCAATGCCGACCTTGACGTCGAGAGTGTTTTCAATAAGCAATGGTCAGGCTGTGAGCGTTAAAGATATCTCGTCGATGGCGCGGGATGATTTTTTCGAGTTTGTCACGGAGGCCGTTGAATGCGGCCTCAGGCTCTCTGCCCTTTTTGCTCAACCCGTTAATAAAGATCAGGTTCGGCTCTGGGCGATTTTGTGCCATGACGGCAAATCTCTCATACTGCCGCTTTACACCGATTTGAAAGAACCAAGGTATCCTTCCATTACCTCCCGTTGCGCGCAGGCCCATTTGTTTGAGCGCGAGATTTTCGAACAATGGGGGGTGAAGCCCGAAGGGCACCCATGGCTGAAGCCAATCCGTTTCCACTCGTCATATGGGGCAGCCGTCAGTCAATCCGAGATAGGGGTGGCGATTTTTTTCGTCATGGCGGGGGAAGAGATTCATGAGGTGGCGGTCGGCCCCGTACATGCCGGCGTCATTGAGCCCGGTCATTTTCGTTTTCAGTGCCACGGGGAAGAAGTTTTTCATCTGGAAATATTCCTGGGCTATCAGCACCGGGGGTGGAACGAGTACTATGCCGGGCGGTCCCGATAAACGGTCGATTCATTACATGGAAACGCTCGCAGGCGATACGACCATTGGGCACGCACTTGCATACTGCGAGGCGGTGGAAGCGCTTAGCGATGTCCGGGCGCCTGCCAGGGCGCAGGTGCTTTCGCGGAATTGGGCTTGAACTTGAGCGCATCGCAAACCACACTGGAGATTTGGGCGCGCTGGCGGGAGATGTTGGCTATCTTCCGACACTTTCTTACTGCGGGCGCATCCGCGGAGATGTGCTAATTTTGACCGCACTGCTCTGCGGGAACCGGTTCGGCAGAGGGGCTGATTCGACCCGGCGGCGTGAGCTTC
>CAVRZU010000098.1:0-18473 GCA_963725365.1 uncultured delta proteobacterium | reverse complement strand
GCTGCTAAACGTCGTGATGGGGATGGTGTTTCTGCGCGAGCGTTTGAGAAGAGCTCAGGCAGTAGCGGTCATTCTGGCCGGTACGGGAGTGCTGTATTTAACTGTCAGCCTGGGGCAGTTCCCGTGGATTGCTTTTTCGCTGGCGTTCGCGTTTGGCTCTTACGGGCTTATTCGCAAGGTGGCGCCAGTGAGCGCGCTCGCGGGGCTGAGCATCGAAACCCTGCTCCTGTTCCCACCCGCCGCCGGCTGGCTTGTCTACCTGTATGCAACGGGCCGTGGAGCCTTCCTGCACATGGGGTACGGCATCGATCTTTCCTTAATGGCCTCGGCCCTGGTCACGGCCTTTCCGCTTCTTCTCTTTACCCTGGGGGCCAGGCAACTGCATCTGTTGACCCTGGGATTTATGCAATACATAGTGCCGAGCTGTTATTTTCTTTTTGCAGTAGCTGTTTACGGGGAGCAGGTTTCCGCCGCTCAGATTACAACTTTTTTCTTCATCTGGACCGCGCTAGCCATCTATTCAGCAGATTCGGCGGTGTTTTACAGAAAGTATTTCCGGCTTTCTAAATAGCCGGGGAAAAGGGCATTTTACCTTGGTCGGCCTACGGCTTGGGAGTAAAAATCATAAAGAAAGGGTTACAGGTCGGCTAAGTGTATGAAAAACAACATCCAGTGTATGTTTCTGCATTCAGTCCGAACGTTTTCTTTAATGTTTAAACCTCGGTACACTTAGTGCGCATTTTATTTTTCAAACAGCTTTAGGAGACGCGAACGGTTATTCCTTATCAAGTGTTTAGACGAATAAACAGGGCGACCATACACTTTATTAATATGTTGCAACCCGTCGAAATTAGTCCCATTTATCCAACCCTCCCTTTGTGCCAAAACCGCAATGCACACTCTAAACCGGGTCCGCATAATCTGGCTGCGCATTCATGGGTATCAAAGGGGATATTGCCAGTAGCAGGACAGATAGCATTTTATTCTAATAGAAGCATTAAGATTGGTACGCATGTTGATAGTCCTGGATCTGCAAAGCAAACGGTACTCAGAGCCAGGAAGGACGAAACACTTCCGACTTGCATTGCAGCCTTGGATCTCCGGAAGTTATCGCCCGCTCTTTGAGGGTAAGAATTAAAAATCTTTATGATCACTTAGTTCGGAATCAAGGACGAGTATCAAAAGAGTAGAAGGGGGATGATATCATGAACGTGCTCGAAACGATGAGAGATTTGTTCATTTTCGGAACCGCTGTGATTGCAATCTATGGGATAGACTCTTGGCGACGTGGATCAAGTGCCAAAAAGCAGATAGAATTGGCCGAAGAGACCCTTGGCCTTTTCTATGAAGCGGAAGATGTAATTAGAGTAATCAGATATCCAGGTAGTTACGGAGGCGAAAGTTCGACCAGGAAATACAGTGAAAGTGACGACTTAAAACAGAAAGAAGCACGTGATAAAGCCTATGTCCTAATAAGGAGATATTTAAAATATAAAGAAATATTTAACACTATTCACTCAATGCGGTATAGATTCATGGTGATGTTTGGTAAGCAATCGGCAGAACCATTTGATGAACTTCATAAACTCGTAAAAGGTATATTACTTTCCGCAAGAAGACTGGCTGAGATTTGGGCTATAGATTCAAGTAATATTCCGCAGGTTGATTTAGAGAAACACGAGTATAGGCAAGATCAGTATGAAGCGATCATTTGGGAAGAATCTGAAGATGATGAAGTCAACGCAAAACTCAAGGCGATAATAAAACGCATAGAAGATACTTGCCGCTTCATTATCATATCCAGGGGTACCGCATATTCGTTCATTAAGTATAAGCTTGATAAATTAAGTGAACTGATTAAGAAGAAGAGAGGTCCTCGCCGGTCGAAGATATTCGACAAAGTAACCGAGCACCTTCCGGATAATAGGTCTTCTCATGTGACCTCACAAAGAGACTTTTGACCGACTGAGGCAGCGCACAGCGATTAAAAACTAATTCCACGATGAAAGGGGATTTCCGATGACTCAAAGGAGTACCTTAACCGTCTTCATTATGGCATGGATTCTGTGTTTCTCTCTGCCCCTGTTATCAAGAGCCGGAGTGAGCGAGGAAGCAAAGGTCCAGGCATCGATCTCAGTCATCAAGGAGACTATGGATATTCCTGAGAGTGAAATCCCTCCCAGTCTTTTGCGCAGCGCAGAGGGAATCGCGATTTTTCCAGATCTGCTCAAGGCGGGATTTATTTTTGGAGGCCGTTATGGAATCGGGGTGCTGCTGATACGCAATGAGGACCGATCCTGGGGCAACCCAGTTTTTTTTCGCCTGATTGGAGGCAGTTTCGGGTGGCAGATCGGCGCCCAATCCACAGATGTGATTCTTGTGCTTAAAAGTATTCGCAGTCTGGATGCGATATATGGTGGCAAATTCAGCCTGGGAGCTGACGCTTCGATAGCGGCGGGACCCGTCGGCAGGCAAGCTGAGGCGGCAACTGACGTAATGCTCAGGGCGGAGATACTCTCCTATTCCAGAAGCCGTGGCCTTTTTCTGGGACTTTCGCTTGAAGGGGCCGCAATTCAAACAGACTACGGTTCGACTGCGGCCTTCTATAACGTTCCAGGGTTGCTGCCTGCGGACATCTCGAGCAACCGCAATATGGCAGCGCCTGCGGTTGCGATGGAACTTAAACGGGTGCTGGACTGGTACTCCGCGCAGTAATACTGAACGGAAAAATTTCTTAGACACGGATGGATACAGATGGACCCTGATAGGAAAGCCCGGGGTGCTTAAGTTAACGGCAAGTTAACAGCATTGGGCTACCGCTGGTTTTCCCGCTGTATTATCAGCGAATGCAGCAAGGATGTCCCGAATTTGTCGAATTTGATTTTCCCGGCCAAGTAGATTATGACCAATCTAAAATTCTATTTTTATATCTGTCAAGCATTCAGAATATCATAGATAAATCCTTTTTAAACACTGGAGCCCAGGGGCTGGTGGGCGGCGGTGCGACGCCTTGGCCCAGCCAACCGAAGGCAGGAGGAAGAGGCCGAACACGAGGAAAAGCTTGCCTCCATAAACATTTATTTCGTACCGGTTGCGCTGCGAGACGAAGGCCTTTCGAATACGGATACCGTAAGCGTGGTTCATGGGAATTTTCCGCAGGATCAGCGGGATGGACACCAGGGTCTTCACGAAACCGATCCCGCAGTGGACGTACGGTATCGGCACGATCATTTCAGTGTCCTCCGTGGTGAATCGCTTCCTCATCCCTCACCCCTCACCCCTCACCTCTCACCCCTCACAATAGGCTGCTCCGTTTCGCAGATCTCGATGTTCGCAAAGACCGGTTTGAGCAGTTCGGAAAGCATGGGGAGTTTCAAGGCGAAAATCAAGGCCCCGGCTATACAGCAGGCAGCGCCCAACAGCAGCGTATTCTGGACCCCGATCTTGTCCGCTACGCTTCCGGCAAGGAGACTCCCAAAGGGCATGATGCCCATGAACGACATTGCGAACAGGCTCATTACCCTGCCGCGCTTATCATCATCGACCACGGTCTGAATGATCGTATTGCTGGATGCGATCTGAGTCATCATGCAGAACCCGGCCAGGAAGAGACAGATTATCGAAAGTGAAAAATTTCTGGAAAGGGCAAAAGAGGCAATCCCCAGGCCGCAGGCGACGGCGGCCACGGGAATGATTTTTATCAGGCCGTGGGCATTCTTGCGCGAGGCCAGGTACAACGTGGCCGACAAAGCCCCGATGCCCGCCGCTGACATCAGGAACCCGAATGTGTGGGCGCCCCCATGCAGGACGTCCTTGGCATAGGCGGGCATTAGCACCAGGTAAGGAGCACCGGCTATGCTAAAGACCGAAAGCAGCGCGAGAATGGCTATAATGGGCTTGAAACTCCAGGCATAACGGACACCGTCGTAGAACTCCCGCAAAACAGGCGCCCGGACCTTGAGGTTTTGTCGCGGAGCAAGCCTGATCGCCGCTAAACTCGCCAGCACCGCAAGGTAGCTTATTCCGTTTATAAGGAAACAAACTCCTTCGCCCACCGTGGAAATTAGAATTCCTGCAACCATGGGCCCGATGAAACGAGCGCTGTTGAACATCGCCGAATTAAGGGCTATCGCGTTGCCGAGGTCTTCTCTTCTTTCTACCATCTGCATCACGAAAGACTGACGGATAGGTATATCGAAAGCGTTTATTATCCCGATGAAAAGACTGAGCGCGATTATCTGCCACGTCTGGATTGCGCCGGCAAGCACGAGCGCGGCCAGAATCAGCGCCTGGAGCATCGAGAGGGACTGGGTCCAGAGCAGGAGGCGCTTGCGCTCCCACCTGTCGGCCACCACTCCGGCTAAAGGACCCAGAAACAGGGTCGGAATCTGGTTGGAGAAGGCAACTACGCCAAGCAGGAGCGTTGAGCCGGTGACCCGGTACACCAGCCAACTGATGGCAACCTGCTGCGTCCATGTGCCGATCAGGGAGATGCCCTGGCCGAAGAAGAAGAGGCGGTAGTTTCTGGACCGGAGAGATCGGAAGATAAGACCGGCTCCATTAGCCCTGGCGGCGCCGGTCAAAACTTGGTTCCAAACGATTTCCATCTTGCACAATCATTGTGCCGCCAGGTCTTTTGTGAAATCAGCAAAAACCATCAACTCAGCGTGCAGTTGTGACCATAGATCCGGTAAGACCGAGATCAACTTGCTCATCCTTTCCGGTACGAGATTAATCGTATAAACGTTTCGAACAAGGTGCCTAAATCGTCGAAATTCATCCAATCCGTCGGCATGATCTTGAGAGATAACGGCTGGTCTTACACCTTGGATTTCTCGGCCCATCTGGAATAACAGCTCGCGATGCCAAACCTCGCTTGAGGGAAGCGAATGGTCCAGACGCCGCGCAATCATTTCAAACAGCCGCTCCAGACCGGAGTAAAAACTATGGAGATTCAATGCCACGGAATCCAAGAAAACATCCTGATTTTCTGACGTTTCTCTCGCATTAGGCCAAGCACGCAGAGTGCGCTTTACAACCCGATCCAGATCCGATACGGCGTCATGAATCCGGTCGGACAGTTCCTGGTAAATGATGTTCATAGTTCCATTCCGTAGCGCTGGATTGTCCGGAGCATTGATTCACCGGCGGTTTCCATATCAATCAGATCAACAGGCCGGTCCGGAATCATTTCCTCGACCATTCGCCACGCGTCCCAGTATTCATCTCCCGCAAGGCCTTCAGCAGCCAGGTCCACATCGGAATGAGCAGAAAAACACGCCTCTTGTACCAGAGAACCTATAAGAAACACACGCCTGACACCGAAACGGACCTTGAGTTCAGCAGCAGCACAGCGAACGAGAGCCAACAAACGTTCACGTTCCTTCTGAACCGATGGGAGCGGTGCGGGCAACTTTGGTCGTAGCCGCGCACCCTCCAGGTAATGCTGCCAACCCTTACGGGTCAGTTCCAGAGCAGTCGCCATGTTTCCCTCCAATTCAAGAACGGGGTGTGCCGTGGTAAGATAATGGCGCCATACTTCCCCGATCAAAACTCATAACATTTTATTCTACACATTTGATTCTACCCGAATTCCAACCTGTTCCCAACAGGAAAAAAAGACTCCGAAGGGGCCTGGAAACCGCGATTAACATTGAGAACCGGTAGAAGGATTAACCTCTCGGGATGTGAGAGTCAATTGCGAAGGCTGGAATGTCTTTAGTCCAATGTGAAAGCAGGGAGCAGGAAGCAAAGAGCGTGAGAAATGAAATTGACAGCGTCAGTATCCCTCTTTTGCCTTCGCATAGGTGGGATGGTGACGGTTTCCGGGAATGCTTACTCTTAAATAGTTTCCATCCGGAAACTCCGGATGGAAACTATTTAAGGATTACTGGAAAGAGTGTTCAGTGTATCCGAGATAAGGGGGAAAATATGCAAACGACTCAAGAAAACGACTGCTCGTTCGAGGGAAAGTCTTATCCCCTGGGGCATGAGCTTTGAACTGAGAAAGGGTGCAAGGTTTGCACCGATGGAAACTGGCACGAGGAGCAGGAGAGGGAAAAGTTTAGAAAAGTATGAAATGCAGTGTGCGTTGCCCCGGTGGCCAGTCGCCGGAAAGGGAGCTTTGTCTGACGACTGACCACTGGCGACTGATTTTATTTCCACACCGGCTTTCTTTTTTCGATAAATGCCGTCATCCCTTCGAAAGCGTCTTCCGCCATACAATTCATGGCGATGACTTCTTTGGCGTACTGGTAAGCGGACCTTTCATCGAGGTCCACCTGGGAGTAGAAGGCATTTTTGCCCAGGCTCAGCACAAAGGGACTTGCCTGTGCCAGTTCGAGAGCCCAGTTGCGGGTTTCATCGCCGAGTTTTTCAGGTGAAACAACTCTATTGACGAGACCAAATTGCAAGGCTTCCTCGGAGGAAATGAACCTGCCGCTTAGAAGCATGTCCATAGCCCGCCGCCTGCCGATCACACGAACCAGGGGGATCATGGGGGTGGTGCAAAAAAGACCTATCTTTACGCCCGGTGTAGCGAAGCGAGCCCCGGTTTCGGCGACGGCCAGATCGCACGCTGCGACCAGTTGGCATCCGGCGGCCGTAGCGACTCCATGAACCTGGGCTATCACTGTTTGCGGCATCTCATGGAGCTTGAGCATCATCTTGTTACACTCAGTGAATATTTCACGCAGTTCATCGATACTTTCATGTTTTCTGGCCATTTCCCGGATATCGTGACCGGCGCTGAATACCGGGCCGTTTGCCCGGATGATGAGAATGGATATCCGGCTATCTTGCTCAATCTCTTCAAGGGCGTTTGAAATCGAGCGCATCATTTCCAATGAGAGAGCGTTCCTGGTTTCCGGCCGGTTGAGGGTCAGGCATCCAAGCGGGTGGTCTTTTTCAAGCAGAACGGAATTGTCCATGTGATAAGCCTCCTTTTAAAGAAAACTGCAAATGGGGTAAGGAGTAAGGGGTAAGAGGCGAGAGGGCAACCCATAACCCATAACCCATAACCTTTCTTATCATTTTTCCCACTCCGACTCACCATCGAGGCAGAAGCGAAGAGCCTTCTTTATTTCATCGATCTGTTCGGGATCTGTGACCTTCTGGCGTTTTTCATTCCTTATGTAGAAGGCATCGGCCGCCTGGTCGCTCTTTGTAGTGATTTTTGCTAAGTATATGGGTATCTGGAGTTCGTGCAAGGTCCTGGTGATGGTATAGAGGAGCCCGATGCGGTCAGCCGTGTATACATCCAGGATAGTGTACATGGCCGAGGAATCGTTATCGATGACTATCTTGCTGGGGGCCGCCCTCAATGTCTTTGGCTGAGGTCTTCCGGCCGAATGCGCCGCAATCCGGTAGTCAAGGGCCAACTTTCCCTTGAGCAGGCGGTCCATATCCGTTTTCAGCGCATTCCAGTCAGTTGGCTTGCCACCTTCCGGAAGCCGGCATTGGAACAGGAGCAGGGTAATCTGATCGTTCATCGTAAACGCCTGGGCGCTACTGATGTTGAGGTCGTGCAGGGTCAGGAGTCCAGCCGATTTTGCAAGAAGGCCCTGCCTGTCATAGCTCAGGAAAGTAATCTCAGCGGTCTCTCGCCGGAGGACACTTCCCAGATGAAAGTTGCATCGGATTGCTGAAGCCTGCGGCTCAACTGGATGTGTTTGACTATTTCCTCCGGGGGAATGGAAATCAAATATCTCGGAGCGAGCTGTGAGAAATAGGTTTCCACCTCACCCGGGCTTAGAAGATCGGAAACGCGGGTCTCGATCTCCTTTCTAACCCTGGCTACCCGTTCGGAGATTATCCGTGAGCTTGGTTCGCCTTTTTCCAAAATGCCCCGGAGGTTGCAGTAGAGCGTCAGCACCGGTGTGTTTCGCCATTTGTCCCTGGCTCGGGGACCGGTGGCCATCATGTCGGCAAAGGTGAGTAAGACCAACTGGTCGAGATACTCCTTCCTGCCAACCGCGGCCGCGCAGTTTGAAAGCATTTCATGATCGGCCAGATCGCGAAGAGATGCATTGTCGAGCAGGAGCAGGTGTTGAGACACAAGGAACTGGACCGTTTCGGCCTCCTGGGAAGATAGACCGAGACGCCTTGCAACAGCGGGTATCATCTCGCCGCCTCTTAGCGCATGTCCGCTGCCTGAACTTTTCCCCACATCGTGCAACAGGCCTGCGAGCAGCATGGGGGCTGGGTCACCCAGCTCGGCAGCGGTCACGGTAAGTTCAGGTTCTTCTTCGGAGTACACCCCGGCGATGGTCTTTTTTAATTCGGAAACGGTCCGCAGATGGTGTTCGTGGACGGGGTAGAGGTGAAATTGATCATGCTGGACCAAACCATGCGCAGAGACAAGCTCGGGAATGAGGGCGCTCATCAGGCCATAGTCATAGAATCGCCGCAACACGGAGACTTCCGGGGAATCGGCCCGAAGCAGTTCCATGAATTCATCTTTAAAGCAGGGATCTCCCGAGGCTGCATCCAGGACGTTTTTATTGTGAGATATCCACTGTCTCGTAACGTTTGCCAGCCCAAGACCCAGCCGGGCGCAGACTGCAAAGAGATGAACCATGCGTTCCGGGGTTGCCGGGTAGCGGTCGGTCAGGATGAAAATCTTCCCTGACCTGGCGGTTATCCCTTCCTCTATGAAGGTCTCGGTTTCTTCTGCCCCGGTGGCGCTACCCTCATCGAGTCTTTCCCAGAATTCCCTCGAAACCTCGGCAACTCCTTCAAACAACTGGTGAACATGCTGCATGAAGATTTCGACCGGAAGAAACCCCGATTTTTCCGCATATCCCAGCTTGCGGGCAAGCGTCTCCTGATCGTCAAAAAGGAGTGTGCTGCCTGCCCGGCCCGATGTGGCTTGCAGAAGCGTAAGGTATCTGCAAAACGCTTTCTCCGCTGTCTGAAGAAGGTCTACTTCCTGCCGGGTAAGATAGCCCTGGAAAATTGCATCCTCAAGGTTTCGGATCCTGGATTCGATGCGGCATCCGGCGCGGATGGCCCGAATTTCGTAAAGCCCTCCCGGATTTTGTTCAAGGTCGGGTTCAAGCCATTCCCGGGAATTTTCCAGGTGTTGCTTGCGTGCCGCAATTGATTCGCGCAAAGACCGGAAGAGCGATTCTCTGTTTTGTAAAATGTGATTTTCAATTTCCCGGTCGAGTTGATCGGCGATGTTGCGGTTTCCGGAAATATAGCGCAAATCAGTGAGTTTTAAAAATAAACCGTAATCGGATCTCACCTGATCCATAATGGTTTTTACCGATCCCGGCAAGGCTTCAACGGTCCATCCGGCTTCGATGAGCGGTCCGGTGATCTCATCGATCCAGGGATCCTTGATAGACGAATCATCGGCCTGAAGACACAGGATTGAAACAGTCTGGGTGGGACCTGATATGCCTCGTCCAAAGGGGCCGACCGCCACGATCGCACCACCTGCACGGAAGGCCTCCGAGCCCGGCCGATTTGCAAGGTGGTTGTATAAAGAAATGATAGCGATCTCCAGCAGACTGGTGTGTCGATCGAGCGCCTGCTCGCTGCTTTCCTCCAATATCAACTCGCGCTGTCTTTTAAGAGATTCGGAGATATTTCCGTTCATGTACTTCTCCTCGCGTCAAGGTCTTCATGGCGGGCCATGCCCGCACTTTTGTCTACTCTTCACGGATTCGGGAAAGCTCGTTCCTTATGCGATCCGTTTCCGAAAGCCGATCTTCCAGATGTGATCGCATCCGGGCGGCTTCCTCTTCTCCCCTGAGGCGAAGGTCGATTCCGCGTTCTATTGCCCGCGCTATTCCCTGTGCAATTGTGTCCATGTTGCCGATTATACGCGATCTGAAGCGGGAAGCGCTGCGATTTATTCTTTCCAGATAGTCCGCCCGAAGCCTTCCGGCCTGCATCTCTATCATTTCCCGCATGTGCCGTTTTCTTTTACCGAGGATCATCTTGTTTGCGGTTCGAACGGCCCAGTCTCTAAGACGCTGGAATTTCCACCTTCCGCTTATGTACCCGGGGACGACCTGCGTCAGTGAATCGGCCAGCATTCCAAGGCCAACCGCGTCGTCCCGGAACTTGTATTGGAAGGAAGACCCGGAGTCCCGGAAAGATTGAACCTCGATGGATTCGAATGGTATGGAAAAGAGCTGAGAGGAAAAGTCCAGCAGCGAATCGGTCATCTCGTTCACTTTCGACGCAAACCTCGCGCAAATGGCGTCAAATGCATTCGAGAGCTGATCTTCTTCGAGTTCGCGCCAGGCGGTGAACTCTTCCCGGATTTTTTCCAGAACGAACGCTGCGATCGCATCGTTAAGCTCTTTGAGGGAAAGGTCTTTCTTTGATTCGTAAAACCGGTTGAACTGCTCTTCCATCTCGGAGACGAGCCTTTCCTTCAAAGCGGCGACCCCTCGGTCCAACTCACTTATAATAAGGCGCTTGATCTCCGCGCTAAAAAGGTCGTCGAATGTCCGCCTCTGTTCGATGAGTTCGAGTTTCTTGGTCTCAAAAGCGGCTATTTTTTCGCGGATCTGTTCGACCGGCGTTACAAGGGACTTCAGTTCGAGTTCATTCTCAAGTCTTGCGCGGGAAAGCACCTTTAGAAGATTCCCGGAGACTGACTCGATAAGCACTTTGCCCTTCTCCTTTACTAAAAATCGGTCCAGAGCTTCGGAGAAACAGGGAAGTCCGCTTGCCGCAAGACCCTGGGAAGATCCGTCGAGTTTTGCCTGGAGCCCGAGTTTGGCGGAAATGGGGAAGATCTTTATGGCATCGGGTCCCATAATCTGTTGGAGTGTCTCTTTTGCAAACAGGAGGGCACTGTCGAGTTCCTCGCACGAAAGATAGTCTGTTTTGTTCAGTAGAAAGAAGATCCTGCCGGCGTATTCGCGCACGTCTTTGAGGAATTCGATTTCGGCGTTGCTCACCGGTTGGTCCACAGATAGTAAAAAGAGGGCTGCGTCGCATTTGGGAAGATAACGGTATGCGACATCGGTATTGTGAATGTAGACAGATCCGACGCCAGGCGTATCGACCAGTCGAACCCCGTCTTTGAGGTAGGGAGAGGGGAAGAGTACGACAACCTCGGCGACTTCCTTCTCGTTTTTGGGGTTTCCGGTCTCGGTTACGTAATCGGCCAGTGCTTGGACGGGAATATCGAAGGCTTTCTCATTTTTTAAAAACACCCTCCCGGCCGGCTTTTCGCCGTATACGAGTATGGTAACTATCGATGTCTGGGGAATTACCGAAACCGGAAGTATCGGCGAGCCGAGCAGTGCGTTTATCAGGCAGGTTTTCCCGCGTTTGAACTGTCCGACGACTACCATGTTGAATCTGTTGGCCTCCAGCTTCTCTTTCCATTCCAGACATGAGTCTTGGTCGGACATGTTCAGGTCGAGCATCTTTGCTATTATTTCGAAAATACGGTCCTTGCGGCGTTTGAAATCATCTATTCCCTCCCTTTTGAATTCCGCCCCCGGTCCGGAAGCACTGCCGGGGCAGGTTGAGGCGCAGGGATCTGAATTAATTGTTTTTTGTTTTTCCGGATTATTCAATTGTTTTCCTCTGAGAGTCCTCTGTTCGTCATTGTAACAATTGATGCCTTTAAAAATTATGCCACCGATCGACAACCCCTAAAATCCAGAGAGTTGTTCGAGGGGCCACGGTCGATCTTGAGAGGCGCAGAGAAAAGAATATGAACTGTTTTCCTCTGCGCTCTCAGCCTTCTCTGCGGCCGATGCTGTGAATTTTCAAGCAGAATTCGAGGCTCATTTCTTTGCTGTTGTCTTTTCTAACCGTACGATCTCACGGTAGGATCACGTCGGAACAGAATACCCCTGGATCCCAGTCAGCCTCGTTTGCATAAACAGCGCCGATAAACTATAATAAATAGTTTGTTAATCTCAAGGCAAAACTCAAAAGTCGATTCACTGATTCCGGTTATCCGCTATGAGGTGTCACCAGATGTTGAAAAAAAAGATCCCTGTCCGTTTCAATTGCCGGCTTGCATTTCTGTGCGTTTTGATTTTCATGGTTCTCTCATTTGATCCCTGGATCGCCAATTCGGCTGAAGAGGTTTATGGAGGTCTTCAGCATAAGTTGTTGCAGGACGGTTTTTCGCCTTCGCAGGTCACCGGCGCCTTCCGCTCCGTCCCGCCCCCCATGCTCGGGCTTGTAGCCCAGACCATGAAAATCCGGGAAGGCCAGGCGAACTACGACCATTTCCTGGCGCCTCAGGAAATAGCGGCAGTACGACAATTCATAGCCGATCACCGCAATTGTTTCCGAAGGGCCAAAGCGGCTTACGGAGTAGATGCCGAAGTCATTGCTGCGATTATGCTGGTCGAAACCCATTTCGGATCATACACCGGAAAAACCTCAACGCTTGCAGTATTTTCGACCTTTTCCATAATGGATCGGAAGGCTAACCGCGATAAAGTGTGGAGGCTGCTTTCGGCGCGGGACCGTCAGAAGTGGGGGCGTGAGGCTTTCGACAAAAAGCTGCTTGACCGCTCCGATTGGGCTTACAGGGAACTGTACGCCCTGTTTGATCTGGAAAATACGCATGGGATAAGGCCCGAGTCACTCAAAGGATCCCGTAATGGGCGCTATCGGCTGGCCGCAATTTTTGCCGAGCAGCCTGGCAAAGTTTGGTGCTGATGGCAATGGTGACGGGCGCATAGACCTCTATAATGCTGAGGACGCTATTTTCAGCACCGCCAATTATCTGCGCGCACATGGGTGGTGTGAGGCAAGGTTCCCTTCGGACAGGGAAGCGGTCATCTGGGAATACAACCACAGTAAGGCATATGTCCGCACGGTTCTGGGAATAGCCGGAAGGGCGGAGAAGGAGTATTGATAATGCAGTTAATCACCGTGAGGATCGAAAAGCCTGAAGAGATCAATTTCATTTTTGGCCAGACTCATTTCATCAAAACCGTGGAAGACATCCACGAGGCGCTTGTGTCTGCCGTGCCGGGCATCAGGTTTGGCATCGCATTCTGCGAAGCCTCGGGCAAATGCCTGGTCCGATGGTCGGGGACCGACCCGGAAATGATCGAACTTGCCCGAAAGAACGCCCAACTCATTGCGGCCGGCCATAGCTTTATCATTTTTCTCGGTCCCGGATTCTATCCTGTAAATGTCTTGAACACTATTAAGATGGTCCCGGAGGTGTGCCGGATATTCTGCGCAACGGCCAACCCCACGGAAGTGATTATGGCGCAAACGGAGCAGGGCCGGGGTGTGATGGGCGTTGTGGACGGTTTTTCAACCAAGGGCGTTGAAGACGAAGCTGAAATCAACTGGCGCAAAGACCTGCTCCGAAAGATCGGCTACAAGCTGTAAAGAACGTAGGAGGCTTCAATCCATCAATATTCGTCTGTAATAAGGAGAAGGCAATCGAAAAAAGTTGAGCCCTAAGTGACCTTTTCAGCTTCCCAGCTTTTGCTTACGCTCATCCCGGCTTTTTTTCTCAACTTCCCATCGAAAGCTTTTGGGCCTTCTTTTTTCCGTTGAGTATTTCCGCCGAGCATATTCACTGGGCTTCTTACTCCGACCTCTCAGGACTCGATTATGAAGTTATGCACGGAAAATCGAGTGTCAAGCGTCAGCGATCATTTTTCGAGAATCACTCTTTACCTGCGGTCCAGTCCGGTAATCTCATTACTCAAGACGCCGATATAGGGCAGGTTACGGTAGCGTTGGCGGAAATCCAGGCCGTAGCCGACCAGGAACCTGTCGGGGACGCTGAAGCCTCTAAATGAGATGGGAATTCTAACGATTCGGCGAACTTCCTTGTCCAGGAGTGTGCACACGCGCAGGCTGCGGGGTTGGCGGGCCTGCAGGTTGCGCAGAAGGTACCCGGCGGTCATTCCGGTATCTACGATACCTTCAATGAGGAGTACGTCTCGTCCTTCGATTACACAGTCGAGATCTTTTGTTATCCGCGCCGCTCCGCTGGACTTTTGCACCCCCCCGTAGCTCATTGCCGAAATAAAATCAATTTCCAGTGGGATATCGATCTGTTTTACCAGATCGGACATGAAGATCATGCATCCTTTGAGCACCCCGACCAGCAGCGGCAGACTATCCTGATAGGCGGCGGCGATTTCCCTGCCCATTTCGGCAATGCGCCTTTCAACCGCCTGTTGTGAGATCAAAATCTCGACAATATTATCGGGCATATCATCCATTGCGAACCGGCTTGTCTGCCAGTAAGCCGTACTTGGCCATAAGATTGTAAAAATCCCGCTGGTAAAAGATGCGTACATTAACATTGGGATAGAGTTTGCGCAGTTTCCGGACTTTCCGGTTTTTGCGGGTCACCAGACTTTGTTTCATAGTGGTTAATTCAATGAAGAGGTCCTGTTCCGGGAGGTAAAAATCGGGTGTGAAAGCCTCCGTTACCTTGCCGTGCGCATCGGATTCCAACGGGAAAGTGCGACATTCGTATTCGAACGGGATATGATAAAATTCGAGAAAACCTGCAAATTCCGTTTCAGCGGCGTTGGCAAATCGTCCGTTGTCTTTTCTTTCCGGCATTTGAGGCAAAAGGTCCTTTACGATCCGGTCCCTCGGGACCTGCCGAAGCTCCATCTCATCAACAGCCGTCACTATCACTTTCAATGCCTGCCCGATCGACAACCGATCCATCCGGATGGTCAAATCGTAGAGGCCCGGGTCCGACGGGTTCAAATTATAAAGAAACTGCAGGTAACGGGCCCGCTCCAGTTCCTGAGTTCTAATCAGCCTTCGGGCTTCCCGCTCGGGCAATCTCCTGCGGGTCATAGTCTGCGAAACGCGAAAATCACGCGGCGCAATAAACCGCACATGCAATGTGCCCGGCAGATTGCGGAATAATCCCTGTGCGCCCCTGCCGATTATCACTACGTCCTGTTCTTCCGCCAACTGGGCAACAGAGTCCTGCAAGAGCCGGGCGCAAGCTTCGGTTTCCGAATCGATATCAGTGTCCCCCCTTGAGATCGCTTCGTCCACCTTTTGAAGCCGGGCCTCTTCCAGATCCATTTCGCCCGAGAGTTGAGCAATCCCGGCTTTGTCTATCAGCAAGAACCCCAACTGACCGGCAAGCCGCGCTCCCACTTCTTTGTCTAAAACCCCAGGCTCTCCGGATATCGTTATGACAGCCATTTTTTTTCCGCAAATCCGAAATCAAAAAGCCGGCGCCGTTGGCTAAGAGCTTTTTATAGCGCAGGCAATTGTTTCAAAAATCTGTGTGAGCTACAGAGTGAGTAAAAGATTATAGCTTGCAAGGCGATGGTAAATAAAGAAGTTAAATTTAGGAATTGAGGAATTTAGAAGTTAAATTTAAGAATTTGGGGATTGAGGAATTGAGATATTACCTTGGCATTAAGCCGGGTGAGAATAATTACGTCTTGAAAGCAACTTCGATCCTGGCTTCCAGTCTGTCAATCGCCTGAACGATATTGTTTTTTAAACCTGTCATTTCGTTTTGCATGCAGGATGAGAAATTTTTATCCGCGATGTTCGAAAGGTTTACCCGGACGTTATAGGAGGCGCCAATCGCCGCTGCGCGGATTAACTGGGCTGCGACTGCGGTGTCGCACAGACAATTCGGGTTGCCTTTCTCGATCGCCTCTTCGACAAAGTCCGTGAGCTTTGCGAGGGTCCGCAGGACCTCCATGGGCACTAGAGCTGCCTGTTTCATGGCTGAGTCGATGGCTTCTCTGCGCTCCTCTTTTTTGTGGTTCGTTTTTTTGATCCAGTTTATAAGCCGAGAGCACTCCGTCGTAGGCTTCAGCGTCGCGCTCCGCCAATTCTAGTAAACCTGAGAGCAGATTGCTGACAGCATGACTCAGTTTGTGCATTTCCGGCCACTCGCTCCGGTACTTCTCTCTGCCGATGGTGAGGTTTGCAACCATTAGGCAAAGGGCCGCGCCAAGGCTCCCTGCAAGAGCGCAAACGCTGCCGCCTCCCGGGGTGGGATAACCATCGGCCACCCTTAGCACATAATCTTTCACAGATAAGCGGGTCAATTGCATGTGTTTAGAGCCATGCAGGGACCACCCTCTCCGTAGGCATTCGTATAATCCTGAAATAGCTGCATGACCTTGCTGGTCCGCTCCCCGACTCGGCCGTTTCCGATTTGCCGGCCGTTTATCTGCACAATCGGTACGATCTCCTTATTGGAAGCGGTTATAAACACCTCTTCCATGTCGGGTAGTTCAGATATGCCGATGTCCCTGGTTTGGAGGTCGAAAACCTCTTTCGAAAGCTCGATTATTACGCTGCGGGTAATTCCGGGCAAAATGTTCCGATGGGAAGTGACCAGTTTGTTTTTTATAAAACAGAAAAAATTGGTTGTTGTGCCTTCGAGAATGCAGTTGTTTCGATCGACGTAGACAGCCTCTATTGCATTGTCCTTTTTCGCCCTCCGCATCGCGAGCACAGCCGTCAGATAGCATGTGCTTTTGGCTGCCGGAATGAATCTTTCCCCATCGATTGTGATAACATTTGCGCCTTCGGTATACCAATTGCCGGGCAGCTCGGGTCTTGGCGTGACCATCACCATCAGGATGCCCCGGCCCTCAGGATTAAGGCCATCTGAGCTGACTCCGCCGGAGCAGACAACTCGAATAGCCGATTCCTGGTGGTGGGGGTTGCGGCTGAGCGTCTCGCGGACGATCTCACAGATTTCAGATGCAGTGTGGTTTAGTTCAAGACCGATGCATCTTCCCGAATTTTCCAGCCTCTTTATGTGATCTTCCAAATGGAAGGGTCTTTTGTTGTACGTGATAAACAGATCGAATACCCCGAAACTTCGCAGTACGATAATGTCTTTTACGCTGATAATCGACTTGTCGTCGCTGACAAATTGCCCGTCAATGTAATAAGTATCCATTCCGGTTCCTTTCCCAAACGTCCGTTTTTTAAGCCGGCGAACCCGCCAGCCGGGTAGCTTATAATAACTTTCAAAAATAGGCCAAAAAAAAGCAGTCGCCAGTGGCCAGTCGCCGGAAGCAGCGGGAAAAACCAGCCTTCTCTGACCACTAATCTTAATGTAGTCAAAGAATACAGTATTTTACTACTTGAACAGTAATGATTATCTAGTAATAAACGATCTGAATCACTAACTTTTCCGAACCAACACGTTTTGTCCGAAAGGAGATGCGATTATGGCAATTTCACAAAATAGTGCATCGGCGGAGGACGTTGGGGATGGCGTTAGGGAACAGAGTTGGAATGCCCCCGAGATAGTCGTTTTGATGGCCGACGATGATGAAGACGACTACATCCTGGTTAAGGAAGCCTTTCAAGCAAGTCCGGTTGCAGTGGACCTGCGCTGGGTGGGAGATGGGCTCGAAGCTATGGACTACCTGCTGCACAGCGGCAAGTACGTAGCACGCGGGACTTCCCCACGGCCCGACCTTATTTTACTGGATCTTATGATGCCACGAAAGGATGGATTGGAGTCACTAAAGGAAATTAAGGGGCACCCTTACCTGAAAAAAATACCTGTTGTGCTGCTAACATCATCGAGAAGAAGGGAGCATATGTCTTCCGGCCTCAAAATGGGGGCGGATTCCTTTATTGTCAAGCCTCAGAACCTCCAGGATATGGTCAGGATGGTGGGCTCTCTTCGCGCATACTATTTCGGCGTTGTTCGTTTGCCGGAAAGGATACCGGTATCCTCCCTTCCTTGGCGGGAGAAGCGGTAGAACTTCCGGCGTAATTCGTCGCTCCATTCACTGATTGAGGGATTGAGGGGGTCTTTTCAAAATCCTGCTGAAAGTGCCCCGAAGCAATCGAAGGTGACACGGGGATTCCAGTAAGAGTGACAGTGAAATGCCGGCAATTACAATGTAAGAATTTATACTGTTTAGCGATAAAATACTGCAAATTACTACTATTTTATCTCTTAGGCATTTGTTATTTTTAGGGGACGTTAATCAAAAAGCCCCTCAGAGGGCCCTTAGGAGTTGGCCTTTCTTTCGAGAAGATGTCCGCGGGTTTATTCGGATACGCTTCCAGCACAAAGGAGAATCGAAATGGTCAGGGTCCTGATAGTTGACGATGACAAAGACCTCCTGTATCTCATGAGCGAATTTTTGAGCGCTTATGGTTTTGAATTGGAGTTGGCCTCCAGTGTGGCTCAAGCCCGAAAATGCCTTGAGCACTCACACTTCGATGCGATAGTTTCGGATTTCATGATGCCGGGCGAAACAGGGCTCGAACTTCTGGACTACGTTTCATCCCGGTTTCCGGGCCTGCCTTTTATCATGATGACCGGGTCGTGTATGCCATATATAAAAGAGGAGGCTATCAAAAAGGGTAGCAGCGGATACGTGGAAAAGCCATTTGAATTTAGAGACCTTGCTGGAACGCTTGATATGGTCACGAGCATTTCAAACCAGAGGGCCATGATGTGCTGTCCTTAAGAACGATGAACAGTGAGCGGATCAACATTTCGGGAGCAGCCGGGGCAGGCTCTGGATGCA